>MEKR01000104.1 GCA_001767035.1 Acidobacteria bacterium RIFCSPLOWO2_02_FULL_61_28
CTTCGTCGAGACGCTCCAGCGCACGGGAGATGTGGTTTTTGTGGACAAAGAGGTTCACTGGGATTTGGAATTAGGCGCCATCAGCCGCCGCTTGACCGAAATGGACGGTCCGGCAGTCGTGTTTCGAAACATCACCGACTATCCGGGCCAGAGCATCTTCGTGAACCCCATTTCCACGTGGCGCCGCGCCGCCGTAACGCTGGGCCTGCCCCCCCACGTGCGTATCCCCGAAATCTATGCCGAATACATCCGCCGGGACGCCAATCCCATCCCGCCTGTCTTGGTGAAGGATGCCGCGTGCCGTGACGTGATCGTTCGAGTCAAGGACGTGGACGTGTGCAATCTGGCGACGCCCATGATCCATGACGGGGATGGCGGACGCTATCTCGGAACCTGGTGCATCGTGGTCAGCAAGGACCCCGACACGGGTTGGGTCAACTGGGGAACGTACCGCTTCATGATTCACAATACGCAGTACCTGGCGGGCTGGCCGTTTCCGCCCAGCCATTGCGGGAAAATGCTGCAAGAGAAATATGTCCCCCAGAACAAGCCGATGCCGATTGCCATCGTCATGGGGGCGGACCAGTCGAGCCACCTGGCGGCAACCTCCACCACCCGCATTGGCCGCGATGAAGCCTCGCTCGCGGGAGGCTTGGCCGACCGGCCCATCGAAATCGCCCGCTGCCTCGACAGCGATCTTACGTTCCCCGCCTGCGCCGAGGTCGTGCTCGAAGGGGAAATCCTCCCCGACCAGATCGCGCATGAAGGGCCTTACGGCGAGTACCCGGGATATCGCTCGGGCGAAATGGGCGCCGGCATTCTGATGAAAGTGAATACGATCTGTCATCGCAAGGACCCCATGCTGTCCATGGATTGTACCGGGTTCAAGGATTGCAGCTCCGTGGTGACCGCCCTCGGCGGCGGCGTAGGAATCCAGCGGGTCCTGGAGCGGGCCGGCGTCCCGGTCACGGGCGTTTACGTGCCGTCGGAGGGAGCCGTTCACCTCTGCATCGTCGGGGTCAGCAAAGGAGGCCGCGAGGTCACTGAGAAGGTTTTGCATGCCCTGACCGGCCGTCGCACGTACATGACTAAGATTCTGGTCGTGGACGACGATGTGGACATCTTCAACCTGAGCGAAGTCATCCACGCCTGGGCCACGCGGTGCCACTCCGAACGCGGCATTATCATCAAGCACGTCGAGGGAAGCGCCCAGGCGCTCACGCCTTGCTACAGCCAGGAGGAGCGCGCCCGGCGCGCCGGCGCGAGCGCGGCGTTCGATGTGACTTTCCCGCCCGAGTGGGATCGCTGGGAAACTCCCGTGCGAGCGACGTTTGACAAGATGTTCCCGGAAGACGTCAAGAAGAAAGTGCTCGACAATTGGAAGTCATACGGGTTGTAGCGCCAGCAGCCAGCCCTGAGCTTGTCGAAGGGTCCCCGCTGGCCCATTGAGCCCCGGCAAGCCGGGGCGCTACGGAATGGGTTAGGAGGAAAGATTTCTGTGGAATACCTGGCGCACGTAAGGCACATGAACGATATGCAAGAGGGCAAGACGCTGGTGCTCACGATCCGCGACTTGAACCCCGGCAAGCACAAGTATACCGCCCGCGTGGCGCGCGTCCAGGTGTCCCGGACGCCCGAAGCCCTAGCCCACTGGGACAAGCTTTGGATACTCTCCGTGGTGGGCCTCAAGGACCCCCAGCCCTGGGGCATGAAGATCGTCGAAGAACTGGGCGTTACCGTCCCCGGCAAACCTTACAGCGACATCTACGAAGTTCTGGCGAAGTTGTAATCGTAGTAGGCTCCTTTTCATCGAGATTGCGAGCGGCGGTCGGGTACTCACGGCCGCTTTTGTTATGTGGAACTAGTGAGCGTTGAGCAGCCACGCCGAAATGACTGATGCCAAGATTTGAAGGAGAAGCTGCACTTGGCTAACGAGATTTCCGAAGTCACTCGTCGCGCTATCATCGACTACCTTACGACTACGCCAATCAAGTGGTCAGGGCGGCTGCCTGAGGACGATTTCCTGGCGCGACTGTACGACTTGACAGCAATGCCGTCTACCGACAGTAGGGTACCGAATGCTGCGGGAGACATACGCCAACACCGAATCGACTGGCACGACTGGGAAGATGATTGGGTGTTTTACGATCAACGCTTCAACCTGCTTCGCGCCTCCGACCGCGAGTTCCTGCGCTTCCTATGTGAGACCGTTCACCCGGTTGTTCGTCCATATGTCCCCCAGGCACAAGAAATTGCAGAGGCATATAATCGCGAGCTTGCGTCCGATGGTTGGGCATTGATCGAAACAAGGTATATGTCCGGCAGGCCAGTGTTCGAACCTCAGAAGATCGGCGAGAGGGTGGAAGTGTTCGATGAGCCGACCGGCTGGCAAAAGGTAGATCGACAGATACAGGAGGTCCGCTTGAGGCTCGACACAGCCAATACGGAGGAACAGTTCCAGGCAGTCGGCTTGCTCTGCCGCGAGGTGTTAATCTCTGTGGCCCAGGAGGTTTTCAATCCAGCTCTGCACCCCTGTCCGGACGGGACTGATCCGAGCGATACCGATGCAAAGCGCATGCTCGAATGCATTTTCAATGCCGAGCTAGAAGGCGCTGCAAACGAGGAAGCCCGTGTCCATGCCAAAGCGGCGCTACGTCTTGCACTAGCGCTACAGCATAAGCGAACGGCTGATTTTCGGATGGCTGCTCTTTGTGCTGAGGCGACGTCGTCTGTGGTAAACATGCTGGCGGTGATCGCGGGTAGAAGAGGCAGATCGCTGTAGCCCGAGCGGCTAGGCTTGCGTGCCGTTCCCTCCCGAAAGTGATACGGAGGTGGAGGACCGGGGCATTCTGCGGAATTCGGGTATGATGTAGCGGGGCGCTTATGAATGCTTTCGTGCAAGAGAAGGCTGGAGAGCTTGGAGACATTTGCAAGAAACGCGACGTGCGCCGCCTGGCGCTGTTCGGTTCGGCAGCCAGCGGTTCGTTCGATCCTGCATCCAGCGATCTTGATTTTCTAGTCGAGTTTCAACCCCTGAGTCCCGCCCAGCATGCCGACAACTACTTTGGGCTGCAAGAAGACCTGGAGCGGCTTTTTGGCGTTTCAGTCGAACTGGTCGAACCAGGCCCAATCCAAAATCCCTATTTTCGACAGGCCGTCGAAGAGACCCAGGTACTGCTCTATGCTGCCGCTTGAGGTCCGCAAGTACAAGCGCGAGGCAAGGCGGCTGGGGATTTCCCTGGCTGAGTTGTTGCGCCGGTCGCTTCGGACCATTCTGCCTGCCGATGATTCGAAACCGTGGATGCGATATGCGGGGATGATCGAGACGGGCGATCCCTGCGCGTCCCAGAAAGTGGACGACGTGGTGTATGGGCCAGCATCAAACATATCAAGGGGTGAGTGACATTGGAAGCGATTGAACAGGCCAGCCGCGCCGAGATTGAGGCCCTCCAAGGGCGGCTTCTCCGCGCCCAGGTGGAAAACGCCTGGAAGAATGTTCCGTTCTATCGCCAGCGCTGGGAAGCGGCGGGTGTCCGGCCAGAAAACATCTGCACGCCCGCGGACCTGCCGAAACTTCCGCTCGTTACCAAAGAAGACTTTGACCAGGACCTGATCGAAAACCCTCCCTTCGGCAGCTATCAGGGAAACGCGCGGCCCGTCCGAATTCACGCCAGTTCCGGCACGACCGGAGCGCCGAAGCCGTTCTTCAACACGCAGGCGGACCTCGACCGCATCGCAGAACTGTCGGCGCGGCGACTGCGCGCTCAAGGCGTGACCCCGAACGATCTCGTCCAGGTCACCCTTCCCTTCAGCCTCTACATCGGCGGCCCCATTGCGATTGAAGGGGCGATGAAGCTCGGCGCGGGCGTGCTGGCGACGGGCACCGGAGCCATGACCCCTTCCCGGCAGCAGATTGCTATTGCGCGCCGGTGGCGGCCAACCGTCTTGTGTTCGACGCCCTCTTACGCCCTCCGGCTCACCGAAGTCGCCCGGGAAATGGGTTTGGATCCGGCCCGCGACTTTAACTTTCACATGATCTATGTGACGGCGGAATCCTGCCCTCCGGAAACGAGGGCCGAACTCGCGCGCAGGTGGAATGCGCGCGTTTACGACAATTTCGGAAGCGTGGAGGCGGCCGCTTCCACCTACGAATGCCGCTGTCAATGCGGTTGGCACATCTCCGAGGATGCCTACATCTTCGAGGTGGTTGATCCTCACACGGGGGAGCCTTTTCCCCCGGGGAAACAGGGAGCCTTGGTGGTGACGTCGTTGTTTCGGGAAGCCTCTCCCTTTTTCCGCTACCGGGTGGGCGATCTGGTATCGCTTTGGGATGATCCCTGCGAGTGCGGCCGCACGTTTCGCCGCATGTCTCCGGTGAAAGGCCGCGCGGATGAGATGCTCAAACTGCGGGGCATCAGCGTCTATCCCGCCGCGGTCGAGCGCGTGCTCCGGACTTTCCCGGAGTTGGGCGCCGAATGGTTCCTTGTGATGGAGCAACGGGGAGGAGTCGAGGAAATCGTAGTCCAAATCGAAGCGGCTCACCCTCTGCCCGAGCAAGAGCGCGAGGGCCTGGCAAGCCGCGTCGCCGACCGATTGAAGCGCGAGATCGGCATTCGCCTCGAAGTCGAAATCTTCGATCCCGGCGCGCTGGTCTCTCCAGAAGCAGCCGAAGGCCGCGTGAAGGCCCGCAGAATCATCCAGCGAACCCCTCACTCCCCGGAGCCGGTGAAGAACCGGGAATAGACCCATTGCCGGCGGACTCGGGACGCCATCAGGCTTTGCCGACCAAAGCGGCCGCGGAGGCGGCGCGGGCCGCCCTCCAGAGATCAATGTAGGGGCGCAACTCTTTCATCAACCGGTCGAAGTCGGCGAGCCGGAGCGACTGCGGGCCGTCGCTGAAGGCCTTTTCCGGGTTGGGATGAACCTCCACCATGAGTCCGTCGGCGCCGGCGGCGACGCTGGCGCGGGCCATGGCCGGAACCAGAGAGCGTTTGCCGGTGCCGTGGCTGGGGTCTACGATGATCGGCAGGTGGGTCAGCTCTTCCAGCACGGGCACGGCCGAGAGGTCGAGCGTATTGCGCGTATAAGTTTCAAAGGTGCGGATGCCGCGCTCGCAGAGCATCACGTTCGAGTTTCCGCTGGTGACGATGTATTCGGCGGAAAGAAGAAACTCCTTGATCGTGGAGCTTAAGCCCCGCTTGAGCATGACGGGACGGGTGGTCTTGCCGACCCGCTTCAGCAGGTTGAAGTTCTGCATGTTGCGCGCGCCCACCTGGAGGATGTCCGCGTATTCGGCGACCAGGTCCACCTCCTCGGTGGACATGACTTCCGTGCAGATGGCCAGGCCGGTCTTCTCCTTGGCTTTGCGGAGCAGCTTCAGCCCTTCCTCCTCCATGCCCTGGAAGTCGTAGGGAGAAGTGCGCGGCTTGAAGGCGCCGCCGCGGAGAATATGCGCTCCGGCGCGCTTCACGGCCTCGGCGGTGGCCAGGATCTGCTCCTCGCTTTCGACGGAGCACGGCCCGGCAATCACGATAAACTCCGGCCCGCCGATCTCCCAGCCGTTCACCTTGACGATGCTTTTCTGGCGGAATTCCTTGCTGACGAACTTGAACGGCTGACTGATGGACATGACCGACTCCACGCCCGGCGCGGCTTCAATGGATTGCATCGCCTGTTCCTTGTGCTCGGCGCGCCCCACCGCGCCGATGACGACCCGCTCCTCTCCGTAGATGGTGTGGGCCTTATAGCCGAAGTCCCCCAGCCGTTCGCAGACGTGGTTGACCTCTTCCTGGGTGGCTCCAATCTTCATCGAAATAATCATGGCGTTCCTCCGTCGAAAACCTCTTGACTCCCCCCAAAATTAAAACGCCCACTCGCGTTGCCGAGTGGGCGAATCCAAAACGACTTGGGACCAGTCGTCAGTGGTCCGCCCACCCCCCGTAAAAATAAAATCGAGAAAATCGCATCGCGTCGCCTCTACGAAACGATCAAATTACAAACTATAGCGCATGCCGGACGAGTTGTCCAGAAAAATCAAGGGCGGGGGGCGGGACCGTTTGTCGGGGCTAGTACTGTTCCGGGGGCGTTGCCCCTGAAACAATTTCTGTGCGTCGAACCATTGGTGGACTTATAATTTCATTTGGTGTCGGAACGTTTTTATACTCCTTAGGGAATCTGATGAAACAAAGAAATCGCTTTACCTCCCCGAACGCCCGCAGCAAGAGGGAACGCGGCTTGCTGGCGTGGGGCATCGCCCTGGCAGCCGGGTTGCTCGTTGGCGTTGCGATGGGTCTTGGGCCCCTTTGGGCCCAGACGCCTGCTGCCACGATTCGCGGCCGGGTTGTGAACGGCACCACGCAGCGGCCCGTCCCCAGTGCCGGAGTCTCTTACGTCCAGATGACGCAGGGGACAACGCCGCTGGCGCAAGCAACGACGGACCGCGAGGGGCGCTTTGAGTTGCAGGGGATTTCTCCGGCGGCAGGTCCCGCTCCAGCTCTAATTAGAGTCGAATACCAAGGGGTCACCTACTCGCACCCGCTCTTGCCGGGGCAGAGTCCTACGGAGGAAATCGCAATCCAGGTCTTTGAGGGGAGCCGCGACCCGAAGCTCTACTCGGTCCGGGAACAGGCGATTCTGCTCCATCCGTCGGGGGAGACGCTGCTGGTGCTCGAACAGATTATTCTGGAAAATCGGTCCGACCCGCCCCGCGCCTATGTGAATCCGGAAGGGACCTATCGGTTCACGCTGCCGAAATCGGCTCGCAGCGGGGTCCAGGTGACCGTGCAGGGGCCGGGAGGAATGCCGATTGGCCAGGCCCCCGTGCCGCAGGCAAAGGAAAACAGTTTTGCGGTCAGCTACCCGATCCGACCGGGGGAAACCCAGTTCCGCCTGGAGTATTCGCTCGACTACAAGCCCCCGTTTGATTACGAGAAGCCAATTGATATGGCGGCCCAGCAAACCCATATCGTGACGCCGGGAAAGGAAGTCGAGGTCAAAGGAGAGGGGCTGGTCGCCTTGCCGGCAGACCAGGCCAGCGGCATGATGGGGTATCGCCTGACGCCGGTGGGGAACGTGGTTCGCCTCCAGGTCGCCGGCCAGGCGCCGGTTCAGGAAGGCTCGCAGGTCGCCGCCGAGGGCGAAGGGGGCGGAAGCCTGACGCCGGTCCCTCCGCCCATTGCCCGGCAACGCTGGCTGGTTCTGGCCGCGGCGGGCTTGGTGATGCTGGGCGGCCTCGTGTACCTTTACAAGCGGTAGCCTTTGGAAGCCGGGTCGTTCTGTGGCGGTGATGATCCAAGCGCAAAACCTCTCAAAGCTCTACGGAGACTCGCCGGCGCTCCAGAACGTGAGCCTGGACGTGGCCGAGGGGGAGTTTCTGGCGCTGCTGGGCCGCAACGGAGCCGGCAAGACGACGCTCCTCAAGCTGCTGGCATTGCTGACCCGGCCCAGCTTCGGGTCGCTTTCCATTGCCGGCGTGGATCAGAACGGCGATTGGAACACTGCGCGGCGGAGGATGGGGTTGCTCGGCCACAACACCTTTCTCTACGACGACCTTACGGCGGAAGAGAACTTGCTGTTTTACGCCAATCTCTACGGCGTCCCCGACGCCAGCCATACCTGCCGGGAGACGCTCGAAACCGTGGGCCTGGCGTCGTTTGGAAAAGAACTGGTCCGCAATTTCTCGCGCGGAATGCGCCAGCGGCTGACCATCGGGCGGCTCTTTCTGCACAACCCCGACCTGCTGCTGCTCGATGAGCCGTTCACGGGCCTCGACGATCGCGCCACCGCGCTGCTCGAGGACCTGCTGCGCGCCGCCCATCGCCAAGGGAAGACGATTGTGCTCTGCACGCACCAACTGGAACTCGCGCTGAAATTGGCGCACCGCCTGTTGATCTTGGAACGCGGTAAGGTGGCCTATCTCGGCCCCAATCAGCCGGACCGGATGGGGCAAATGCGCGAACTCTATCTCCAGTTCGCGGGCTGAACAGGAATCTGAGCCGCGCGCGTGAGCAAGCGGGCCTCAGGACGTTGGGAGCCGAACCGAAGCCAGGAGGAAGTGCAGGTCCCTCGTCGCTTCACTCCTCGGGATGACACGGGAAAGGAAACAATAGTGGAATTGCAGCGCTGGGAAAAAGGTTTGGCATTTGCCGCGGCGGCCGGCTTGGTCGCCACCATGTACGCCGCCCTTCTGTGGGCGCCCACCGAGGCCACCATGGGCGACATCCAGCGCATCTTCTACGTCCACGTCCCTTCGGCCTGGACCGCCTTCCTGGCGTTCTTCTTTGTCTTTCTGGCCGGGATCGCTTACCTAGTGACTAAAAATCTCAAGTGGGACCGGATCGCGCTGGCGTGCGCGGAAATCGGGACGATCTTCTGCACGGTGGTGCTGATTACCGGACCGATCTGGGCCAAGCCGGTCTGGGGAATCTGGTGGACCTGGGACGCGCGGCTGACCTCGACCTTGATCCTGTGGCTCATGTACGTGAGCTACCTGCTGCTGCGGGATTTTCTGGACGAACCGGCGCGGCGGGCGACGCTCTCCGCCGTCTTCGGAATTTTCGCCTTTGTGGACGTGCCGGTGGTGTACGTCTCGATCCGGCTCTGGCGCACGCAGCACCCCCAGCCGGTGCTCGGGGGCGGTGAGGAGTCAGGCCTGGACCCGCAGATGTTCCAGGTGCTGATGCTCTCCTGGGTCGCCTTCTTGATTCTGTTTGTTCTGCTGGTCCTGCTGCGCGTGCGCCTGGAAAAAGCCCGCGACGAAGTGCGCCAACTGCGCCGGGAGCTGATGCTGAGTTGAAGATCCGAGCCGCGACTGAATCAGAGCCGCGACCGCAAGGGAGCGGTGGTTTGAACCCGAGCCGCGAGCGTTAGGGAGCGGGCATTGTACAAGGAGGTTCGATGAGAAACCTGTTTTGGGCCTATGCCGTTGTCTGGCTGCTGCACGTCGGCTACTTGATGAGCCTGGCGGTGCGACAGAACGGCCTGCGCCGCGAAATCGCCACCCTCAAAGCCTTGATCGAACAGAAAGGCCAGACGCCGGTGGGACGGTGATGCCGAGATCAAGAAAATGCGGCGAGTGCGGCGGGAGTCTCGAAAACAAGACGATTACGCACATCCAGCCTTGGGGTGAGGAACTGTTCCGCTTTGAAGAAGTCCCGGCTTCGGTGTGTGTCCAGTGTGGACACGTTTGGCTGGCAGCCGAAGTTTCCCAGCGTATTGACGAGATCGTTCAGGGACACCCGAAGCCGAAGAAATACCAGAAAGTACCTGTTTTCTCCCTGGCCGAACTGGCTAAGGCCTAGCCTTCCAGAAGTTCGTTCCACCCCAGCGTAACTTGCTGCGATTTGCGGGAATCTTGCAATCCCGTGCCGGATCTGACGCTGGTTCCCCTTGACAAGCTAGCTGATTAGGACTAGTAATACTGGTAGGTATAGGAGTCAAATCTCAAACTTGGAGGAGACAGATGCCCATTCGCATTCTTTGGAACACGATAGCCGATCCCTGGCGCCGAGAAGCAACCGAGAAAGCGGTTGTTGCCGGGATAGGAGATCGTCATGGAGATTGGATCACGTCCGTGTTCGAGCCACAGTTAAGCCCCGAGTGGATTGTCGAAATAAAAGGTCCCCAAAACTTCATTTGGAGTCACACCTTCTTCGGACCACATGAGCAGAACCCGGATTTCATCAGAAGAATGGTTAGACAAGCACTCAAGCCAGGAGAAGATTAGGGCTGTTCGGGAACTCGAATTAGAGTTGCCGGCGATGGAATATCGTAACCTGGCGAATACCTATCGATGTTCAAGAGTTCTTGCTGGACACTATTGCTTTTTCTTCGGATTACGTTCCTTCGACACCTGATCGGATCGTTTTCGAAGTAATGCCACTCAACCTTTACTCCAGGTATCCGCCCTTTAATCTCCTCCTCGGCTTCGATCCGTGCTTCATTCCTACAGAAATCGATATCGGCTACGATGCAGGTTTCTCCTCGAACAAGCTTGATGATAAGTTCATCAAATCGTCGAGCACATTGAAAAGTTGGCGAATCGTAGTGGGCGTTTGCTTTGAAGTCGTCGAACTTTTGCGCCCCGAATTCAGCCGTAAGCTTGTCGACATATGTGGTCTTACCACAACCTGGCAAACCAACCACAAGAATGACGTTACCCGTCATCTTCTTCCATCCTCTTGCCACGTTCTAGAACTTTCTTCAATTCCCGCACCGTTTTTTGCAACTCCGGCAGCTTGCCAAACACCGCGCAACACTTCAACCACAGTTTGTTCTCCATGGCCGGGTAGCCCGAGACCATGGTGTTGGACGGGACGTCGTTGGGGATGCCGGACTGCGCGGTGGCGATGACGTTGTCGCCTAAGCTGAGGTGTCCGGCGACGCCGACCTGCCCGGCCAGCAGAACGTTCTTGCCAAGATGGCTGCTCCCGGCCAGGCCAACCTGCGCGCAGAGGATCGCGTTCTCCCCAACGTCGGAGGCGTGACCGACTTGGACAAAGTTATCGAGCTTGGCCCCGCGCCGGACGCGCGTTTCGCCGACCGTAGCGCGGTCCACGCAGGAATTGGCCTGGACTTCCACGTCGTCCTCGATGACAGCAACTCCGGACTGGACCATCTTGTAATGGCTGCCGTCGGCTTGCTTGGCGAAGCCGAAGCCGTCGGCGCCGATCACGACGCCGTTCTGGAGGATGACGCGGTCGCCGATCTGGCAGAACTCCCGCACCACGGCGTGGCTGTGGGCGTAGCAGTCGTCTCCGATTTTCGCGCCGCGATAGATGACCACGTGGCTGTGGAGCACGGCGTTCACTCCGATTTGCACGTCGTCCTCAATGACCACGAAGGGGCCGATGCTGGCGTTCGGGCCGATGCAGGCCGTAGGCGCGATGACGGCGGTGGGATGCGTCCCGACGGACGGGCGCGGCGGCCGGTAGAAAAATTCGAGCGCATGCGCGAACGCGAGATACGGATCGGCGCAACGCAATGCCGGGAGGCTCATCGGGCCGAAGTCTTTTGCCACAAAGTCTTGCGCCAAGAGGACCGCCCCGGCGCGGGTGGACTTCAGCAGCGGCGTATAGCGCCGGTTGGCCAGAAAGGTCAGCTCGTTCGGGCCGGCTCGCTCCAGGCTGTTCGCCCCGGTGATCTCGACCTCGCCGTTACCCTCGAGTGTACATTCCAGCTTCTCAGCAATTTCCTTCAATTTCATAGAAAATCCTTCCACAATGCGGTTGTCCCAATATATAGTCTCACCATGAGCCAAGGGAAGTCTCTGGCTTTGGATGTAGAAAGAAACTTTCGCAAGAGTCAGCAAGCACAGGAGGCAGAGCCAAACTTGGCTTCCGGCGTGCAACCTGTTGAACCATTGTGGGTTACTGAAATAGAGGACCGGATTGTCGGGTTTCTCGACTACGTTCGCGTCGAGAAGGGTCTGGCTGCCAACACGGTGGAGGCCTACGCGCGAGACCTCGACAAGTTCTCCCGGTTCCTGGAAAAGAAGGGTTGGACCCTCGAAGGCACAGGGTCGGCGGGCATCCGGGAATTTCTGTCCTGGCTCGACGGGCAGAAGCTGGAGAGCCGCACTATTGCCCGGCAGATTGTTACGCTGCGGCATTTCTACCGCTATCTTCGCCGGGAGAATATCGTCGCTTCCAACCCGACGGAAAATCTGGAATCGCCCCGCACCTGGAAGGTGCTCCCCAAGTACTTGAGCCAGGAGGAGGTCGTCACGCTTCTGAAGCAGCCGCCCACCGATACGCCGCTCGGGATACGGGACCGCGCCATTCTGGAACTGCTCTATGGAACGGGGCTGCGCGTTTCCGAGTTGATTTCGCTGCGCGTGGCGGACGTGCATCCGGAGGCCGGGTACGTGCGCGCGTTGGGGAAGGGAAACAAGCAGCGGATTGTGCCCGTGGGCAAGCTGGCCGTCGCTGTCGTCGAGCAATATCTGGCCGGCCCGCGAAACCGGTTGCTCGGCTCCCGGGCATCGGGGTATTTGATTGTCAGCCGGCGGGGCGGCAAGTTGACGCGCCAAGCCGTCTGGCTGCTGCTGAGCCGCTATGGACGGGGCGCGGGCCTCCATAAACGGATTACGCCGCATCTGTTGCGGCATAGCTTTGCCACCCATTTGCTGGCGCGGGGGGCGGACCTGCGGTCGCTCCAGATGATGCTGGGCCACTCCGACATTTCCACCACGCAGATATACACTCATGTTGTGACGGAGCGTTTGAAGGAAGTTCACCATCGCTACCATCCGCGGGAGAGACACATTTCCCGCGGAGCCTGAACCCTATGCCCGATTACTTGTTCTTGATGGAAAGCCGCCTCCCGCTGGCGCAGTGGCAGGTGGTTTCACAGGTACAGAAGGCCGCCGAAGCCCTCGGCATGAACTTGTACCTGGTGGGCGGGGCCGTACGCGACCTGATTGGCGGGTTTCCCATCGAAGACCTGGACTTCGTCGTGGAAGGCAAAGCGCTGAAGCTGGTTCGGGAACTCGGTCGGCAGCAGGCCCCCCGAACTCAAGGTGTCGGAGGGGAGGTCCGCGTCGCGTGGCGCAATGAGGCGCTGCAGGCGGCGGAACTGGAGTTCCCCTCCGGGGACGTGGTCAGTGTCGCGATGGTGCGCGCCGCAGGCGATTCCGGGCCGTTGCGGTCTCAAGCGATCCCGGCCACGATCCTGGACGACCTCCGGCGGCGCGACTTTTCCATCAATGCCATCGGGATTTCGCTGAACCCGCAGTCGCGGGGGCTGCTGCTCGATCCCACCAACGGCGTGGCGGACCTGGAAAAGAAACAAATTCGCACGCTGCACCCGTACAGTTTCGTGAACGACCCCATCCGCATGTTTCGAGCCGTCCGCTTCCGGACTCGCCTGACGTTCACGTTCGAAGCGAAGACGGCCGCCCAGTTTCAAAACGCGCGGGAGAGCAAAGTCCAGGAGAAGATTCCGGGGGAAGTGCTGGCCCAGGAGTTTCGTCAGATTGCCCGGGAAACAGGACCGGCGGAAATTCTGAAGGCGCTCGAGAAAGAGAAACTTCTGACCGTCCTCAGTCCTCGGCTGCAAGGACCTCGGGTTGACTGGCAAGGCATGGCTCGCGCCAGCAAAGCCGGCCAGGGGCTGGCCGTGGCGGGATTGCGCGTGCGTTCGTTTCCGTTGTTTCTGTACCTGCTGACGAGCAAGCTGCCGCCGCGCGACCAGTCGCAAGTGGCCGAACGGCTCCGCCTGAAACAAGCCGATCGGCAGACCTTACGCAGGCTGGCAGAAAACGCCCGGCGCCTGGCCAAAGAACTGGGCGGCAAGGCGGCGGGGACGCCAACCAAACTCTACCAGCTTCTCTCCGCCGCCCCGCCGGAGCTGCTCCTGCTCGTCCTGGCGGAGTATCCGCAAGCCATAATCCAAACGCGAATCCGGAACTACCTGCGAAAGTATCTGCCGCTGCGCTTGAAATTGCCGGAAAAAGAACTGCACGAACTGGGCGTGGCCCCCGAATCACCCCGCTTCCGCAAAATCCTGGATTTGTACTTCTACGCTCTGCTGGAAGGGAAAGTGCGGACGAAAACCGAGCAGGCGAAATTCCTGAAAAAACTGGTCCAGACGGGGAAATAGAAGCCTCCGCCCAGGGGCACGTCCCCATCAGCGCTCACTTAGAGCCTTTCTCTCGTTGCTGTGAAGCCCCGCCAGGGGCGAACCATGCATAGCCGCAGGTTTCAACCTGCGGAAAGCGGAGCCAACGGAGGAAATTCAACCCCGCAAGGGGTTGCCCGGCTTGCCGTGATTGTCCGGCCCCCTTCGGGGCCGTGAGCACAGTTGTAAATCCGTTTCCGTAGGTTTCACCTACGGCTATTCACGGTGTTGCCCTTCGGGCAAGCGGGAAGGTACGGGCAAGCAAGATGGGACGATGAGGCCACCAAATTTAAGGCCGCGCTTATGGGGTTCTTTCTGCCGGCGGCGGGCCGTGTTTTGCCGCGGTTCAGAAGGAAAAGCGCAAGGCAAACTGAATCTGACGGGCCGTGGTGGCGGTGCGGCTGATTCGTCCCGCGGTGGCATTGCGGATTCCGGATTCCCCCGAATAGACGACCAGCCCATTGCCGGTGGAAGGCGCAAAGTTCGTGTGGTTCGGCAGGTTGAAGACTTCGGCGCGGAACTGCAGCCGTTTCCGGGCGTCCAGGAAAAACTCCCGTTGGAGCGAAAAGTCCATGCTGAAGACGCTGGGGGCGATGATGGTGTTGCGGCCCAGATTTCCGAGCTGCCCGGGGGGAGGGGCGGCAAACGCGCAGGGATCATAATAGAGGTCCGGCTCGCCGAGCTTTTGCCCTCCCAGCGTTGGCCCGCAACTTTCCGCAACGCCTTCGATCGGGTTATTGCTGCGGCCGGGGAGCAGGTTGGGGCGGTTAGCGACGAATAAGTAGTCCTGGTACCGCACGCTCACGCGCGCCGTCATGGGAACCCCGGAACGAAACGAGGTGATGCCTCCCAGGCGCCAGCCGCCCAGGGCCTTTGCCAGAATTCCCGCCGCGCCGCCGCGCTGCGACTGGCCGAACGGGAGTGTGTAGAAGTAATTGAGGACCAGGCGGTGGCGCAGGTCAAAGTCCGACAGCCCGCGGTCGAGCGTCCGGATCAATCCATACTGCGGGGCCGAGCTTGGCAACGGTCCGACGGAGGAATCATCCACGGACTTGCTGAACGTGTAACTGGCCTGTAACGAGAGACCTCGTCCCACGTTCCGCCCGGCCGAGAGTTGGAGCGAATTGTAAAAGGACTGCGCATCGGTCGTGATGGTGTTCATGCTTCCGAAGGCCGGGTTGATCGAACCGGCTCCGGGCGGGAAGAAGAGCGATCCGTCGGGTCGGGTGACGGGAACGGGGAATTGATTGAATTCAAAACGCCGATACAGATGGTTCCCTCTGGCCCCGACGTAAGAGGCCTGGACCTGCCAGTTTCCCGGCAGCGGCCGCTGGAGCGAGGCGGTGTAGCGGTATACAACCGGGGTGACGAGGTCATTGTAGTCCATGATCTGCGCCAGGAGCGGAACGCCGGCGGACGCGGCGAGGACATCGGGAAAGGTCCGAGTGGAATCGAAGTTCGGGTTCACCACCACCCGATAAAAGGGGAGCGAGCTTTTTCGATGGACCGCTCCGAAGCCGATCACCGTGTCGTAATAAATCCCAAATCCCGCGCTGAACAACGTTCCCCGGCCAGCCTCCGGCGACCAGGATGCTGAAATGCGCGGAGCAAAGTTCCGGAGCGTGGGGTTGTCCTTGTAATAATGCCCGAGCCGGACCTCGGTATCCCGCACGGGGTCGCTCATGTATGACATTTTGTTCAAGGTGTCCTGAACCATCGTGGCAAATTCATACCGCAGACCCAGTGTGACCTGCAAGCGGGGCCGGACCTTGTATTCGTCTTGGAAGTAGAACCCCGCCAGGGTCTCGCGGAGCCCGTGAATGTTCGAGGAGCCGGGCAAGGCCGCGGACATGCTGGTCCCGATCGGCCCGGCGGCGAGAAAACTCTCCAGACTGTTAAACGACCAGACCCCTCCTTTGTACCAATCGCTCCCCCCGTTCCATTGGTAGCGGTGGATGTCGAATCCCATCTTCAGGCCATGCGATCCGCGCTGGAGAAACGTATCCTGCGCGTATTGAAACGAATTCAAAATATCCGTCCGGGGAAGGCTGGTGCTGGGTCCGAAGGCGCTGAGCCCGGGAATCAAAATTTGCCCGAATTGGTCGGCGCCGGGAATAAAGAAAAGCGAGCGCGGCAGCGCGGTCTCCGCGACGGTCCGCGCGGTGCTCACCGGACGCGTAAACCCGAACCGAAAGGCGAGCAAGGTCCGGGGACTGAAGATGTGCGTGCCCACCAGGGTCAGAAACTGCTGGCGGCTGTCGGTGCGCGTGCGATACAGGTGGGTCTCCTGGGCGGAGTAGCTGCTGGCGCCGTCAAACGTATAGCGCGCGAAGAAGCTGTCCCGCTCCGACAGCTTGTGATCCACGCGCACGGTCACGAAATTCTCATCGGTAGGCAGAAACTGCGGGGTCATGTCGCGCCCGATTCCCCGGCCCAGGGAGATGTCGTTCGGAAGGGGGAAGAGCGCCAGGTAGGGCACGACGCGCGGAGCCACGGGGATGATCCTGCCGCCGCCCACATCCCCGCTCCGCGCCCCTGCGTCAGGGAAGTAACTCACATTCGTCTGGTTCAGCCGGTCGCGCATGGCCTCAAAGCTCGCCATGAAAAAGGTCTTGTCCTTCACTATCGGGCCGGTGAGCGTGAACCCGAATTGGTTGCGCTTGAACGGCGGGGGTTCCGGGTCACGGTCAAAAAAATTGCGCGCGTCGAGCTTGCTGTTCCGGAAGTACTCGAAGAACGTGCCGTGGAATTGCGGGGTTCCCGAGCGCGTGATCGAGTTCAAAACGCCGCCGCTGGTCTTGCCAAACTCGGCTCCGTAATGGGCGCTGAACACCTGGACCTGAAAGATCGCGTCGGAACCCAGTTGCACGCCGGCGGCGCTCCGCGGAACCTCGTTTTCCGTGTCCAGGATGGAAGTCCCGTCGAGCAGGAAATTATTGGAAAAACCGCGTCCGCCCGCGATGTTCAGGTATCCCCCTCCCGTCCCTCGCGAGGAGGAGGTGGTCGCCGTATCGCTTACGCTCGACTGGAGCGTGGCCAGTTGGCTGTAGCTGCGGCCGTTCAACGGCAGCCCGGCGAGCTGGCTTTCCCGGATCAGGTTGCCGGTCGTAGAGGAAGAAAGTTTGGCGGCTCCGCTTTCCTGTTGCGGGGATTCCGGGGGGCGGGGAGGGAGCACCAGCGTGAGCGCGCGCGTCTCGCCGCGGGCCAACTCGATCCGTTGCGGCCCCTGCGGGCCGGCTCCGTCGCCGGCGACCTCGACCTGATAGGTCCCCGGAGGCAGCTCGGCCACCTCAAATTGCCCCGTGTCGTCGCAACTCGTCGAGCGGCTCAGGCCGGTCCCGACGTTCCGCACCGTAACCTGGACGCGGGGAACGGGCGTTCCGGAGGCTTCCTGAACGGTTCCGCGCACACGCCCCCCGGCGCCCTGCGCCGCCACCGCAGGGAGAGCGGAAATCAGCAGGCCGATCCAGATCGCGGTCAGGGCGAGCCAGCCACGCTTCCTCGGTTTACACACTTCTCTTTCCTCCCCATTCGCCCCGCCCAGATCGAATGCAGTGGGTTCTAACGATTCCGCTTCGTGCGGATGGAAGGCCATCACTCCGCAGTCGAATCACAAGCCCAACTCTCTACTGATAACACACCGCGCCCGCTCCGGGCAACCGCAATTTCCCGTGATTCTATACCTGACAAAGGGTATTACAATACGAGAAAGTCAGAATGGGGGCCCGACATAGGTGTTCGTGATCCACTGGCTCTCTTCTATGGTCTTCTTGCCGCGAACAATTGTGTAAGAATATTGCCATTTCCGCGTGTCGCTGTTCAACCTAACGCGAAGTATCTCCGTCGTAATCCCATTGCGAGCCTCTACGTTGATGTGATATTCGTTAATCTTGTCCGGAAGAAAGGTTGGTTGGATGGTAAATCTAAGTTTTGGGGAGAGCTTTGGGTTAACAGTTCCAACATGGTCGATTTTCCCGGAACTTCCGAGAGAGAATGCTTCAACAAGATTTCGCGCTTTTGGGATCGGTTGAGTTCGTAGCTGGATACTCACGTCCCACATCGTATTCTCGCCCCTGACGAAACCAAACATTGGCACTTCACCTTTCTCGTTCATCAGCAAAAAGTTCGGTACAACTACAACATGGCTATTACCCCCGGTGAGCTGGTCAAGGTTCTGCTGGGAAAGTTTTTGGATTGTGTCGTTTGATTTCAACAACTGTTGTTGCAATTTCGTATTCAAACCCTGAACCCTGGATATTTCTTGCGCAGCGTTTCCAAGATTTCCTAAACTACTATCCAGTTTGGCGCTTGCCTGTTCAGACCGCCGAGCCTGTTGAGTTGCTACAATCCCTCCGATCAATCCAAGTACCACGAATGTGCCGACCACTTTCCCCCGGTTCTCCTTGGCCCAACGTTCGTGTAGGGCCATTACGACTCCCAGTAAAGCCATGAGAAATTGAATCGCAGGCGATAACCACGAGAGCCAATCTAATCCAGACATGGCAACAGGCTATGCATTTTTGCCCCCTGTGTAAAGTACAAAATCACCCAATTCCCAGCGGGCTGGAAGCGAGACCGTGCCCGGCAACGATGCGCGGCTCCGGCTGCATGCAGGCGATTCTTCGGAAATGAAGGGAACGCAAGCAGATGAAGAGAGTATGGAATTCGGCGGGCCAGCGGCCCGCCGGCAGGTTAGAGCATTTTCACAATTCGTGTAGCCTCTTCTGTTTCAACGCAATCACCCTAATAGTGTCATTCCGATCCCCACGGCCCGGCCGGGGCCGAGGCCGGCTTGCCAGGAGAGGAACCTGCACTTGAAGTTTCCGGCTGCGATTGAAGTGCAGGTCCCTCGCATACGCTCGGGATGACAGCCTCTGTGGGTGTGGAGAATAGCAATGCAGTGTTTCGGTCTACACCAATTACACCATTTTCAGGGTTGGTGTAGAGTACGTGGGGACGTCAGGGCACGACTTCAGTCGTGCCGGAGGGCGTGTCCAATCAACTCCTCTTCCTTACGGCTTCAGCCGCTGAGGGACGTACCTCCGGGGCTAAAGCCCAGCCGAAACGACGCGGCTTTTCGGCATGGCTGAAGCCATGCCCTGACGACTTTCATCCCCTATATATCAACGGTGAAAATGCTCTAGAAAACCGCGATAGCCCGGATTTCCCACCAGCATTCTGGGACAGGTTGCGCGCCGCAAAATCCCCGCAGGGGATTCATCCCCATAGCCGGGGGCAACGCCCCCGGAAATAGTTGTTCGCGGTTCGACCCGGAAAGGGTCGCACAAAAAACCCCGCACGCACGGGTGCGACCCTTACAGGGTCGCTCTGGATTTACGCACAGTTCCGGGGGCGTTGCCCCCGGCTTTCCTCTCTTGTCCTTTCAGGACAACAAAAACGAAGCCGCGATCTCCCGCACTGCGGCGAGCAGCCGTTTCCGATGATCCGCGCAAAGCCGGTGAGAGGCCCTTTGGGGAGTGGTCCTGGGGAAGGATGGGGGCACACCACGCCTCTTGCATGGAATCAGGCGTGGCGTGCCGGAGCCGATTCGGACGCTTCAGACAGCGTGAACCAAAGCAAAGGAAAACACCCGCGGTTCGACCAAGCGGGCGAAATCCTCATATTTCATGTGGATGGTGTCCTGGTGCGTCCCGGCGTTGAAGACGATCTCGGGATCGCGCGTTAGCGACTCCTCCACATAGACCGGCAATCCGTAGAGATTGCCGAAGGGCGACATGGCGCCCACATCGCAGTCGGCAAACAAGCCGGTAAACTCCAGCTCATTCGCCAGCCGAATTTCCTCGGCGCCCAGGAAACTCTTCAGCGAGCCGATATCCACACGCACGGTGGCCGGCACAACAGCCATCGCAAAACGCCCGTCCACTCGCACGATGACGGTCTTGGCGACCATCTTTCCCGGGATGTGTTCTTCCGCAGCCACTTCTTGAGCCGTGTAGGCGGTGCGATGAACCATGTGCTGGTAGGGGACATGTTGTTGGTCTAAGTATTCTTTCACGCGATTGACGTGATACATGATGCCTCCTTCCCCCGGCTGGCGCCGGGCGATAGCCATCCACTCCCCTCTTCTATTATGATTCTACTCCTCGGCGTTGGTTTCGTTACGAAGGAATTTTTCGGGGGCGTCGGGGAGCCAGCCGGTTAGGCCGGGGCGGGATTCTCGACCTCTTTCCGGATGCGATCGAGTAACCCGTTGATAAATTGGACGGATTCCTCGTCGCTGTACTTGCGGGCAATTTCCAAGGCTTCGTTGATGACGACGGGCGGCGGTGTTTCCGGGTGGTAGAGGAGTTCGCAGGTTCCCAGCCGCAGGATGTTCCGGTCCACGGCCGCCATGCGCTCCAGGCGCCAATGCTCCGCGAAACTGCGGATCCGCTGGTCAATTTCCCCGACCGCTCCCACCGTTTCGCGGAACATCTCGTTCGCAGCCGTGTGCAGCGACTCGTCCTCCAGCGGCCGGGTATTGGACCAGAACAGTTCCTGGATGTTCTCGGGGGAGTCCCGCCCGATATCCCACTGAAACAGCATTTGCAGCGCGCACTCTCGCGTTTTTCTTCGTGAGGACATAGGAGTGATCTTGTAAGGGCATGGCTTCAGCCATGCCGTAAAGATGCCTCATTTCGAGTGGGCTTTAGCCCCTGAGGGCTGTCGTTCCCTCAGCGGCTGAAGCCGCATTCATTCCGCGGAAGTTACGGCACGACTAAAGTCGTGCCCTTACGTCCCCACCCATGCTGAAAATGATCTGGCCGGGCAATCGCTGTGCTAGCTGCGGCGGCGTTTGCGGGATGGGGGAGCGGACGATTCCTTGATTTTCCGGATCAGGTTGGCCATTTCGACGGCGCTCATGGCGGCTTCAAACCCCTTGTTGCCCGACTTCAGCCCTGCCCGGTCCACTGCCTGTTCCAGGTTCTCGACGGTGAGAATTCCGAACGACATGGGAACGCCGGACTCGAAGGCGGCGGCGGCAACTCCCTTCGAGGCTTCCGCGCTGATGTATTCAAAATGGGGCGTCTCGCCGCGAATGACCGTGCCCAGGCAAACAATGGCATTGTAGCGCCCGGTTTGCGCCAGATGCTTGGCCGCAACGGGAATTTCAAAGGCCCCCGGAACACGGACGACGGTGATCGCTTCCTCGTCGGCACCGGCGCGGCGTAGAGCGTCCAAGGCCCCTTGCAGCAGCCGCTCCGTAATAAACGCATTGAAGCGGCTCACGACCACCGCAAAGTGCAAGCCGGCGACGGTCAGCTCCCCTTGCAGCTCCCGGTAGCGCGGTTGGTCTTGACCCTTTTGTCCCATAGCCTGTTGCTTACGGTCCCTTCATCGCCCCGCAAAGCGCGGAGGCCGTTTTTCGAGAAAGGCGCGCGTCCCTTCCCGCATGTCTTCGGTGGCAAACGCCATCCCAAAGAGCGTGCTTTCCAGGAACAGTCCTTGGTCGAGCGGCTCGTCCATACCCTGATGGACCGCCTCCAGACAATATCGGATGGCGAGCGGCGCGTTGGCGATGATTTTCCGGGCAATCTCTCGCGCCGTCGCCAGCAATTGTTCCGCCGGCACCACGCGATTGACCAGCCCCCAACGCAACGCTTCCTCGGCCGAGAGCGGCTCCCCGCTCAGGATCATTTCGAGTGCCATCCCCTTGCCGATCAAGCGCGGCAGGCGCTGCGAGCCTCCGTAGCCGGGAATAATGCCGAGCTTGACTTCCGGCTGGCCGAGGCGCGCCGTCTGGCTGGCGATGCGGAACGAGCAGGCCAGCGCCAGCTCGCATCCCCCGCCCAGGGCAAATCCGTTGATGGCAGCGATGGCCGGCTTGCCGAGATGTTCGATGCGGTGCAAGACGGCCTGCCCCCGCAGCGCGCATTCCTGGGCCTGCTGAGGGGAATAGGTGGCCAGTTCGCTGATGTCGGCGCCGGCGACAAACGCTTTCTCCCCGGCTCCGGTGAGGATCACCGCACGCACGCCGGAATCCTGCTCCAGGCTTTGGAAACACGCACCCAGCTCTTCGACCGTCCTGGCATTGAGCGCATTCAGCACCTTCGGGCGATTGATGGTGACCGTGGCGATTTGCTCGCTACAATCCACCAACAGGTTTTCGTATGCCATGCTCATCCTGCTTTTCCTGCGATTTGTCGCTACAGCCGCACGGATTGATCCAGGGGCTTCGGCGCGTTGGGGTCCGAGTAATCATAGAAGCCCTTACCCGATTTGCGCCCGAGCCACCCGGCCACCACCAGTCGTTTCAGCAGGCCCGGCGGAGCGAAGCGCCCTTCCCGGAACTCGTCAAACAAAACGTTGGCAATGTAATAGACCGTGTCGAGACCGATAAAGTCCATCAAGATGAAAGGGCCCATGGGATGGCCGCAGCCGAGCTTCATCGAGCGGTCAATGTCGGTGATGGAACCCACGCCCTCCTCCAAGGCCCGGATCGCGTCTAACAAGTACGGAACCAGAAGGCGGTTCACGATAAAGCCGGGACGGTCGAAGGTGTGCACCGGAGTTTTCCCCAGCTTGCGCGTGAATTCGACGGCCGCTTCGTAGACCTCGGGATCGGTGGCCAGCGTCTTCACCAGCTCAACCAGCTCCATCACCGGAACGGGATTGAAAAAATGCATCCCCAGGAACCGCTCAGGGCGGCGGGTGGCCATCATCATTTGCGTGATGGAGACCGAAGAGGTGTTGCTCGCGCAGATCGCTTCCGGCCGGAGGACCCCGTCGAGCGAACGCCAGAGTTTGTTTTTTACCTCGAGATTTTCCAGGATGGCTTCAATCACCAGATCGCAGGCGGATAACTTCGACAGGTCGGTGGTGGCGCGCAGGCGTCCCTGGATGGCGGATTGTTGCTCCGCCGAGAGGGACTTCTTCTCGACCAGACGCTTCAGGCGCTTGGAGATGTTCTCGATCCCCCGGTCGCAGAGTTCCTGGCTCGCCTCCACAACGAGGGTCGGAAAACCCGCCGTCGCGGTGACCTGCGCGATTCCGGAACCCATGAGGCCGCAGCCGACCACGCCTACTTCTCGGATTTCCATTCGTCTCGATCGCTCCTGTTCCGCCCGCAGAGTTTACGGCCGTATGGTGGGAGGCACCAACAGCCTCGTGGAATTGTCTGCGGTTCGCTCCGCGGCGTCCACGGCCTTATCGAGCCGGTTGATCAGCTCCGTCACCACATCCACGTTCTCCATCTCGCGCTCCTGGACAGCTTCTCCGATGAGCGCGGCCATGTGAAACAGTCCTCCGGCGCCGGCCGGGGCGGGAGCCATGGCCAGCTTCCGCAGTTTCTCGACCACGACCACGGCCTCTTTGCCGGTGGCGCCCGGAAGAATCAAGGCCAGAGTGCGAGGCCCATAGCGCGCGGCAATGTCGTTTTGGCGCAGATGCCCCACAAAGGCGCTCGAAAAATTCTGGACGAATTCCTCCATCACACGCTGCCGCTTCGCGTCCGCCGGCTCCTGGTTTGCCCGGGAAAAATGCAGCAAGGCGCCGGTGAGCGCCGCTTTCTGCGCGCGCATCCGTTCGGCTTCCGAGAGCAAGCAGGGAATATAGGATTCCCGGTGGAGCAGCCCGGAGTGCTCGTCCGTAACGGCCAAGGTCTTCATCAGATTGCGGAGGCGGACATTGGTCACCGAAAGGACAACCTGGTCCGCCAGAGCTTCCAGGCCCGCCAATTCGTTGGGTCTCCATGCCCGCGGACTGCCGCATTGTTCCAAAACCAGGAGCCCGATGGGCTGGTCTCCCTCCCGCAGCAGGACCGCCGCCAGAGATTCGACCTGCAAGGTTTTCAATGAGGGCTGCAGGGCGGAAAGCGCAGGCGACTTCGCTATATTCTCGACAATCAGGGACGATCCCTGCCCCACGGCGATCTGCTGGAGGCCCATCAGCAGCTTGCCCAGCAGCATGGGGTCAGACGGCTGGACTCCCGGAGAAATGTATTCCAGAGCCATGCTCGGGGGACGATTGGGAGTCAGCAGTCCAACCACGCACCGGCTGGCCTGCCACAGCCGCCCGACGTCGTTGACGGCGGTCGAAAGCACGCCTTTGACGGTGCTTTGCCGGGAAAGATCGCGGCTCACTTCCGAAACACGGCCCAACTGGCTCCGAATGTCCTCCGGCTCGGCGGATCGTGCGGAAGGAGCCGAGGAAACAACCGGAGCTGCGGCCGCCGCATACGCGGGTTTGAAGTGAGCCCGTTCAAACAATAAGCGCACATCTTCATTTCTCTCGTCTTCGCGGGGAAACAACTTGGCAATGCGCTGCAAGCGCTCGCGGGCTTTGTCATCCAGTTTGTATTGGAGAAAAATCTCCGCTTGCAGAATCAGGTCCCGCAGGTTGCTTCCGCCTTCCTCTGGTTTGGAAGCTTGCTCCCCACCCTGTGTTTCTCCCTGGGCTGTTTCCAAATGGGCATCCATCAGATCGTCCGTGGGAACATACTTTCCCATCCGGCTCGCCAGTTCCCGCCACAGGGCTCGGTCCATCTTCCCTTCCAACCGCTGCAATTTGTCCGCGCATTCCGGCGCATAGATGTCAATGGCAATCAATTGCTCCAGAGCGTCGGCGGCTTTGGCAAACTCTCCCGCATCGCAATAGAGATCAAAAAGCCGGTTCAAGGATCGTGCCAGAGGCGAGTCCCGGTGGAGCCGGTCGGACAAGCGCGCCACATATTCCACAACCGGAAGGGGGGAATCCTCGAACCGGCTGAGCTTTTCGGCAAGCTCCTCCAACACTCGCTCCTGCCGGCTGATCAAGAGTTGCTGCTCGATTCCCTTGATCGTCCGGAGACCCTGCGGGACACTCCCGCGGCTGATGTATTCCATCGCAATGCTCAGCAATGGCTCGACCGCAGCCGGAGTATCTTCCAAGACTTTCTGATAGACCCCCTCCGCCTTCTCGAATTGCTTTTCCGCCAGGTAGGCTTGCCCGAGCAGTTCCAAGACCTCCGGGTCCTTGGAGGAATCGGCCCCTTCCCCCAGTACGCTGATGACACGGGCAAAGCGGCCGGCTTTGATGCAGCACCGGGCCAGATCCAGGCGGACCGTCGTGGGGGCGCCCTGAAGCCGGAAGGCCTCCTCCAGGGCCTCGACGGCTTCGCCGAAGCGGCCCTCGGCCATTCGCAGCAACCCCACCTTGTGGTACGCCAGGGTTGCCTGCGCCGGCTTCCCCAACTTCAAGGCGACGGAAGCCATGCGCGCCTGGATCTCCACGGAGGAAGGCTGCAAGTTCGCCAGCCCATGAAGACACTGCAGAGCCAGTTCCGGGTTTTGTCCCACGACGGCATCCAAAGCAAGCCGGTAGTGCTCGATGGCCTCGTTTGGTTTCGGCTTTTCCAGAAGCTGGGCGCACCGGATCAACCGCGCCGGCTCCACCGGTCCGAACCGCTGCATCCTCCGAAAAAATTCCAGCGCCTTGGAGTAGTCGTTCTGCTCCGCATACGCGTCAAAGAGGTAGGCGAAACACTTGCGGCTTTCCTGAATTTTGTTCAGGCGCAGGTAAAGCTCGGCTACGGTCTGAACCAGGTCGGTGTCGGCGGGGTTTTCTTTCCACGCCTGCAGGTATTCCTCCAGCGCGGCGTCCAGCTTCCCTTTATGGAGAAGGCGTTCCGCTTTCTCGATATGTTTGTTCGGGACGCTCATAGTCCGGCACCGAGCAGCACGGGCCTGAACCCGAGGAGGTGCTTTCTCGGGTCCAGTCCCGCCTGGCGGGATTGGCTGAGAAGCGAATTATAGCGTAGATTAGGAGCCTCCGCCCAATCTCCTGATCGGAGAATTCCCGCTCCCGGCACACCCGCCGTCCAGGCCCTCCTTCCCTGGTCCCTCGGCAGCAGGGTACGACTTGACCTTGTCGGGCCGAGATGTTAGGTTTTCCCCGGAATGAGTTACCACTCTCTGTTGTTCCCCGAGCTCGAACAGGACTCCCCCGCGCCGCGCAGCACCGGGGTGTTTCCTTCGCAGAAGATCCAGGAGTTCATTGACTCCGGCCGGATTCACGCCCCGACGCCGATCGCTGAGGCGCAAATCCAGCCCGCCAGCCTCGATCTCCGGCTGGGGCCGGTGGCCTACCGCGTGCGCGCCAGCTTCCTGCCGGGAAAGTCCTCGACCGTCGAAGAAAAGATTCGGGAATTGGGCATGAACGAGATGGACCTGCGCGCGGGGGCGGTGTTTGAGAAGCGCTGCGTTTACGTCGTTCCGCTGGTGGAGGAGTGGTATCTCCCCGACGACATTTCCGGCAAGTCCAATCCCAAGAGCACCACCGGCCGGCTCGACATCTTCACCCGCCTGATTACAGATTACGGCACGGAGTTCGAACGCGTGGCGCAGGGATACAAGGGGAAACTCTACGCGGAAGTCGTTCCGCGCACCTTCACGGTGGCCGTCCGGGAAGGGATGCGACTGAACCAGGTGCGGTTCGTGCGCGGGTCTCCCCCTCCGCTGCGGGAGAGCGCCACGCTCACCAAGCTTCACGAACAGGAACCCCTGGCCTACACCGCCGACGACAGCCCCGCGGACCCTGAGATTCGCCACGGACTGCCGATCTCGATTGACCTGGCGGGAGGCCCCGGAGCCGCCGTCGTAGGGTTCAAAGCCAAGAGCCACGCTCCGTTGATTGACCTGGCCAAGGTCAACTTCTACGACCCGGAAGAATTCTGGGACCCGATCCCCAGCTCCAAGAAAATCATTCTCGATCCGAACGATTTCTATATCCTGGTCTCGAAGGAAAAAGTGAGCGTGCGGCCGGACCTGGCTGGAGAGATGGTGGCCTACGATCCGGCCGTCGGCGAGTTTCGCATCCACTACGCCGGCTTCTTTGACCCTGGCTTCGGATACGGCCTGGACCAGGGAAAAGGAACCCGCGCGGTTCTGGAAGTCCGCTCGCACGAGGTGCCGTTCGTCATCGAGGACGGCCAGCTCGTCGGCCGGCTGGTGTTCGAGCGCTTGACCGACGTCCCCCACAAAATCTACGGCGTCGGCATCGGTTCCTCGTACCAGGCCCAGGGCCTGTCGCTCAGCAAGCAGTTTCGACGAGGGCCGTAGCCCGGTCAGGTTTTGAATCAGAGCCGCGCCCGCTAGGGAGCGGTCATCTCCCACCACCGCCAGTTGCAGCGCCCGGTCAGGCTTTTTGCCATCAGGTTTTTTGCCGGTCGAGTATCAGCACTCCGGCCCGGGCAAAGCTGGCCGGCGAGACCTCGACAAACGCCACGGTCACCGCCTCGCGCGTGGTCCCGATTTCTTCAATCATCAGCTCCGTAATTCGTTCGGCAACCTTCCGCTTCTGCTCCGGAGTGCGTCCCTCGAGCATTGTGATCTGGATATGGGGCATCCTCTACCTCCGCGACGAAAAAGACCGGCTCACTATACCACAGCGCCGCCGTTTCCGACCTATCTTACGGGAAAAAGGGGGATAAATCGGGAAAAAGAAGGGGGTAAATTTTTTCAAAAAAAAGGCTTTACAACCGGGTTCCCTTGTAGGAGAATATAATCAAGTTGGTGCTCACTTAGGTCCGAACCTGGGTGTGCATCAAGAACCACACACACTGACTAGACTTGACCAAAAGCCATCCGCCCCGGATGGCGCGTCCAATGAGCCGGGCGCTCTAACCAGACCCACCCAAAGTTGGTTAGAGCCGCCCGGCTCGACTTATTAGCAGACAAGACAGAGCGGCCAGCCCTGCCTGCCAGAGCGAAGTCGAAGGAAGCGCAGCCGAAGGGAGCGAACACGTGGCGGAAAACAAAGCAACAGAACACGACGGACCCCGCATCCTGGCGGCCGTGCGCGACCTGTTTTTTGTCGGCAAGATCACGGCGGCGGCTCAGCGGGTTGGGGTTCCCGTCGAGTTCGTCCGGGAAGAAACCGCCGTGCTCCAGAAAACAGCATCCACACCAGCAATGCTCATCCTCGACCTGAGTGATGCCACGTTGAATCCCATCTCCCTGATTGCGAAGCTCAAAGCAGACCCGGCGCGCAAAGAGGTCCGAATCATCGGCTACCTGTCCCACGTGCAGGCAGAGTTGATGCGGGAAGCGCACCAGGCGGGCTGCGATGTGGTCCTGCCCCGGTCGGTTTTTTCCCAGAACCTGGATGAGCTGCTGCGGCAGCGCTCCTGCCACCTCTAAGATTTTGACTGGGAAGCCTTGCTGCGCGCCTCGACAATCGCCGCCACCAGCGCGGGGATCGTATATTCGCCGGCCTCGATGTGCACGGTGAGTCCGGCGCGCCGAATCGCCCGGCTCGTAATCGGTCCGATGGAGGCAATCCGCACTCCCTCCAGATAGGAATCGCGCTTTTCCGGTGGGATCAAACGCAGCAGGTTTTCGACCGTCGAGGAACTGGTAAAGACGATGAGGGTGGGCCGGTGCCGCGTGAAGATCGCTTCGGTTTTCTCGGTTCTCTCGGTTGGCAGAATCGAGCGGTAAGCCTCGACCACGTCCACCTCCGCGCCGCGCTTCCGCAATTCTGCCGGCAAAACGTCCCGGGCGACTCGCGCGCGGGGAATCAGAATCCGTTTTCCGGCGAGCGGCTCCTCGGCCAGCGCTTCCAAGACTCCTTCGGCGACATAGGTCCGGGGGACCACGTCCACCACCAGCAGATGCGCGCGCAGTTCGTCCGCAGTCGCCGGTCCGATGGCGCAAATCTTCGCGCCGGCCAGACGACGAACATCCGTTCCGTTCGCCGCCATCCGCTGCATGAATTTTCGGACGCCGTTCGCGCTGGTAAAAATGAGCCAGTCATACGTGCGGGGCGTGCCGAGCCGTTCGATCGCGCCGTCCAGTGCCGACCAGTCTTCGGGGTCTGCAATGGCAATCGTAGGCAGCTCGATGGTTTCGGCTCCCAGCGCCCGCAACGGCTCCGCCAACTCGCGCGCCTGCTCCCGAGGGCGCGTAATCAGGATGCGTTCGCCGAACAAGGGAAGGCATTCAAACCATTGGAGCTTCTCCCGCAGCGAGACCACGTCGCCGACCACCGTCAGCGCAGGCGGCTTGATCCCGGCTGTTCGCGCGCGCGCAGCAATCGTTTCGAGCGTGCCCGTAACGACTTGCTGCTCGCCGCGCGTGCCCCAGCGGATGACGGCCGCCGGGGTTGAAGCGGACCGCCCGGCTCGCATCAACTGGCTCGCGATTTGCGGCAGCGTCGTCACCCCCATGAAGAAAACCAGCGTCGAAGCGCCGCGCGCGATCCCTTCCCAATCGAGGTGCGATCCGCCTTCTTTTTCGGGGTCTTCGTGGCCGGTAACAAACAAGACGGTCGAGGAAAGCTGGCGGTGCGTCAGCGGAATGCCCGCGTAGGCGGGAACCGCGTAGCCCGCGCTCACGCCAGGAACGATTTCGAAAGGGACGCCCGACGACGCGACATATTCGGCCTCTTCGCCTCCGCGGCCGAAGACGAACGGGTCGCCGCCTTTCAGCCGGCAAACCTGCTTGCCGTGCCGGGCGCGCTCAACCAGCATTTGATTGATCGTATCTTGCGAGAGCCGCTCGTTCGCGTGCCGCCCAACGTAGATGATCTCCGCGCCCGGCTTGGCCTCGAGCAGCAGTTCCGGATTCGCCAGGTAGTCATAGACCACCACGTCGGCGTCGCGCAGAATCCGCAACCCTTTGAGCGTCAGCAGCCCGGGATCGCCCGGCCCCGCGCCGACCAGATAGACCTTGCCGAGAGTTGTCTCAAAATTCTTCGTCACACCGTCATGGTACAACAGAAAATGCAGTGACGAGTGACAAGTGGCAAGTGACAAGCCATCCGAAGCCGTCGTAACTCGTCACTTTTCACTCATCACTCGTCACTGCTCTTCCGCATCCGAGCCGGGAGCGCAAGCGACCGGTGGTTCTTCGCCAGCGCGACCGCAAGGGAGCA
>MEKR01000105.1 GCA_001767035.1 Acidobacteria bacterium RIFCSPLOWO2_02_FULL_61_28
ATGATGGACCAGGAACGCTGCATCGGCTGCCGCAACTGCATCGCGCAGTGCCCCTATTCGGCCCGCTCCTTCAATTGGAGCGAACCCCCGCACACCCCCGAAGAGCTGTCGCGCCCCTATTCGATGGAGTACAACTACCCGCATCGCAAAGGCGTGGTCGAAAAGTGCATCTTCTGCCCCGAGCTGCTGCGCGCGGGCAAGCTCCCGGTCTGCGCCGACAAGTGCACCATGGGCGCGGTCTACTTCGGCGACGAGCACGAGGATGTCGTCATCAACAGCAAGGGAGAGACCATCCAATTTTCCAAGATCGTTCAGAGAGGAGCTTCCTTCCGCATGCTGGAAGAGTTGGGCACGGAACCGCGCGTCTATTACCTGCCGCCGGCCAACCGCAAGTACGACTCTCCAGACGAAAAGCGCGCCAAACAGGCCGAGACCTCGCAATTATAGAGGGAGAAAAGTTAAGATTTACAAAGCGTAACAATCTGTGATAGAATCTGTAGCCGATTATTTTGTGAGCCGCGAAGTTGCGGCATTCACCCAGAGCGATAGTTGTCGCGGGGGAATGTTCGTGCCCCTGCGAGACCTGAGCGCGAGAGTGAAGCGAACTTCTTCCGCCACCTTCCGAAGGACGGCCAGCCAATAAGGAAGGCGGGCCGAGAAAGGAATCCTCCATGCAAGGAATGCAAGTCCATGATGGCACGCTGTCCGACCGCGAAGCCAACTTGTTGCGTTCGATGACGCAGATAACCTGGAAGTTTTATCTCTGGATTACTGTTTTGTTCAGTGTGGCCCTTTGGGGCCTGTACGCTTATGTAACTCAGCTTCGCGAAGGCATGATCGTTACCGGGCTCCGCGACCAGATTTTCTGGGGGCTTTATATCACGAATTTTGTTTTCTTTGTCGGCATCAGCCATGCCGGGACGCTGATTTCAGCCATTCTCCGGGTGTGCCGGGCCCAATGGAGTCACCCCATCACCCGCCTGGCGGAAGGAATTACGGTCTTTGCGCTCTTAATTGGAGCGCCGATGGTCATCATTGACCTGGGTCGCCCGGATCGAATGCTCAATCTCTTCCGCTTCGGCCGCATTCAGTCCCCGATCCTCTGGGACGTGATCTGTGTGAGCACCTACCTCACCGGTTGCATCCTGTATTTCTTTATTCCCATGATCCCAGACTTAGCGTTGCTGGCTACCCGCAACGAACTTCCCCGCTGGAGACGGCGCTTCTATAAATCCCTGACTCTCGGTTGGACCGGAAGCCCGGGGCAATGGCATTTGCTGGAGCGGTCCATTTCGATCATGGCCATCTTTATTATTCCCCTGGCGATCTCCGTCCATACCGTGGTGTCCTGGATCTTCGTCATGACACTGCGCCCGGGATGGAATACCACCATCTTCGGGCCTTACTTCGTCACGGGGGCAATCTATTCGGGGATCGGCGCTGTCATCGTCTCCATGTTTTTTCTGCGGCGGGTTTTCCGGTTCGGCGACTACATTCAGGAGTTGCATTTTCGAAACCTGGGCATTCTTCTGCTGTCGCTTTCCTTGCTCTTCCTCTACTTCAACGTCAACGAGTACATGGCGGTGGGATACAAGTTTGGAGGTCATGAGAAGGCCCTGCTGGACCGGCTCTTTGTGGGAGAGTTCGCAACGTTGTTCAGGATCATGCTCGGGCTGACCACCCTGGGGCCGACCGTGCTTCTGATCGCAGTGCTCGGCATCAAACGGTGGAGGCACTTTACGATTCCCGGGACCGTGCTCGCCGCCACTTTCGTGGTGGTCGGCGCTTGGCTGGAACGCTACCTGATTGTTGTCCCGACCCTCTCCAGCCCCTTCCTTCCGGCCCAGGGGCTTCCGCCGGAGTGGATGAACTACCGGGCCAGTTGGGTCGAATGGTCCATTATCGCCGCCGCTTTCGCGACATTTTTGCTGATCTACACGTTTCTTTCGAAACTATTCCCGATGGTCTCCATCTGGGAGACACGGGGAAAGGAGGCCCCGATGGTTGAGAGGATAGAGGAAAGAGCCGAACGTGCCGTTCCTGCGATGCGGCCCCAACCGTACATGCCGCCACCGCTCGCCATGGCGTTGATCGGAACCCTTCTAGTCGCGGCCATTTCTGCGCGCGCGCAGCAGCCCACGGCGGCCGAGGAGAAGGGGAAGGCGACCGTTCTGGAATTGGAGTGGGAACCCTTGCCACCCGCCGAGCCGACGGCCGCTTCCGCGGAAACCGCCGGCAATCCCCAGGGAGAGGGGTCGAACCGGGCTTACTTTTTTGCGTACCAATTCCTTTCGCCGCTGTTCTCCGGGGGGGGCGCAGCGAGGAGCGAGGCAGAGGAGAGGCCCGTGCGGCCGCTGGCCATCACGGCCAAGCTTCGCGACACCAACGGGGTCCCGCTTTCCTATCAGGCAGTTGGTTTCGCTCTGGAAACCAGTTTCGGCACTCTGCTGCAATTCAGCAAGGTGCCTACCGACAGCGAGGGCAGGGCCCGATTGGTGCTTCGAGACCGCCGTTGCGGCACCTATCCGTTCCAGGCAACTTTCGGAGGCGACCAACAAACTCTTCGGAAAAGCTACGCGTTAGCTAAGGTGGATTTTGGCCCGTGCCCGGCTCCGGCTCTCCCGGCCAGCGGGGTGCTCATCACCCCCTATGCGACGGCCCCCATCACACTGGCGTTCGTTTTTTTCTACGGCACGATGTGGGTCGTGTTTTTCTACGCTTTTGGTTATCTGTTGGTCTGGCGCATGCGCCGTGAGGGGCGAGGCGGAGAAGGGTTGGGTCCTCAACACGGGTTGGAAACTGGTCCTGGCAACTAATCCCGGCCACGGCGCGTCAGGACGTGCCTGTATTGGACTGGGCCGTGATCCCCGCTGCCGGAAGGCCGTGGGTTTCCGAAAGTGCTCTCTGCGCTTGCCGCCCTGCCGGTACGGCGTAGTCGCTGCACGATTTCCCGCTAAGAGGCCCCGCTTACCGGCGGGGCGAAATGGATACGCCTAACAGCATGTTGACGGATCATTGGCTCTGATGCTGCGCGTGCGTTTGCCTGCCTTCTGAAGCAGAGCCACCCGCTTTTCGTCCTCTCGGAATTGGGGAACATCCCGAAAACAACACCGCACGCACGCAAGTAATTGGCGATGGAACTCGGTTCTTGCGGGGGTCAGCCGGTAGTGAATCCAGAGGCCCTTCTTCCGCGCCAGAACAAGGCCTGCTTTGCGCAGGTACGCCAGATGACGCGACACCGTAGGCTGCGGGACCCTGAGAACCCTCACCAAGTCGCTTACGGAAAGCTCCCCGTTCAGCAGCAGGTGCAGAATTCGCAGACGGGTCGGATCAGAGAACGCCCGGAACATCCTCTTGATTTGAGATTGGCCCATGGGCATTCAGTCCGCTTACATTATAGGACGGATTTTGGGAAATGCACCAAGGCTTGTGGGTGAAATCTCGCAGTAGAAGGCTCCCGGCTTACCCCCTGCTGGAGCGTTGCGCAACGTCCACATCCCGATGAATTCGGCGTTCCGGTAATTCCTTTGACCTGACCACGTTAGGGGAAAATTCCGGAAGGTGGCCCTCGATCCCTGGAGTCTATATTCGCTTAGGCGAATGAGACGAATGGCCCAAAATCGCGCCATCCGCCACAATGGACGCATCCCGATCTTCACTTGTTATTCGCTCCGCGAAGTCCCCTCAGATTGTTGGCAACTGTCTTAAGTCCAATGAGTTAGGCGGGCGATTGGGGCACCTGCTGTCTTTGGTCCGATTCGTGCTATAATGTTGATTGGAAGACCTAAGAATCATGGAGGTAAGAAATGAACAGGTCCAATCGAGCAATGATATTCAAACTGTTTTTTTCTATTTTTATTATCTTGCTGCCTGCAATCGTTTTCGCGCAGACTCCGCGGGTGATCGAGATCACGGGCACGAAAGACAATACGTTCCGATCGCCCGGTCAGAAGGGGAGCCCCGTCGTCAAGTTGAAGGCGGGCGAGGTGGTTACACTGCGGCTGACGTGCTTCCGGGGACCGGAGTGGGAGAAGGACGGAACAACCCACGACCTTACTGTCAAGGAGTGGAAAGACCAGGGCTGGAGTGTTCGCTGCAAGACCGGGACGAAGGACTTCACGCTGGTGGTGCCGGACAAAGCGGGCACGTTCAAGGCGGGATGCTTCAACGTGAAATGCGGCAGAGGGCACGACGACATGCTGGCGACCTTCATTGTCGAACCTTGAGGGGTGAGCCATGCCAGTTACTCGACGCGGTTTTTTCCAGTTTCTGGCTGGCGGAGCAGGCGTTCTCGTCGCCGGCTGGGCGGCCCTGAAAACGGTCGCTGAACAGCTTTTCCCCGGCGTGCTGCCCGCGCGCTCGCTCGCTCCGACCAACCAGAAGTGGGTCATGGTCGTTGACCTGGCCCAGTGCGACGGCTGCGGTGACTGCACCAAAGCCTGCAACGCCATGCATTTTATCCCTCCCCACCAGGAGTGGATCAAGGTCTACGAGGTCTCCGACAATGCGGCCGCGGGCCCCTACTGGATCGTGCGGCCCTGTATGCAGTGCGACAACCCTCCCTGCGTGCGGGCCTGCCCGGTGGACGCCACCTACAAGCGCACCGACGGCATCGTGATGATGGACCAGGAACGCTGCATCGGCTGCCGCAACTGCATCGCGCAGTGCCCCTATTCGGCCCGCTCCTTCAATTGGAGCGAACCCCCGCATACCCCCGAAGAGCTGTCGCGCCCCTATTCGATGGAGTACAACTACCCGCATCGCAAAGGCGTGGTCGAAAAGTGCATCTTCTGCCCGGAGTTGCTGCGCGCGGGCAAGCTCCCGATCTGCGCCGACAAGTGCACCATGGGCGCGGTCTACTTCGGCGACGAGTACGAGGACGTCGTCATCAACAGCAAGGGAGAGACTATCCAATTTTCCAAGATCGTCCAGCGAGGAGCCTCCTTCCGCCTGCTGGAAGAGTTGGGCACCGAACCGCGCGTCTATTTCCTGCCGCCGGCCAACCGCAAATACGACTCTCCGGAGGAAAAGCGCGCCAAACAGGCCGAGGCTTCCTAAGAGGAGTTTCTAATGACAAACCTTGACGCCACCATGTCCGACCGTGAAACCAACTTGCTGCGTTCGTTGACGCAGACAACCTGGAAGTTTTATCTCTGGGTCGGAATCTTGGTCACGGTGACCCTTTGGGGCCTGTACGCCTACGTGACGCAGCTTCGCCAGGGCTTGATCGTCACCGGGCTCCGCGACCAGATTTCCTGGGGAAT
>MEKR01000106.1 GCA_001767035.1 Acidobacteria bacterium RIFCSPLOWO2_02_FULL_61_28
CGCGCCTGCCCTGAGCGAAGTCGAAGGGACCGTGAGCGAGCGGCCGTCTGAATCAGAAAGGGAGCGGATCTGTTCCCTGTTCCCTGTTCCCTGTTCCCTACTACCTGTCCCCTATCCCCTGTTCCCTAGAATCGCCTTAGCAATCGTCTGGAGCTGCATGTTGGAGGTGCCTTCGTAAATCTTGCCGATCATGGCGTCTCGGTAGAGCTTCTCGACCGGGTAGTCGCGCGTGAAACCGACGCCGCCGAAGATTTCAATGGCAAGCGAGGCGGCGCGCTCGGCCACCTGCGAGGTAAAGTACTTCGCCATGGCGGCTTCTTTGGCGAACGGGCGGCCGCTCTCGCGCAGCCGCGCGGCGTTATAGACCATCAGGCGGGCGGCCTCGATCTCCGTGGCGATCTCGGCCAACTGGAACTGCACGCCCTGGAACTCGGCGATCGGTTTGCCGAACTGCTTGCGCTCTTTGGCGTAGCGGACGGCGTGGTCGAGCGCCTCTTGCGCCAAGCCGACCATCTGCGCCCCGATGCCGATCCGCCCTTCGTTGAGCGTCTCGATGGCGATCTTATAGCCCTGCCCGACCTCTCCCACCACATTTTCCCGAGGCACGCGGCAATCGTCGAGCAACAGTTCGCAGGTGCTCGAAGCGCGGATGCCCAGCTTGTCCTCTTTGCGCCCGACTTGGAAGCCGGGGAAGTCGCGCTCGATCAAAAACGCCGTGATCCCACGATAGCCCGCCTCGGGCTTGGCGTTGGCGAAGAGCAGAAACAGCCCGGATTCCTTGGCGTTGGTGATCCAGAGCTTCTGGCCGCGCAGCAAGAAGTGGTCGCCCTTGTCTAGGGCGACGGTCGCCATAGCGAAGGCGTCGCTCCCGGAGCCAGCCTCCGACAAGGCGTAGGCCCCGACAGTGTCCGTAGCCAGACGCGGCAAATACCGTTTCTTCTGGTCCTCATTGCCCCACCGCAGCAGGGCGTTGTTGACGAGCGTGTTCTGGACGTCCACGATGGCCGCGGCCGACGGATCAACTGCCGCCAGTTCCTCAATCGCCAGAATCGCGTGAAAGAACGTCCCCTCGGCTCCACTGAACACCTCCGGGATTTCAATCCCCATCCAGCCCATGCGGAAGAATTCCTGAAGGAGTTCCGGGCGGAACTCGCCCTTCTCGTCCATCTCCCGGACCAGCGGAGCGACGCGCTCGCGGGCAAACTGGCGCACGGAGGACTGGAACAACTCTTCATCCGATGAGAGCAGGGTGAGCGGCGGGTGGCTGGTTTCGAGGGTTTGGGTCAAGCGTTTCTCCTTCATTCGGCGGGGTCTATTGTAACAGGAGAGGAGGCAGGAGGCAGGAGGCAGAAGAAACCAGGGTTTTGTTGATTCACAAGAACTGTTTTATTGCGTCAGGGCACGACTTCAGTCGTGCCGAAAAGAACGAGCTGACAAAATTTACCCTACTGCCGTAGGCCGTCGCGGAGGCGCAGCCGAAGCGACATAGAGTGAGAAAAGTGCAGGTCCCTCGTTGCGGAAACGAGATCAATATCTCGTTTCGCTCCTCGGGATGACAACGAAAAACGCACGGCAAGACAAGACATGCTGTGGCCACCGTTATGGCTGCCAACGCGACGCGGGTGCGCTATAATCCCATTTGAGGTGTGGGGATGAAATACAAGGTGCGGTTGGAGCAATCCGAAGAAGGTTTCAGCGTCTCCTGCCCGGCGCTGCCTGGGTGCTGGTCGCAGGGAGAGACGGAGCAAGAGGCCCTCGAAAACATCCAGGACGCCATTCGGGAATACCTGGCGGCCATCACGGAATCCCTCCAAGACGCCGACGTTCGGGAAATCGAAGTCACCGTCTGACCCTTCGGCAGCCCAGGACAAATCATGCCGAAGCTCCCCGGCGTCAACCATCGTGCAGCGGTCAAAGCGTTCGAGAAAGCCGGCTTCCGCATCCTCCGGGAAGGCAAGCATGTTGTGATGTCAAACGGGACTCGCTTCTTAACCATACCCCGTCATAATCCCGTGAATGCCATCACGATGGCCGGGATCGTGCGAGACGCCGGACTGACCATCGAAGAATTCAAGAAGCTGCTGTAACGGTTCCCTTTCCGCAACAAGAGCAGCCCACGGCGAGGAAAGCGCAAGGCGTGATTACCCTGCTCATCTGAACTCGTCGTAGTCTCGTAAGAGGTCGCGTGCAAAGTTGTACTGGGATACAAGATCGCGGGCACTTATGCCGAGAACCACGTCTTCTAACCATCCTCCCTCTTCGACCAGCCATTGTTTAAGCGTGGATTCATCAAGTCTGGCATTCTCCTTATGTGCGGCGATTAGGAATTGCCTCCAGAGTTGTTGATCCGAGGGATGAGGCATGGATCTATTAGCAGTGTGTGAAAATGATGCTAAAAGCCGGGCAGTTTGCTCACTCATCAAGTTATTGAGAGAAACCGTCATCTTGCCCTCCCTTTCCTTGTTCAGACATGCCTTAAGTCATTCAGTATGCGCTGCCACAGGAAGCGTGCATGCGCACAACAGGCGACCTCGATCCTACCAGAGAGCGGGTAGCGACGGTGAGCGATTTTCCCTCGCCGTGGCTACCCCGCTTTTGCGTTAGCCCCAAATCCAGGTAATAACAACCACTATGGCGAGCCATACAAATAGGGCTATAACAACCCGACCCCCTTTTGGTCTTAGTGCGAGCTCTTCCGGGAGAGAAATAGGCGCGCCCAGTTTTTCTAACTGGTGACGTACGCCAGTAATTTGACTACTGTCTGCTTGCAGTTGCAGAAAGATGGAAAAAAGAAGCAGAACAGCCGCGCCAGCTAAAATCTGCAGAAGCAGCATCGGCATAGACCTCCACAAGATATTGAAAATCAGTCCATATCATCCCCGGTCTCACCGCAGAAGAGGCTGCTGGGAAATTTATCGCATGGCCCCAGTTGCTTACGGTCGCGGCTCGGACTTAGACGACGCTGGCTTCCTGGTACACCCCAAAGACCGCTCGCAAGCGGTTGCAGATTTCGCCGACCGTGCAGTAGGCGCGGACGCAGTCGAGGATGGGCGGCATGAGGTTTGCGGAGCCCCGCGCGGACTGTTCCAGGGCATCGAGCGCGGCTTCAGTCTGCCGGGAATCGCGTCGGGCGCGCAGGCGGTTGAGCTTCTCGACCTGCCGCTCGTGGGCTGTCGAATCAATGGAAAGGATGTCCAAACCAGTCTGTTCGCCGGCAAAGGCATTGACACCGACCATGACCTTCTCGCGCGATTCGAGGGCGCGCTGGTACTGGTAAGAGGCCTGCGCGATCTCTCGCTGCGGGAAGCCGCGCTCGATGGCCGCGACCATCCCGCCCATTTCGTCAATCCGGCGGAAGTAGTCGTAGCAGGCTGCCTCCATGTCGAGCGTGAGGCGTTCGAGAAAATACGATCCGCCGAGCGGGTCCACCGTCTGCGTCACGCCGCTTTCATAGGCGAGTACCTGCTGGGTGCGCAGCGCCAGGAGCGCGGCTTCCTCGGTCGGCAAGGCCAGGGCCTCGTCCAGCGAATTGGTGTGCAGCGACTGCGTCCCGCCCAGCACGGCGGCGAGCGCCTGGATGGTCGTGCGGACGACGTTGTTGTAGGGCTGCTGCGCGGTGAGCGAGCATCCGGCCGTCTGCGTGTGGAACCGGAGCATCGTGGAGCGCGGGTTGCTAGCGCCGAAGCGGTCCCGCATCACATTCGCCCAGATTTTGCGCGCCGCCCGGTACTTGGCAATTTCTTCAAAAAAGTCGCTGTGGGCATTGAAGAAAAACGAGAGGCGCGGAGCAAACTCGTCCACGGCCAGCCCGCGCCGCAGCGTCCATTCGACGTATTCGATCCCGTCCCGCAAGGTGAAGGCAAGCTCCTGGACGGCGGTCGAGCCGGCTTCGCGGATGTGATACCCGCTGATCGAGACGGGGTTGAAGCGCGGGACCTCGCGGACACCGAACTCGATGGTGTCCACCACCAGGCGCATCGAAGGCTCGGGCGGATAAATGAATTCTTTTTGCGCGATGTATTCTTTGAGAATATCGTTCTGAATGGTCCCGGAAATCTTCCGCCAGTCGGCGCCTTGCTGCTCGGCCACCACCAGGTACATCGCCCAGAGGATCGCCGCGGGTGAGTTGATGGTCATCGAGCTGGTGATGGTCTCGAGCGGAATCCCCTCGAAGAGGATTTCCATGTCTTCGAGCGAGCTGATTGCCACGCCGCACTTGCCGACCTCGCCTTCGGCCTCGGGCGAGTCGGCGTCGTAGCCCATGAGCGTGGGCAGGTCGAAGGCCACCGACAGGCCGGTCTGTCCCTGCGACAGGAGATAGCGATAACGCCGGTTGGTCTCTTCCGGCGTGGCAAAGCCGCTGAACTGCCGCATGGTCCAGAGCTTGCCGCGATAGAGATCGCGGTGAATGCCGCGCACAAAGGGGAACTCGCCGGGCGGACCCAGGTCACGCCCGTAGTCAAACCCCGCAACGTCCGCGCCGGTGTAAAGCTCCCGGACCGGCACGCCGCTGATCGTGGTGAAGGAAGCCGCCTGCTCCGAGACCGGATGGAGCGACGCTTCGGAGCCCGCTATCTTTTTGTTCCCGGAATTGGCCATCCGAAATCCCGCCTCGAAGCTAAATTAGATGGGGGGTACGAGCCATCGGCGGTGGCATCCCGCGCTCAACTACGCCGGTCTCTACCGTTGCCGGAATCGTGGGACCGCCAGCGGCATTGTCCAGCGTGAACTCTCCCGACACGCAGGCCCCACACGCAGGAGGAGGGCATCGCCCGTGGGAAGAAATATCCGGCGCTTCGGCCGGCTAGCGTTCCCGGCCGCTCATTCCTGCACCGTGAATCGCACCGGTTGGATAAAGATGTTATTGCCGACCTGGATGGAAACGTTGTAGGACCCGGCTTTGACCTTGGGCACTTTCGCTACAACCTTGGCGGCGGTCTGCTCGACCACGGTGGCCTTGTAGTCGGTTGCGTCGTCAGAGAGGAACACGTTCGAAACGCTTTCCTTCCCCAAATTTTCTCCCGTGACGGTCACATCGCTGTCGGCTTTTCCGGAGGACGGCTCGACCCCCGTCACCCGAGGGCTGGCCTGTCCCCAAGTCAATGAGGCCGTCAGAAGCGCCGTTACCGTAAGGAGAAGCAGTCGCAATCTCATGTTGAATACACCTCCTATCGGGTCAGTCTCAGAGCGGTGAAACATCCCTTCCACTCCAGGAGATCACCGGAAGCGTCGAACCCAGACGGAGCCGGCCTGCGTCTCGCTCGATCCGCTCGATATTTCTTCAACTGCCATTGTTTTCATCGGGATTCCCAATCGTGCACGCATCCGAGACTCTTGGGCATCCTGTTTTGCGATATGAGTTTACCACGGAATCGTCGCAATGGACCGGGCAGGAGAAAGTTGGGTGTCTGTCAAGCC
>MEKR01000107.1:0-8933 GCA_001767035.1 Acidobacteria bacterium RIFCSPLOWO2_02_FULL_61_28
GTCCGTGTTGGTGAAGTGCACTACCCCATTGCCGTCCACAGCTTTCACGATCCTCGGAGCGGACGGAGCCGCGCCGTTGCCGGCGGTGGGGGGGCTGGGACGGCGCAAGGGGTAGATCGCGCCAATCTTGCGCACATAGTTGCGCGTTTCCGGGATCGGCGGCACTCGCCGCCACCGCGCCACCACGTTTTCCCCGGCGTTATAGGCTGCCAGCGACAATTGCAGGTCGCCGTCAAACATCCCCATCAGGTATTTCAGGTAGCGGATGCCCCCGCCCAGGTTCTCTTCCGGATCAAAGATGTCGGTCACCCCGAAGCGGCGCGCCGTGGCGGGAATCAATTGCATCAAGCCCCGGGCTCCCCGGGGAGAGACCGCGTAGGGGTTGTAGTTTGATTCGACCTGAACGATGGCGCGGACCAGTTCCGGGTCCACCTGGTGCTCGCCGGCGGCTTGCTCGATCAGGCTGTCAATGCGTGACTTGGATTCGGCTGCGGAGCCGTCGGGAAGGCCGCCCGGAGCGGGGGATTCCGTCGGCGCCGGAACCGGGGTTGGCTCGTTGACGAAAATGATCCGGCCCGTCGGATCTATTACCGCGGTGATCCGTTCCGCGGCTTGGAGAGAAGAAACCCCGAAGCAGAGAGTCAGGACCAGCAGAACTCCGAGGGCCTGTTTGACAACCTGCCTTGGGGCGTCGTCAGGGCATGGCTTTTCTCTAGCCCAGGCGTTTACGCCTGGGTCTGCGAAGCAAGCCGGTTTCTCCCAGCCCGCTTCAGCGGGCTTCCGAAAGTTGGCTTGAGCCCTCGGCCTAGCGCAAGGGCTGAAGCCGAAAAGACGAAAGGCCGTTAAAACGGCCTGTAAAATAACTCCCCATTCGAACCCCGGCCTGAAGGCCGGGGCTAGAGAAAAGGAGGACGGTCGCAGAAGTAGCCTTGGTGCGGCCTGTTTGGCGATGACAGACGATGCGGCATTGCTGAGGGCCATGCGCTGATACCCCTGCGATGTCTCAAGCCCGCTGCCAGACCCTCCTACGCTCTCGGCGCTTCGGAGGGCACGCCCTCCAGAGCTTCGGCGTCGGAGGGCGGACCTAATCGCAAGAAAACGCGCCCATTATAGCATCTCCCCCACGATCTCAACCACTTCATTTAATGTGGAATCCAGCATGTTGACATTCTTGCCACCTGCCTCGGCAATGTCCGGCCGCCCGCCGCCGGTGCCTCCCAGGCGCTTTGCAACCGCCTGGGCGATCTTCCCGGCGTGCAGGCGCTTGGTGAGGTCGGGGGTCAGCGCCGCGATCAAAGCCACCTTGTCATCCGCCACTGTCGCCAGCACCACTACGCCGGATTTTAGCCGCTGCCGCAGAACGTCCGCCATCGAGCGCAGTTGCGCCCGGTCGAGTGATTCCAGGCGGAGCGCGAGCACCCGCACGTCCTTCACCGTGCGGACGCGCTCCTCGATGTCGGCAAGCTGCGCTTGCGCCGTCTTGAACTTCAAAGTCTCGATCTGCTTTTCGAGTTGCCGCTGCGCCTCGATCAGCCGCTCGACCATCTCCGGGGCTTCCGCCAGGGGAGTTTTCAGCGTCGCCGCGATCCGGTGTACTATTCCGGTTACCGCCTGAAATTCCGCCAAGGCCCGCTCCCCGGTCACCGCCTCGACGCGCCGCACCCCGGCCGAGATGCTCCCCTCGTGGGTAACCTTGAGCAACCCGATGTCCCCCGTACGGCTGACGTGCGTCCCCCCGCACAACTCTTTACTGAAGCCGGGAACCGTCACCACGCGGACCCGGTCCGGATACTTCTCCCCAAAGAAGGCCAGCGCCCCGGACTCAAGAGCCTGATCGAGTTCCAAGACCTCGGTGCCCACCGCCGCGTTGCGGACAATCTCGGCGTTGGCCAGCCGCTCGATCTCCTGCAACTCATCCCCGCTCACCGAGGCGAAGTGGGAAAAGTCAAAACGCAGTCTGTCTGCATCAACTACCGAACCGGCCTGTTTGACGTGAGTTCCTAGTACTTGACGCAGCGCCGCGTTGAGCAAGTGCGTTCCCGTATGATTCCGCATGGTGGCGCGGCGCTTCTCGGCGTCAACAATGGCAGTCAGACGGTCGCCGACCCGGATCGGCAAGCGACTTACGATTTTGTGGGCGATCAGACCTGAGACTGGGCCGTATGTATCTTCCACATTCGCAACAACTTCCTGCGTGTCCTCTCGAAGCAAAACCCCGGTATCTCCTACCTGCCCGCCCGCCTCGGCGTAGAACGGTGTGTGGTTCAGAATCACGTTAGCTTTCTCACCCGCAGAAATGTCGAGATTGCGAACCCTGGACCTCGGAGTACCTTGGAGGTCCTGAATCAAGCCAAGCACCTCGCAGTTGTGAGAAGTGGTTTGCTGGTAGCCCTCGAAGATGACAGTTCCTTTGTCCTTGACCACATCCGAATAAAGTGGCCAGGTGACTTCCTTGGACGCGCCCTTCCAACTCGCCCGCGCGCGGTCGCGCTGGCGTTGCATCTCCACCTCAAAGCCCGCCTCATCCACCGCTAGGCCCCGTTCGGTAGCGACTTCCTGAATCAAATCGAGCGGCATCCCGAAGGTGTCATAGAGGCGAAAGGCTAGGGGTCCGGGAAAAACCGGCTGAGCAAGAGGCTGAATCGCTTGCATCGCTTCCTTCGCCGCCTTGTCGAACTCTTGCAGAGCGATGGTCATGGTATGGGCAAAGCGCTGCTCCTCGGACTTGACGACCGCCGCTACGCGCTGGGTTGATTCGAGCAACTCGGGGTAAGCGTCGGACATAATCTCGGCCACCTTGCCCGTCAGTTGATAGAGAAAAGGCTCATTGAGGCCCAGCAATTTGCCGTGCCGGGCTGCCCGGCGGAGAATCTTCCGCAGGACATAGCCCCGCCCGTCGTTCGCGGGCAGGACGCCGTCGTGGATCAGGAACGCGGCGGCGCGGCTGTGGTCGGCCAGAATCCGCAGCGAGACATCGGTTTCAGCCTTCTCCCCGTAGGTGACCCCGGCCAGTTCTGCGCCCGCTTCGACCAGCGGCCAGAGCAGGTCCGTCTCAAAGTTCGAGAGCTTCCCTTGGATGACCGCCGCAACCCGCTCCAGGCCCATGCCGGTGTCCACGCAAGGCCGGGGCAGGGGAGTCAGTTTGCCGCCAGAGTCACGGTCAAACTGCATGAAAACAAGGTTCCAGATTTCAACGTAGCGGCCGCACTCGCAGGGGAAGGCGCAGTCGGCGTGGTCCCGCCATGCGGGATCGCTCGCGCCGGGGCCGAGGTCGTAGTGAATTTCAGAACAGGGGCCGCAGGGGCCGGTCTCCCCCATCTGCCAGAAATTGTCCGCTACCCCACCGTCGCGCACGCGATCCGCCGGCGCGCCGACCTTTCTCCAACCTTCGGCCGCTTCTTCATCCTTCGGGACCCCTAGCCCGCCTTCAAAGACCGTGAAGTAGAGCCTCTCGACCGGAAGCCCGTACTCCTTCGTAATCAGTTCCCAGGCGTACTCGATGGCTTCTCGCTTGAAGTAGTCGCCGAAGGAGAAGTTGCCGAGCATCTCGAAGAAGGTGTGGTGGCGGCGGGTGCGCCCGACGTTTTCGAGGTCGTTGTGCTTGCCGCCGGCCCGCACGCACTTCTGCGAGGAGGCGGCGCGGGAGTAGTCGCGGTGCTCGCGGCCGAGGAACACGTCTTTGAACTGGTTCATGCCGGCGTTGGTGAAGAGCAGGGTGGGGTCGTTCGCCGGAACGAGCGACGAGCTGCGGACCACGCGATGCCCCCGTGCCGCAAAATAATCCAGAAATTTCTTGCGAATTTCGCTACCAGTCAAGAAGACGCCTCATGTAGCCACAGAGTCACAGAGAAAGCAGGAGTCAGGAGACAGAATTCAGAAGCCAGAATGAAGACCGACCAGCAAGACCGTCATCCCGAGCCGAGGGCGCAATTGAGGGGAGCGAGGGACCTGATTTTCTTCTGACTCCTGGCTCCTGACTTCTGAATTCTTCTTCTCTGTGTCCTCCGTGTCTCTGTGGCAAGTCCTAACCGCTTTCTGACTCCGGGTCGGGAGTTTCCGGGAGGGAGTCGAGAACCTCGTCCCATCGGACCGGCTCGTTGGCCGCACCAGCTTTGGACAGCGGGCCGCCGCGCAACCGCTTCAGCTCCCCGACAATTGTGTCAGAGCGAAATCCGGCGCGCAAGAGCCGCCGGAAAAGCGATTGCACCGCAGACGGCTTGCCTGCCCCGAGCGCAGTCGAGGGGTCGAGAGGATTGTTCAAGCGCAACTTGCGCTTAAGGTACTGCCGCAGGAGTTGTGATTCGTCCACGCCTTCGTAGGCGCCCCGAACCGCTTCGTCCGCAAGCTCGGGCTTGACCCGCCGCGCTGCCAGCTCGCGGCGCACGCGGACCTTGCCTTCCAGGCGATTTTCGATCCGCGAAGCCACAAAGGCCCGCGCAAACCGGGCGTCATCGAGATAGCCGTTCTCTTTGAGCCGATGAATGACCGCTTCGATGTCCGCCTTGCCGGCCTTGCGCTGGGCGAGCAGCGCCCGCACCTCCGCGCTCGACCGCGCCCGGCGGCCTAGGGCGCGAATGGCCACTTCATAAAGGGAATCGGCATCCAGCGCGGGACTGCTTTTTCGGGAGGTCATCTGGCAGGTAGGATGGCTTCCTTTCGCTATTGCGAAGTCGCCATGAGACCGATCTTTACGGTCGCGGCTTCGTTGAGGTGCTTCTCTTTCTTTGTCTATGCGACACCCGGGTGGACCGCAGGGGCGAGCTTCTGTGGATGGCTTCCAGCAGGGCCTTTAGTATTTCTTCCTGCCTCCACAGGATGTTTCGAATATCGTCCAGTGCTTTCTCGACCCGCATCCGGAATATTCTCTGACCGATGTCTTCCACCGCTTGCCCCCCTGGCACTAGACGCGAACGGAGGTGACTTTCATCCGCTCCGGTTTGGTTGTCCTGGCGGGCTTTCCGTGCCGGTCAATGAATTGGTCAATGGCTTGGCGGACAATATCCGCGATGGAACGGCGTTCCTGAAAGGCAATCGTCCGCAACGCTTCGTGCTGCTCCGCCTCGATAGCCGCGAATAAGGTCACCGGGGATTCGAGTTTTTTCATGCGCGTCATATCTCTTCGTCCTCCACTACCAGCGATTCAATCGGGCCGACAAACTTCACGTAGATCGCATCCTGCTCAAACCGCTCCTTGAGTACATCCCTGGCGTAGGAAATCAGCTTGGCCCGGTTCGCCGCTGTATCCGGAAAGTCCACTTCGAGGAGCGCGAGAACATTGTCGCTGACGATTCCCGCATTCCACCAAAAACCTCTCGGGGATTCCTGCTCAAAACGGTACAGGGTCCCTCCTCCAAACATCGCCGCAATCTCTTCCGCCGTCCGCACGAACTTTTCATCTTCCACGGGCCTGCGCTTTTCACTGGGGTCGGGGTTGTAGTACAGCGGCAACGGGATCAGCGCGGTGATCTTCTTTTGCACGCGCATCAATCAGTCCCCGGAAGAATCAGCGGCAGATGCCAATAGCATTATAGCATAATATTGGCTGGAATCGGAAAAGCCCGCCTTGAGGAAAAACGCTTGCTGTGGCTCCCAGCTTACGCCAGCCGCAAGATCGCCCCGCGCAGCACGGCTTTGGTGAGGTCCACTTTGAAGGCGTTGTCGCGAAGGGGTTGGGCGGGTTTCAGGGCTTCTTCGGCGGCGAGGGCGGCGTTGGCCTGGTCGAGCGGTTTGCCGATGAGCGCGGCTTCGGCCTCTTTCGAGCGCCAGGGGATCGGGGCGACGCCTCCTAAGACGACGCGGGCGTGGGAGATCACTTTTCCCTGGGGGCCGTTCGACTGGCGGACGACGACAGCGGCGCTTACCAGCGCGAAGTCCCACATCTCGCGCTCCATTTGTTTCCAGTAGGTCGAGCGAGTCCCGTTCTGCGGGACCGGGACCTGGATTTCAGTGAGGATTTCGCCGGGCTTGAGAATATTCTCGCGGCGGACGTTGACGGTCGGCAGGACGAAGAACTGTTCGAGCAGGATGGTGCGCTCGCCTGACGGCCCGGCAATGCGGGCCTTGGCGTCGAGCGCGATCAGCGGCGGAGCGAGGTCAGACGGATGGACGATAAACGACGGCCCGCCGCCCAGGATGGCGTGGTAGCGGTTCTCGCCCGCGGCGGCGTAGCAGATGGTCCCGCCCTTGCGGAGGCACTGGAACTCGCTGCGATAGTACCAGCAGCGGGGCCGCTGGCAGAGGTTTCCGCCGACGGTCCCGGCGTTGCGGATTTGCGGCGACGCGATGACCACGGCGGCTTCGGCGACCGCCGCCAATTGCGTGCGGACGAGCGAACTCTCGGCCAGGTCCGCGATCGTCACCAGTGCGCCGATCGAGATCGTCCCGCCTTTCTGCTCGATCTTGTTGAGGCCCGGGATCGCTTTCAAGTTGACCAGGAGGTCGGGCGTCTCGATAAAGTCTTTCATCTCCCCGAGCAGGTCGCTGCCGCCGGCGATGGGCAGGGCTTTGCCCGCGCTCTGCTGGAGCAGCGTGACGGCTTCCTTCACCGTCCGAGCATTCTTGTGCCGAAACGCTTTCATCCTTGCTCCTGCCCTCCGACGCCTTGGCGTAGGACGGCCACCTGACTCACGTTCTGGCCGCCGGGTTTGCCCGCGCCGTTGCGGACGGCCATCAAAACCTTGTCCGGGGTGATCGGCAACTCGCGCATGCGCGCGCCGATCGCGTGATAGATCGCGTTGGCGATGGCGGCCACGGAGGGTACGATCGGAATCTCCCCGACGGACTTGGCCCCATACGGCCCCAGGGGGTCCTCGTTCTCGATGAAGAGCACCTCGAGGTCGGGGATTTCCGGATGGATGGCCACCTTGGCCCCGTGATAGTGGTCGGTCAGGGGGATTCCGGTCCGCCGGTTCCAGATCATCTCCTCGCGGAGCGCCATGCTGATCCCCTGGGCGATGCCGCCCTTGACCTGGCTGGCGGCGGTCAGACGGTTGATGACCGTGCCGCTGTCGTGCGCCGCGACATAGCGCATTACGCGCACCTTGCCCGTTTCGAGGTTCACCTCGACTTCCGTGAAGTGCGCGGCAAAGTCAATGCGGGCCTTGCCGGTCTCTTGGGGATTGGTCGTCACGGACGCGACGAGGGCGTCCACGTTGCGCCCGGTGACTTCGGCGATGTTCCAGGTCTTCCCCGGCTCCGCCTTGCTGACGATCTTTCCGTCTCTGACATCCAAATCCTCGCGCCGCTGCTGCAAGCGTTCCGCCGCCGCGTCCAGGAGCTGCTTTCGCACGTTTTGGGCCGCCTCGATCACAGCCATGCCCGTATAACCCGTCGTGCGGCTGCCCGACTCTCCGGGCGAGTAGGGAGCAATATCGGTATCCCCGTACACGACCGCAATGCTTTCGAGCGGCACCCCGAGGGTTTCGGCTGCAATCAGCCCCATGGTGGTCTTCGCGCCGGTCCCGATGTCGGTCACCCCTACGAGGACTTTCACGGACCCGTCCGGGAGGAGCTGCACCTCCGCGCTGCTCGGCCCGAGGGAAGAATTCCAGTACCCAATCGCCATGCCGACGCCGCGGCGCACCGGGCCGCTTTGTTGGGCGTACTGCCGCCGCTTCTCCGTCCACCCAAACGCTTCCGCGCCCTGGCGGAGGCAGTCCGGCAAACCGTTCGACGTGAGCGGCAACCGGTTCCAGCGATCCTTCACGGTATGCTTCAGCCGGAACTCCACCGGGTCCATCCCGATGCGTTCGGCGATCTCATCCACGGCCGACTCCATCCCGAACGCCCCTTGCGGGCCGGCCGGGGCGCGGTAATTGGCGCCGCAACTGGTGTTGGTGTGGACGCGGTAAATCTCGCTCTTGATATTAGGAACCGGGTACAGCGGCAGGCCGTTCAGGCCCCCGCTCGACCGCAGATAGGCCCCCATGTTGCTGTGGGCTTTGAGGTGGATGGCGGTAATCGTGCCGTCGTTTTTGTAACCGATCCGGTAATGCTGCTGGGTGGCCCAGCGCCCGTGGACGGCGACAAAGTCCTCGTGGCGGTTCATCTCGACCCGCACCGGCCGCCGCGTCTCGCGGGCCAGCAGCGCCGCCATCAGGTCGAAGTCGTAGCCCTGGTTCTTGTTGCCGAACCCGCCTCCCATGAACTGGCAGATGACCCGCACGCGGCTCAAGGGCAGCTTCAGGTCCTGCGCGATGTCCCGGCGGCAGTTGTGGATGCCTTGCGTCGAGGCCCAGACCGTCAGCTGGCCGCCGTCCCAGCGCGCCAGGCTCACGCGGCGCTCGAGCTGCGCGTTGTTGTGATGCTTGGAGATGAAATCGGCTTCGAAGACGTGGTCACTCTGGCGGAAGCCTTCCTCGATGTTGCCTGCGTCGGCCCGCAGCACTTGTTTGTCCACGTTCCCTTCGGCATGGACCTTCGGGGCGCCTTCTTTAACGGCGTCCTCGATGGTCAGCACGGCGGGCAGCTCTTCATACTCCACGCGGATCAGCCGGACCGCTTCTTCTGCCGTATGCCGGTCCACGGCAGCTACCACCGCCACCGCTTCGCCTACAAAGCGGACTTCTTCGGCGAACAGACGCCGCCGTCCGTACTGGTCGCCGCCCGACCAAACCACGTCGGTGTTCTTCGAGTGGAGAATCGCCCGGACGCCGGGCAGGGCCTCGGCGGCGGAGGTGTCAACGCTGCGGACGCGGGCGTGCGGCAACGGGCTGCGCAGAATCCGCGCGAAGAGCATCCCGGGCAGATAGATGTCTTCGGTGTACTGCGCCTGCCCCGTGACGCGCTCCACAGCGTCAATGCGCGGCGTGGTCTTGTTCAGCTTGTCGAACGTCCGAGCCATCGCTTCTGTCTTTCGTCAGAACGAGCCCACGGCATAAACCACATGCCGTGGCTACCACTCCGCTTACGCCTTCTGGCTTGCTGCCAGTACG
>MEKR01000107.1:8984-18153 GCA_001767035.1 Acidobacteria bacterium RIFCSPLOWO2_02_FULL_61_28
CCGCGCTGCACTTCTTCCCGCGTGGGATTCGCGTTGCGCGCCAGGAGCGCTTTGGCCGACATCAGTTGGCCGGAGGTGCAGTAGCCGCACTGCGGCGCGTCGTGCTCGATGAAAGCCTTTTGCAGCGGGTCCAGCTCGCCGCCCGCCGCCAGCCCTTCCACCGTGGTCACCGACTTACCGTCCACCCAGACCGCCAACTGCGAGCAGGAATACACGTTCTTCCCATCGAGGAGGACCGTGCAGGCGCCGCACTCCCCGGCGTTGCAGCCGATCTTCGTTCCCGTCAGTCCCAGGTGGTCGCGCAGTACTTCCGCCAGCGTCCAGCGCGGCTCGACGCTCACCTGGTATTTGACGCCGTTGACCGTAATCGCGATGTTCTGCAATTCCTCCTGCCGGGTGACGCGCAGGATTTGAGCCTCGGCTGACTGGGCGCCCGTGCCGATCACCGCCGAGGAGACGACGGCCGTCCCCACTCCGGCCAAAAAACCGCGCCGGCTGACGCCCTTGGAGGACTTCTTCGGGTTGCGTTTGTCTTTCTTCATGGCCGCCAATCCGCTGGCGAAAGTATGGGTTGGATTCTACGCTTCCGGCTCTCGGGCTGTCAACAGCATTGCGCCCCTTCCAGTGGCAGCCCCTCGAATTACCGGGGCCGGCCGCGGTCGCCTTCGAAGCTCTCCATGGCCGACTGCATATCCTCGCGGGCCACGTCGGCCGTCGAGCGGATGCCCTGGACGCGCAGCTTGAAGTCGTCGGGGTTGGAGGCGTTGTTCAGCGCCTCGTCAAAGGTGATCAGGTTGGTCGAGTAGAGATCGTAGAGCGACTGGTCGAAGCTCTGCATCCCGTACTGCGACGTGCCGGCCGCGATGGCTTCCCGGATCATGCGCGTCTTGTCGGGGTTGATGATGCAGTCGCGCACGAACGCCGTCGAGATGAGGATCTCGACCGCCGGGACCCGCCCGACGTCGTCGCTCTTGCGCACTAGGCGCTGCGAAACGACGGCCTTGAGCGTGCCGGCCAGTTGCAGGCGAATCTGCTTCTGCTCCGGCGGCGGAAAGACGGCAATGATGCGCTGGATGGTCTCGACCGCGTCCAGCGTATGGAGCGTCGAGAAGACCAGGTGGCCGGTCTCGGCGGCCAGCAGGGCCGTCCCGATGGTTTCCAGGTCGCGCATTTCGCCGACCAGGATCACGTCCGGGTCCTGGCGGAGAGCCGCCCGCAGAGCCACGGTAAAGTTGTGGGTGTCCACCTCGACCTCGCGCTGGTTCACGATGCCCTTCTTGTCGCGGTGCAAGAACTCGATGGGGTCCTCGATGGTGATGATATGGTCCGTGCGCGTGGCGTTGATGCGGTCCACCATCGCCGCCAGCGTCGTGGACTTGCCGCTGCCGGTCGTGCCGGTCACCAGGACCAGGCCGCGGCGCTCCTCGCAGATCTTGTTGATCACCTTGGGCAGGCTCAGTTCCTCGAAATTGCGAATCTTGGTGGGAACGACGCGGAGAACCAGCCCCACGTTGCCGCGCTGCTGGAAGACGTTCACGCGGAAGCGGCCCAGCCCCGCGACGCCGTACGCCAAGTCCAGCTCGGCGCTCTCCTTGAACTTCTGTTTCTGGCGGTTGGACATCATGCTGAAGGCCATGTTCAGCATGTCTTCCGCGGTCAGCCGTTTGAGCTCGCTCAAGGGAACAAGCGCACCGTCCACGCGCAGATACGGATAGTTGCCCACCTTCAGGTGGAGGTCCGAAGCCTTTCGCTCCACCGCGATTCGCAACAAATCGTCTATGTGCATTAGAGACGCTCCCCGAATTCCTAACTTCTGGCCATTGGTAGCACAATCGGGGGGCAGTGTCAATTGGAGGAGTGTGCTGCCTTGCGATCGAACAACCGACCTAGAGGAGTTAGGGCTGGAACGCGTTTCTTGTACTGGAGCGGAAAGGGTGGGAACGGAATGGCCCGCTCAGCGCACCGCCATCGTAACCGGCGGGGGGGTCTGGCCCGCCACGGTCAGGGAAACCGGCGTCTCGTTGCCTGGGCTGATCCCTGGCGGGACCACCGCGTTGACCTGATATAATCCCGCGAACCCCGGCGACAGACCGGCGAACAACACCTGCGCCTCCCGCCCGCCCATTGTGACCGAGACCGGATTCGCCGTAACAGAAAGCGGAGACGCTGGCGCGGCGGCGCCGGCGGCTACGGGCGGGTTCACCTCTCCCAACCCCGAGCAGTAAATCACCACCGCATCCCCCGCCCGGGCGGGACTCGCAGCCTCGGCCAGCACCAGGCCCGCTGGCGTCGAGACAAAGACCAAGCCCTGCCCCTTGCCGGATTGGTCCTTGGTAAACACCGCCGGCTGCGCCGCCGCCACCGTGATCGGCTCCGGCACCGAATAGCTGCTCCCCCGCTGCACCACCACCTGATACCGCGTATTCACCGCCAGGCCGTAGGGAACCACCGCGTTGATTTGCCCGTCGCCCGCGTAGAGCAGCGGCATGGGCTGCCCGCCGATGGAGACCCGCGTCCCCGCCAACTGGGTCTCGAGCGGCAACCTCGCCGCCGCCCCTTGCCCCTCCGAGAGCTTCGATCCAAAGATCGAGACCAGACTCCCCGGAGCCACCGGAGCCTGCGGCGCAAAACTGGCCGCATTGACGATCGCGCCTTGTCCCACGACCGGCACGTTCGGATTGGCCTGCAAGCCGCCGGTGACCTGGGCCGTTCCTTGAATCTTCGGCGCGGGAATCTCTGCGAGGACCTTCACGATGAGCTGCCCTTGCGTGGCGTTGCGCGGCTGCCAGGTGCCGCTCCAGCGGCCTTCGCCCAGGCGGTTGAGCACCACCGGCGCATCGCCGTTCGAGAACGTCACCACCACCGAGCCGCTCACCATCGGGTTGCCGCAATCGTCCACCACCCGCACCTCGATCGGATTCGGCCATCCGGTCGGGAGGCTGAAGTTGGTCGGCAAAGACGTGAACAGCGGAAGCAATCGGGTCGGCGCGCAGCCCTCGGCGGCCCGGCCAAAGGCTTGCGGGCTGATCCCGCCGCCGGGGATCAACACAAACAGCAGGTTCACGGTCTGCACCGCCCCTTCGGAGAAGAGCAGTGTCAGCACGCCCCGCCGCACGCCCGCATCGAGGTCCCGGAGATCGGGTTGCACGATGACGCGCGTCGGCCGTCCCGGTGCTACTGTGTCCGTGGCGGGTACGGTCACAAACCAGTCCTTGCCATCCTGCGTCAGCCGGCCCGAGATGAAGTTACTCGACACGCCGGTCAAAACGGAAAGCACTACGTTTTGCGAGCCGGGAGAAGTCCCCCCCGCCAAACCGGTAAAGATCAACCCCGTCGGACGCACCAGCGGTCCAGGATTGCTGCCTGTCGGCAGGATTTTCAGGATCACCGAGAGAAGCTGGGGCGAGTTATCGGCGGTCGCTGCCGAGACCTGCACCTGCCCGTAATAGTCGCCGGGCGCAAGCCCTGCGGGATTCACGCCCACTTCCACCAGCGGGACACGCAAGGCCGTTGCGTCGGTCGAGCCGTTCTCCGGTGTCGCCGTGAGCCAAGTCGGTCCTTCGGAAAGAGTCGAGGCCCGGACCGTCCAGTTCATGATTCCCCGGCCCGTATTCAAGACTCCGAAGGTCTGCGGAGGGATGGCGCCGCCCCCGGCCACCACGGTGAACGTCAGGCCCGTTTGCGAGAGCAGGATAGTCTGCGGAACGCCGCTCACGATCATGTTGACCGGCAGATTGATCGTCTGGCCCGTCGTCGGACTGACGAGGGAGATCGTGCCCGTGTAGGTGTCGGGCCCTAAGCCTGCCGGACTTGCGGTTACGGTGAGCGTAACGGTAGAGAACGCGGTTACGCTTCCGCTCGCGGGCGCTACCGTGAGCCATCCGCCTCCCAGGTTGGTCGTCGCAGAGGCCGTGAAATCGAGCGAGCCGCTGCCTCGATTCGAGACGCTCAACTGCGCGCTCGCTGCGCCCGCTTGCTGCGTGAAGGAGAACGAGAGACCGGTCAGTTCCACCGCCAGCCGGGGGGGGTTCGCCGCACTGACGCTAAAGGTAACCGCTACCGTCAGCACGGGCGGACTGGCATTGGGCGCGGTGATCGTCACAGCGCCGCGATAGGTCCCCGCCGCCAAGTTCGTGGCATTCGCAGCAACGTCAATCGTGCCCGGAGTCGAGCCGGACACCGGAGAGATTGTCAACCAGTTTCCGCCGCTTTCCGTGGAGCTTGCCGCGCTCCAGGCCAGACCGGAAACAACGCTCGAAACAACGATCCGCTGCGGAGAAATCTCCTGCGTCCCGGCGGACACTGCGAAATTCAAAGCGGTGGGAGCAACGGCAAAAGAAGGCGGAGCGGCCAGGACTACGCGAATCCGATCGTTTCCGAGATCGGCGATGAACAAATTTCCCGCCCTGTCCACGGCAACGTCCCAGGGACTATTTAAGGAGGCGCCGGTAGCAGGGCCGCCGTCACCAGAAAACCCTGGGACTCTATTGCCGGCCACGGTTGTGATAATTCCGTCCGGGCCGACTTTCCGGATGCGGTGGTTGCCAGTTTCTGCAATAAAGAGATTGCCGCTCAAGTCCACAGTTACGCGTTTCGGACTATTCAAGCTCGCGCTGGTAGCCGGAACCCTTTCACTCGAAAGGGAACCTCCCCCGGCCACGGTGATGATAATGCCATCGGGCGTCACCTTCCGGATGCGACTGTTCCCATTATCGGCGATGTAGAGATTACCAGCGGCATCGAGCGCGATACCCTCCGGGATGGCCAGCAAGGCATTGGTAGCCGGCCCGCCATCGCCGGAAAAATTTCCTACCGTGTTTCCCACGGGGCCACTGCCGGCCACAGTCGTGATGACCCCGGCAAGATCCACTTTCCGAACACGGTTGTTCGACCGGTCGGCAATATATAGGTTGCCGACCTGGTCCAACGCTACATCATATGGATTACTCAGCGCTGCGGCGGTGGCTGGCCCTCCATCACCCGAAAAACCACCCCTCCCACCCGCTACGGTAGTGATATTGCCCAGAAAGTTGACCTTACGAATGCGGGTGCTATCGGCAATATAAAGGTTGCCGGCTGCATCTACCGCCACACCACGGGGAAAATTCAGCCTAGCTGATGTCGCTAGGCCGCCATCCCCGGAGAAGGCCGGGGTTCCAGTCCCAGCCGCCGTCGCAATAGTCCCGGTTGCACCGACCTTGCGAACCCTGTGGTTAAACTGATCCGCGATAAAGAGCGTTCCAGTCCCATCCACGGCTAGGTCCTGGGGTTGACTAAGGGAGGCAATAGTAGCAGGGCCGCCATCCCCGGAGAAATTGGTGAGACCGATCCCAGCTATGGTCGTGACGATTCCATCCGTCCCGACCTTACGAATTCGACCATTGTTGCTATCGGCGATGTAGAGATTGCCGAACGCAACCACAACACTAAACGGGTTATTGAAAGCGGCGCCAACGGCTGGCCCGTCATCTCCGGAAAAACCGAAACTTCCGCCCGCTACGGTGGAAATGATGCCGTCAGGGCTGACCTTGCGAATCCGGGTGTTGCCACCGTCGGCAATGTAGAGGTTCCCGATTTCATCCGCCGCTACACCCCTAGGAAGCGACAAGGATGCGTTGGTAGCCGGCCCGCCATCTCCAGAAAAGCCCCTAACTCCATTGCCCGCCACCGTCGTAATTATTCCATCGGGGCTGACCTTGCGGACGAGTTGATTATTACGGTCGGCAATGTAGAGGTTTCCTGAGGCATCCAATGCGACGCTGGTAGGGTTCGCTAACGAAGCATTGGTGGCCGGGCCGCCATCTCCGGAAAAACCCAGCGTGCCGTTGCCTGCGACAGTCGAAATTATTCCATCAGGAGCGACCTTGCGTATCCGGTGGTTACCAACATCGGCGACGTAGAGGTTTCCGGCGTTGTCCAGTGCCACACCGGTGGGGTTCGACAGGGACGCGCTGGTAGCCGGGCCGCCGTCCCCCGAAAAGCCTCCGCGTCCGTTGCCGGCCACGGTGCTAATCACGCCATCGGGGCTGACCTTGCGGATGCGTTGATTACTATTGTCCGCAATGTAGAGGTTCCCAGCCTCATCTACGGCCAGGCCCGCTAATGCGCTGATCGTGTCCAGATTGAGCGAGGCGTTGGTGGCCGGCCCTTCATCGCCCGAAAAGCCCCTAATATTGTTTCCTGCCACCACCGTAATCACCCCATTGGGGTTAATCTTGACTACGATATTGTTGGTAACATCCGTTGCGAAAACATTGCCCGCCGAGTCCACGGCGACTCCCCCGGTCTGCCCCAGCGCCGCGCTGGTGGCCGGCCCTCCATTACCACGAAAGACGCGCCCGTTGCCAGCCACGGTGGTGATGATGCCTTGGGCGGATAGGGCAGTGAGTAGTGAGTAGTGAATAGTGATTAAGAAGAAGAAAGAAGTTAGAAGCGAGAAGTTAGAAGACAGAATCCGAGCCGTCCCGCCGTGCGGGATGAGCAAGCGGGCATGAAAGCAGTGTCGGGTGATCTGTGACAACGGAAGGAGGAGCGCCCCAAGAGAGCGAAGGAACCTTCGCCTTGCGATAGACTGCATCGTATCCCGCCTCGACAACACCGCTTATTCTAGCAGAAGCAGGAATGAAAAAGCAGGTCCTACGCGGAGTTTACCCGGAGCGAAGCCGCAGGTCTCAGGATGACAACGCGGGCGGGGTCAGAGATCAGAAAAAAGCTTCCTCTCTGGACGTTTTCGCCGTTGAGAACGACTGCCCGCCGTGCTATAATAAAATTTCAAAATTGCGCAGGACGCACCTGTTGTCATTCGCGTTTTTCTCGGACCGGGCTGGCAACCAACAAGCTGGATGAACGAGGGGTAGGCGTAAATAGTAAGTCTCTGTCTATCAAATAATTACAGTCTTATTCGGGGTTGGCGACGGAGCCTTACTCTCGGCTGATGCCCTCCCTGTTCGTGGCCCTCGCGCGCGAAAGCGAACGCTGATGAATCCCTGGGAACAAATTCTCGAACATTTGCAGAAGAACATCAGCCCGCAGAGCTATTCCACATGGCTCCAGCCGGCCCACTTCAGCCACGTCGAGGACACCGTGCTGTACGTGCGCGTCCCCAACGAGGCGTTCCGCAACTGGTATAACCAGCACTGCGCGGGCCTGTTGAAGAACGCGCTCGCCGCGTTGCCGCTCGGCATCCAGCGGGTCGAGTGGCTCTGCCCTCCGCCGGGGCCAAACCAAACGGAGCCTGCGCAGACCAAGTTTGACTTCGACGCCCCGGCGGCTCTGCTCAACCCGCGCTATACGTTCGACACATTTGTGGTAGGCTCCTCGAACCAGTTCGCGCACGCCGCGGCGGACGCGGTCGGCCGCAGCCCGTCGAAGGCGTACAATCCGCTGTTTCTTTATGGCGGCTCCGGCATGGGCAAGACACACCTGCTGCATGCCATCGGGCACGCCATCGCGGCCAAGCGGCGCCTCCGGCTCTGCTATGTAACCACGAACAAGTTCTTCCAGGAGATGATCAACTCGATCCGCTACGACCGCATGGCCTCGTTCCACGATCGCTATCAGACCCCCGACGTGCTGCTGGTGGACGACATCCACTTTGTCAGCAGCAAGGAGCGGACGCAGGAAGAGTTCTTCCATACCTTCAACGCGCTCTATGAGGCTCAGAAGCAGATCGTGTTCACGAGTGACCGGCCGCCGAAGGAAATCCCGCAACTGGAAGAGCGGCTGCGCTCGCGCTTTGAGTGGGGCCTGATGGCCGACATCCAGCCGCCGGACCTGGAAACCAAGGTCGCCATCCTGATCCGCAAAGCCGAGGCCCAGGGCGTCACGCTGCCCGACGACGTCGCTCTGTTGATCGCCAGCAAGATGCACGGCAACGTCCGGGAACTCGAAGGCTCTCTCACACGCCTGCTGGCCTATTCCTCCCTCACCGGAGCGGAGATCAGCGTCGGGTTTGCCCAGCAGGTCCTCAAAGGGACCCTCGCCCACCAGGAACGCAAGATCAACATCGAAGCCATCCAGAAAGTGGTGGCGGATGAGTTTCGCCTGCGCACTCCGGACCTGAAGGCCCGGAACAATTCGAAGAACGTGGTCTTTCCCCGCCAGATTGCCATGTTTCTTTCGCGGGAACTGGCCGGTGCCTCGCTTCCGGAGATCGGGCGCGCCTTCGGCGGCAAGCACCACACAACCGTGCTCCACTCGGTGGAGAAGATTCGGGAAAAAAGAAAAGCGGACAAGGACTTGAATCGCCTGCTTAACAAATTGCATGATTCACTTCAATAGCCCGAGGGCGCGGAAGAAACGGGTGGATAAGAATAAGGTGTGGAGAAACTGTGGAAGTATGAGGAAATTTGACGGCAGCGGTCCGACGCGGGCGGGTTTTGCACAGCGAGGCCCGTTCTTGCACAAAAGTTTCAACAATGGCGGCGGCGGGTTCCCTTTGGGATATCAATCCATTCTGCGGATTTCCTCGCTTTCCACAGGGATCCAACATCATAATAGAGAAGCAAATTTCACACAGGGGTAACGAATGGAATTCTCCGTACAGCGCATGGACTTGTTGAAAGAGTTGACGCTCTCGCAAGGAGTCGTCGAGCGCAAGACAACGATCCCGATTCTCTCGAACGTCCTGCTGGAAGCTTCCGAGGACGCTCTAAAAATGACGGCCACGGACCTGGAGTTGGGGATTCGCAGCTCGTGTCCGGCCAAAGTCAAGAAGGCGGGCTCGACCACCGCGCCGGCCAAGAAGCTGTTCGACTATGTGCGGCAACTGGAAGAGCCGGAGATTCGCTTCAAGACGGTCGAGTCGGCCACCGGCGGGGCCTTGTCGCTCACCTGCGGGCGCTCGCACGTGAAGATAGCCGGCCTGGCGCGGGAAAACTTCCCCGTCCTGCCGGAGTATCCGGGCAAGCTGGCGGTCTTTCCCCCGCCGGTCTTCGCGCAATTGATCCGGCGCACGGCCTTCGCCATTTCGAGCGAAGAGTCCCGGTACACGCTCAATGCGGGCCTGCTGATCCTGAAGCCGGAGACGATGACGATGGTCGCCACCGACGGGCATCGCCTGGCCCACGTCGAAACGGACCCCGTGGTGGCCAAAGAAGGCTACAGCGGCGTCAGCGGCGAATTGCGCGTCCTGGTCCCGAAAAAGGCGATGACGGAACTCGTGCGCCTC
>MEKR01000108.1 GCA_001767035.1 Acidobacteria bacterium RIFCSPLOWO2_02_FULL_61_28
CGAAGCCGTTGTCAATGTTGACGACGGCGACGTTCGAGGCGCAGCTATTGAGCATGGCGAGGAGCGCGGTCAGCCCGTGAAAACTCGCGCCGTAGCCGACGCTGGTCGGGACGGCGATGACCGGCGCGGCCACCAGTCCCGCCACGACGCTTGGCAAGGCTCCTTCCATGCCCGCGACGCAGATGATGACCCGAGCCGAAGCCAGTTCTTCGCGGTGATTCATCAGGCGATGAATTCCGGCGACGCCCACGTCATAAAGATGCGCGACCGGGTTCCCCATCAGCTCCGCCGTCACCAGCGCCTCCTCCGCGACCGGGATGTCGGAGGACCCGGCCGAGACCACCAGGATCGTACCCTTGCCGTGCTGCGCGTGGTCGCGGTGGATGGTGATGGCGCCCGAGAGCGGATGGAACCGTGCCGACCGAGTGAGCCGAGTCAACCGAGCCGCCACGGCCCGGTTCGCGCGCGTGACCAGAATGTTCGGGGAATGTTTGAGCATCTGCCGGACGATCCGCGCGATCTGCTCCGGCGTCTTGCCCGGGGCATAAACGGTTTCCGGCATTCCCTGGCGCAGCAGGCGGTGGTGGTCAATCTTGGCGAAACCCAAGTCCTCAAAGGGAAGGTGCTTCAATCGCTCGACGGCTTCCTGCGGCGTGAGCTTGCCTAGTTGAACCGCCTCGAACAATTGCTGGATTTGTTGTTGATTCACGGCGAGGCCAGTGTAACAGTCTCTAGCGGAACCGGCCAAGCGTCCTGCCCTCGTGGGCCGGATAATCCCCACCTGTCGGTCAACCCCTTGCGGGGTTGGAACTCCTCCGTGGTTCTGCTTCCGTAGGTTAAAACCTACGGCTATTCACGGTGCGCCCCTGCCGGGGCTTTTCCCGAACGACCTAAACCAACGAGAGAAATGCTTTATGGTTTTCCAAACGTATCTCGGAATGCCACGCCCAGGTCGTGCAAGGCCCGCTCGCCGTCGCCTCGGAAGGAAGACCCGTGCATCGTAGCGAGTGTCTTCGGCTTCAGCGCAGCCAGCGTTTCGATGATGCGGCCGGTGAGCGGAGTGTACGGCACATAGTTGGCCAGCGGCCCCTTCTGGTACTCCGTCATCGCCGCCCTCGACCTCCCCACAATGTCGGACTCCGTCAGCGGCTCGACGTCGCCGGTATGATGGAACAGGTCGGAACAAAGCAAGGTGCGCTGGGTTTCCTCGAACAGAACTCCCGCGTCCCAGCCGTGCGGGAGATGGGCCGTCGAGCAAAACCGGAAGCGGTATTTGCCGGTCGAGATCGCTTCGCCGTCGGCCAATCCCCGCGGCGGCCGAATCGCAAAATCATTGAGGCTGACAAGCGCGCCCACTACGCTGCACGCGGCCTGGGCTGCCGGCGCAACCTCCAGCCAATGATTGAGCGCGCCGCACTCATCCGATTCAAAGTGGCTGAAGCTGATCCAGCGAATTTTGGAGGGCTCGAGAACCGTCGCCACCGCCTCCCGCAGTTGCGGGAAAAACCCCTTGTAGCCGGTGTGGAATAGCAGCGGCTCCTCGTCCCGGACGAGGAAATGATTGAACTGCAAATCGAATTCCGGAACGTAGATCGAGATCCGGTAGAGATCCGGAGCAATTTCGTGGATGTTCGCCATAGAAAGTCTCCCTTCGGAAGAATCGGCCTGGAAAGTATGCCGGCTGCCCTTGGTCCCCGCCGCGGAAATCCATGCAATTCCCTGCGCGGGAAGTGTGCCGCCCCGAGAAAACGCGAAGCTCAGGTTACCATAAGCAACGCGCCGGTTGCCGTATAATGGGTTGCTTTGCGGGGGACGAAGGTTCTGATGCAAAACGACGGTTCAGGCTTTGCCCTGTGGCAACGGATCGGGATCACCCTGGAGATGATCAAGATCGAGCACTCGGTCTTTGCGCTCCCGTTTGCGCTGATCGGGGCGCTGCTGGCGGCGCGGGGCTGGCCGAGCGGGCGGCAGTTGCTCTGGATTGTAGTCGCAATGATTGGCGCCCGCTCCGCCGCGATGAGCTTCAACCGGCTCATTGACCGGAGCCTCGACGCGCAGAATCCTCGCACGGCGCAGCGCGCCTTGCCGGCGGGGTTGTTAAGCGCGCGCTTTGTGACCGGCTTTGCGCTGCTCTCCTCCGCCGTGCTCGTGGTCGCAGCCAATCAACTCAATCCGCTTGCCTTCCGGCTTTCCCCGGTGGCGCTGGCAATTCTGTTTGTTTACTCTTATACGAAACGGTTTACGGTTCTCTCTCATCTAGTGCTCGGTTTCTGTCTGGGGATTGCGCCGGCGGCGGCGTGGATTGCGATTCGCGGGACGCTCGCGCCTTCGATCCTGCTGCTGACCGCCGCCGTGACGCTCTGGACGGCCGGGTTCGACATCCTCTACGCGTGCCAGGACGTGGATTTCGACCGGCGCATCGGATTGCACAGCATCCCGCAGCGCTGGGGCATTGCCCGCGCCTTACAGGTCTCCGCCGCGATGCACGGGCTGATGGTCGTCCTGCTGCTGTGGCTGGCCTGGGTGGAGCAACTCGGATGGATCAGCGTGGCGGGGGTCGCCGTGGTCGGCACGCTCCTCGTCTACGAACACCGCCTGATCAAGCCCTTCGACCTCTCGCGCCTCGACGCCGCTTTCTTCAACACCAACGGTTGGATCGGCATTCTTCTGCTGCTGTTTTGGGGATTCGACATCGTTACTCACAGCGGTTAGGCACCTCGGGTTAAGTCGGCATCCATGACGCTTTCCTCTTTCCCGACGAAACGGCGCCGAACTACCGCCATCAGATATCCTCCAACCAACAAGCTATAGAAAGGCACATATTCCACGAGCGTGTACAACGTTTCTTCTCTCCACAATCCAAGGGTACGGTATGGGATTAAGACATGGTAGGAAAGAAAGACCGAGACCGTCAGCAGAAGCCATGCAGGGTTGGGATAGATCGCCAGCAGAGGCAAAATCCAGGTGAGATACCACGGAAACACGTTGGGCGCGAAGAGCAGAACCGTCCCGAGAATTAGAAAAGAGGCCCGCTGGGGATGGAGTCTCCGGGCCAAACCATAGAGCATTGCCACTCCGATGACCAGCAGATAAATTCCCCGTGTCTGCTGGTCGCTACCCGTGAATCCTCCAATCAAAACATAGAGACTGGCGTTATTTCTCCAATGTTCCGCATAGTCGGACAGGGATGCAAACAGGGGGCTCCACGCCTCCCGATAGGGAGCCATGGCTACGGCAGCCAGAACAGCCGGAATCCAGATCAGACGCCAGCCGGCGCGCATCAGAAACACCGGGAGCAGAAATACCGCATAGACTTTGGAGAGCGCTGAAGCCGCCATGCTCGCAACGGAAAGCGCACTTCGGCGCCGCTCCCAGCAAACCAGCGCCAGGACGAACGCAAAGATCGGAAGCGAGTCGTTATGGCCGCTCGCGGCAAATTCGACGACCACCAAAGGACTCCAGGCATAGATCACGGCGCGCAAAGGCGAAAGCCCCATCGCGGGCAACAAACGGAACAACAGGAGCACGATGCCGAGGTCAAACAATACAAACGGTACTTTCATGGCAACCGGATGCGACGTGAAAATGAAGGTGACCCAAAAAACTTCTTCCAGCAAAGGTCCGTACAGCGTGCTGTATTGCGGGCCGCTCACGGCGGGATATGTCTCATCGCGCAAGTGGACCAAGGCGGGATCGGAGGGATGGACGAGGTACGGGTTGTAGCCGGCTTGCTGTGCCTTCGCTTCCCAGCGATAGCGATACAAATCATCGGAAAGAGAAGGATATAACGGGAACAGGGTCAGGCGAAACGCGCCCGCGGACAGAAAAAGGAAGATCAACCAGGAGCGCCGGGCGGCGATTTTTTCCACGAGCCAGAACGAAACAAAGTACAATATTCCGAGAAGGAGTATGAGCGCAAGGAAGGTTTCGACGTGCTCCTTCAGATTGCCGAGACGGAGGACGAGCACATATAGAAGTTCCATCGCAGCTGCCGACACGGCCAGTCCCCAGCCTGCTCTTCGCGAAACGGAGGACGGCCCGGGGGAACCGGCTAATGCGTGCGCGGCGCCGTGACTGACCGGCTCTGCCATCCTATGAGGACTCGCTTCGCATGACGCTTCCAGCGCTGTTTCTTGCAGCAGGAAATCCGCTGCGCCTGTACCTCGAACGCGTTTTCATGAAGGATCCCTTCCAGGGGGTATATCAGCTCAACAGCTTTGACCTGCTCTTATTGATCCCGTACTTCACTCTGCTGAGCATCCTGGCCTTCTACGGGCTGCACCGATACTTTCTAGTGTACACGTACTGGCGGTACCGGCAGAACCGTCCGGTGCCTCCGGCGGGGGAGTGGGCCGCCCGGCCTCGCGTCACGGTCCAACTGCCGCTCTACAACGAGCGATACGTCGCCGAGCGCCTCATTGACGAGGTCTGCCGCCTCGACTATCCGCGGGAACTGCTCGAAATTCAGGTGCTCGACGACTCGACCGACGAAACGGTTGCGGTTGCCCGCCACGCGGTCGAGCGCCAAGCGGCGCTCGGCTACTCCATCGCCTACTATCACCGCGACAACCGCGAGGGTTACAAGGCCGGGGCGCTCGCCGAAGGGCTGCGCCAGGCCACCGGTGAATTCATTGCCATCTTCGACGCCGACTTCCTCCCGCCGCCCGATTTCCTTCAGAAAACGCTCCCGTACTTCCTCGATCCGAACGTGGGGATGGCGCAGACCCGCTGGAACTTCATCAACCGGAATTATTCGATTCTGACGCGGGTGCAGTCCATCCTGCTCGACGGCCATTTCATCCTGGAATCCGGCGCCCGCTCCCGCTCCGGCTGCTTCTTCAACTTCAACGGGACGGCGGGCATCTGGCGGCGCAAGGCCATCGAGAACTCCGGCGGCTGGCAGCACGATACGCTTACCGAAGATACCGACCTGAGCTACCGCGCCCAGTTGCAGGGCTGGAAGTTTGTTTACTTGCAGGACGTCGAGTGCATGAGCGAGTTGCCCGTCGAGATGAACGCCTTCCGCTCGCAGCAAGCGCGCTGGGCCAAGGGCCTGATTCAGACCGGCCGCAAGCTGCTCCCCACGCTCTGGCGCGCGCGTCTGCCGTGGAAAATCAAGATGGAAGCGTTCTTCCATTTGACCGCCAATATTTCGTATCCGCTCATGAGCCTGATGGCGGCGCTGCTCCTGCCGGGGATGATCGTCCGGTTCTACCAGGGCTGGTTCCAGATGCTCTACATTGACCTGCCCTTGCTGCTCGCCTCGACCGCCTCGATCTCGACCTTTTATCTGGCCGCGCAGCGCGAGATGTTTCCCAAAGATTGGAAAAAGAGCATCAAGTATCTGCCGTTCCTGATGGCCAGCGGCATCGGCCTCACGCTGACCAACTCCCGCGCCGTGCTGGAGGCGCTGTTGGGGGTTCGGTCGGAGTTCGTGCGCACGGCCAAGTATCGCATTGAATCGGGCTCGGACCGCATCGCCGCCAAGAACTACCGTCATCGAACAGCACGATTGATTTCGGTCGTCGAACTGCTGGCCGGATGCTACTTCGCTTACGCCACCTACTATGCGGCGAAAAATGAATACTACTTGACGGTCCCGTTCCTTTGCCTGTTCGTCATGGGCTATTTGGGGATGGGGCTCTATTCGCTGTTCCAGGGGGAAATGGGAAAGGCAGCCGAGAGACTCGCGAGTTGGCTCACGCCCGCGGTTCCCCCCATCGCCAAGGACTTGCAGAAATCCTAGGGGCGGCCAGCGTGGTTTCATCCATGCGGAGAAATTCCATCACAGCCTGCCTTCGACGCGGAGTGATCGCGTTACTCCTGCTCGTCTGCACGCTTCCGGCGCAGGAGCGCGAGCCGGTCGAAGTGTACCAGGCCCGCCGGGAAGCCCTTCGGGGAAGGCTCCAAGACGGCCTGATTGTGCTGTTCGGGAGGAGCGATGACTCCGGCCCGGGCGCGCTGCTGCCCTTTCGGCAGGAAAATAACTTCTACTACCTGACCGGGTACAACTATCCGGGCGCCGTGTTGCTATTGGCGCCGCCGGTCGAAAACCGCCGCTCGCCATTCTGGGAGGAGTCCTCGCGTCTGCCGCGTGAAATCCTGTTCCTGCCGCCGCGCGACCGGGACCAGGAGCAGTGGACCGGCCCAAAGTCTGACCCCTACGACCCAGCCACGGCGGCGCAGACCGGCTTTGCGGCGGGCTTTGCTGCGATCAAGGGGATTGAGGCGCTCGAAGCCGAAATCCGCCGCTATGCGCAGGGCTTTCCGAACCTCTATACGCTCCTGCCGGAGTCCCATTCCGAGGAAACCGAATCGTCGTTTGCGCGGGAGAACGCCGAAAAGCTGCGGACAATTCTTCCGTTCGCCAAGCTGCGCGACCCACGGAGCGCGCTGGCCAGCCAGCGCCAGATCAAGTCCGAGGGCGAACTGAAACTGGTCCGCAAAGCGGTGGAATGCTCGATGGACGGGCACCTGGCGGCGATGCGCGAGCTGCGCCCCGGCCTCTTTGAATACGAGATCGCCGCCCTGATGCAATACACCTTCGGGCGGGCGGGGTGCACGCGAACTGCCTACGGCCCCATCGTCGGGTCGGGAACCCGCTCGACCATCCTGCACTACAACCGCAACTCCGAGCGCATGGAGTCGGGCGACCTGGTGGTGCTCGACGTGGCCGGCGAATACGCGCACTACGCCGCCGACATCACGCGGACCCTGCCCGTCAACGGCCGCTTCACGCCGCGCCAGCGGGAGATTTACGAAATTGTGCTCGGCGCGCAGAAGGCCGCCATCAACGCGGTCAAGCCCGGCATGAGCCTCGGCCGCCGCGACTCCGACAGCCTCTTCCAGATCGCCTACAACTACATCAACACGCACGGCAAGGACAGCAAGGGCCAGCCGCTGGGCAAGTACTTCACCCACGGCCTGGGCCACCACGTCGGACTCTACGTGCATGACCCGTCCAATTTGCAGGGGCGGCTCGAACCCGGCATGGTCCTCACCATCGAGCCGGGCATTTATCTGCCGGAAGAAAATCTCGGCGTGCGCATCGAGGACATGGTGCTCGTCACCCAAGACGGGCACGTGCTGCTTACCGAACGCCTGCCGCGTGAGGTGGAGGAGGTAGAACGATTAATAAGGAAATCTCCAGACTAAAGCGTTTCCCTCCACGGCCGACTCGATTCATTGACGGATTCTTTTCCACTCCTCTATAATGAAAGCAGGAAACAGAGAAGGGCTCTGCCTGCGGAGCCGGCTTTTCCCAATCCACTTGAGGTCTTCTGGAGCGTGGAATGGTAGCAGCGACCCAGTTGCGTCCCGGCAACGTCATCAAGCACGCGGGGGAATTGTATTCGGTCTTCAGCGTCGTCCACCGCACGCCCGGCAACTTGCGGGCGTTTGTGCAGGCCAAGTTGCGCAACCTCCGCACCGGCGCGATCATCGAGCACCGCTTCCGCTCGGAAGACCGCATCGAGCAGGCGGTCCTGGACGAGAGCGAGATGCAGTTCCTCTACCGGGACGGCGAAGACTATCACTTCATGAACACGGAGTCCTACGAGCAGATTCACCTGCACAAGGACGTTCTCGGCGACAGCGCCGATTACCTGCTCCCGGAGGGAATGATCCAGGTCGAGTTCTACGAAGGGAAACCCGTCGGAATTGAGCTGCCGGCCACGGTGGACATGACGGTCGTCGAAACCGAGCCGGGCCTCAAGAGCGCCACCGCCAGCAACGTGTCCAAACCCGCCAAGCTCGAGACCGGCCTCGTGGTGCAGGTCCCCGCGTTCATCAATGCCGGAGAAAAAATCCGCGTTGACACCGCCGAAGGCAAATACCTGGAACGAGCCAAGTAGTCCGCCCGCCGCTGGTCATTCCGAGACGCGCATTCCGAGACGTGCAATCCGAGACGCGCAATGCACCCGAGTTGTTTACAGCATTTTTCTAAATGGTGTAGACCGGAAAGTAGTGCCGTCAGGGCACGACTTTAGTCGTGCCGATAGACGATCCATATAGGGGGCGCTTCAGCGCCTGAGGTGAGTCTTCCATCCTGTGCCGGTGAGACTTGGCAGACAAACCTCAGCGGCTAAAGCCGCCTCGCAGAGCGGCGACTTACGGCATGGCTGAAGCCATGCCCTGACGGACCATTAGTCTACACCAAAAGTGAAACCGCTATAGCGGTCGAAAAGAAAGCAAGGGTAGGTCCCTCTCCCGCTTGGCGGGATCGGGATGAAAGGGATAGATAGATCATGGAAAGCCCCGAAGCCCTCAAGCGGCTTTGGGCAGCGCTTCCGGCTGGGAGAGAAGTTCGATGGCCCGCTTGAGCGGGGCGTCCTCGCGCGGTTTCGGAGGCGCCGGAGGCTGGCCCGGCTCGGACAGCGGCGCAGGCTCGCGCTGCTCTTCCACCGCGACGTTCGGCGTTACGCCCCCCTCCTGGATTTGCTTGCCGGACGGGGAGTAGTATTTTGCGACGGAAAGCAGCAGCGCGGAACCGTCATCGAGCGGGATGACTTTCTGAACCGAGCCAATCCCGAAAGTGCGTTCGCCGATCACATCGCCGCGGTGGTTGTCGAGCATCGCGGCGGCCACCAGTTCCGCCGCGCCGCCCGTCGAATGGTTGACCAGCACCGCCACGGGCTCCTCCGCCAGCGTTTTTCCCGCGTCCGCCATAAAACTCTGCCGGGGATATTGCTGCCCTTGGAGGTATCCGATCAGCCCGCGGCGCAGAAAAAGGTTCGCCGTCGCAATGCCCTCGTCCATCTCGCCGGAGGCATTGTCGCGCAAGTCGAGAATAAACTTGGTGGCGCCGCTGCGGCGCAATTCCCGGATGCGCGCCGCAATCTTCTGGGACTCACCCTTCGGGAGCGCCTCTGCGCGCAGATAGCCGATTCCGGGCGCGATGATCCGCCCGGTTACATCGGGCGCGGGGACCACTTCGCGCCGCAGATCGAAAGGTTTCGGCTCGCCGGCGCGTTCCCGCACCACAGCCAGCTTGACGGCCGAACCCGGCGTGCCTTCCAGGCGCGAGGTGACTTCCGCCAGGGACATCTCCCGAGTCGTGCGGCCATCAATGGATTCGATGATGTCGCCGGCCTGCAAGCCGGCTTTTTGCGCGGGACTGCCGGGCAGCGTGGCAACGATGCTGACGAAGCCGGCTCGCTTGGAGACGACTGCTCCGACCGTCGCTTCGCCCTTGCTGCGCCTTTGATAGTCCTTGTATTCGTCCGGGGTCAAGTAGCTGCTGTAGGGATCGAGCGACTCCAGCAATCCATGCAAGGCGCCCTGGGAGACCTTGGTAAAGTTCGGGTCTTCGACATAATCGCTCTGGATGCGCGCCAGCACTTCGCTCAGCACCCCCAGGGGGCGGTACGGCTCCGGAGAACCTTTCTCCTGGCCGAGCAGCACTCCGATCAGCAATACCAGCGCCAGTACGGTCGAGAACGAAACGACGACGAGCTTGTCACGGTCCCTCATGATTTCCCTCAATGTTCCCCGCCTCTTTTCCTTCGGAAGCCCGGAAAATCATTATAGCACGCTCCTTCTTCCGGGAGGGAGCCTGCTTGCCGCCTCGTCCCGTTTCCAGCGCCAGCCGGGTCTGCCGCTGGGCGTGCCCCGCTCGCTTGGCCAGCTTCCGGTTTGTGAATTTTCCCCTGTGCATCGTCTACTCCGTATAGCGTTGCGCGACCGGGAATCGCCGCCCGATCCCGAACGCCTTCGAGGTCACCTTCAAACCCGGAGGCGCCTGCTGGCGCTTGTACTCGTTTCCGTCCACCCGCGCCGCCACGCTGCGAACCAGGTCGAGGTCGAAGCCGTAGTTTTGCGCGATCTGCTGCGGCGTTTCATACTCCTCGATGTAGGCTTTGAGGATCACGTCGAGAACTTCGTACGCCGGCAAGCTGTCGGTATCTTTCTGGTTGGGGCGCAGCTCGGCGGACGGCGGCTTTTCAAACACGGCCCGTGGAATCACTTCGCGTTCCCGGTTGACCAACTCGGCGAGCCGGTACACCATGGTCTTGGGGATGTCGGAGATGACGGCGAGGCCGCCGGCCATGTCGCCGTAGAGCGTGCAATAGCCGACTGCCAGCTCGCTCTTGTTTCCCGTTGAGAGCACCAGGGAGCGGAACTTGTTCGAGAGCGCCATCAGCAGGTTGCCACGGATGCGGGCCTGCACATTCTCCTCAGCCACGTCGGCAGGGAGCCCGGCGAAGACGGGACGCAGCGTTTCGAGATAACTCTGAAAGATGTCCGTAATCGGCAGGATCTCGAACCGGATGCCCAGGTTCGACGCGAGCGCGCGGGCGTCGGCAAGGCTGCCCGGGGAAGAGTATAACCCCGGCATGGCGACGCCCAGCACGTTGTCTTTGCCCAACGCTTCGACCGCAATCGCCGCCGTCAGCGAGGAATCAATGCCCCCGCTCAGGCCGATCAGCGCCGAGTGGAATCCGCATTTCTGCACGTAGTCGCGCGTGCCGAGCACCAGTGCGCCGAGCACCGCCTCGTCTTCGTCCTCGATTTGCGGATGAATCTCGCCGCGCTCGGTCTCCGTGTCAAAATAAACCAGGTCTTCCTCGAACGAGCGGGCTTGCGCGCGGACGTTCCCCTCCCGGTCGAGCGCGACGCTCGAACCGTCGAAGACGAGACTGTCGTTCCCGCCCACCTGGTTCACGAAAAGGACCGGCATGCGGTAGCGCACCGCGAACGCCCGCAACATCTCGACGCGAAACGCGCGCTTGCCGATGAAATACGGCGAGGCCGAAACATTCACCAGGAGGTTGGCGCCTTGCTGCGTCAGCCCTTCGACCGGGTCGCGCGTATAGAGGCGCTTCTTCCAGAAGCTCTTGTCGTTCCAGATGTCCTCGCAGATCGTCACGGCCCACTGGCGGCCGCAAAACGGCCAGACGCTTTGCTGCTGGGCCGGGGAAAAATAGCGGGCCTCGTCAAAGACGTCGTAGTTGGGCAGGAGCATCTTGGTCTGCACAAACCGGACCTGTCCGCCCGCCAGCCAGGCGGCGCTGTTCGAGGCCGTCTTGCCCGTTTCGGTTTCTGCGCGGCTCACGAACCCGCAGAGGATGCTCACGTCCGGCAGTTCTCGCGCCAGGGACTCCAGCTCCCGCCGATTCCGCTCCACAAAACTCGGCTTGTCTACCAGGTCTCGCGGCGGATACCCGCACAGCGACAATTCCGGAAAGAGGACGACCTGCGCACCCGCCTGCTGTGCCCGACGCACGAATTCGCGGATCTTGGCCCGGTTGCCGGGGAAATCGCCCACCGTCGTGTTGATCTGAGCCAGCGCGATCTTCATATGCTACTTTCATTATCTCTAATTTCGCTTTGCAAAGCAGCAGCGTGTCCGTTCTGGCCGACGAGTGCCAATCAGGGGAACGAACGTCGCTCGGGACTAATTGGAAAAGCCAATCCTGCGAGAGTTGCTATCTCTGTTTATCCCAACAGGTTGCAGCACACTGTTCAGCAGTTAATTTAAGTTCTGCCAAAGTCCGTCGGCCTGGTTGCATCAACATGGAAACCTGATGATAATGATGTGGCGGGTGCTTTGGGGACCGGATCGTCGCGCTGGTCCGGCTAGGGAAGCACGAGGAACGGGGTCACCGATGGCTGAGGAGCATGAGGAGCAACTGGCGCTCGAGTACTTTCAGCGCGCCTACGCTCACCAGATGAAGGGCGAACTGGATGAGGCCATCGAGTTCTATAAGAAATCCATCGCCATTGTGCCCACGGCGGAAGCCCACACCTTTCTCGGCTGGACGTACAGCTTTCAGAAACGCTACGCGGACGCCATCGCGGAGTGCCACCGCGCGATTGAGATTGACCCGGACTTTGGCAACCCCTACAACGACATTGGCGCGTACTTGATCGAGCAGGGCGCGCTCGACGAGGCCATCCCGTGGCTGGAAAAGGCGACTGTCGCGCCGCGCTACGAAAGCTATTGCTTCCCTCACTACAACCTGGGGCGCATCTACGAGCGCAAACATGAGTGGAGCAAAGCCCTGGAATGCTACCGCAACTCGCTGGCGCAAAACTCCGGCTACACGCTCGCCGAGGCTTCCCTGCGCCGCTTGCAGGCGATGATGAACTAGATAAGGCAGTGGCAAGTGACCAGTGACGAGTGAAAAGCCAAGAACTCATCTCGGCGGATTTTTTCTTGTCACTTGTCACCTTTCACTCATCACTGTCCTTACAGTTTTTGCGCGATCAACTGCGCCACGCCGCGGTCTTTCATAATCTCCTGATAGCAGAGCACTCGGAAACCCCGGAACGCTTCCAGCAGCTCCTGCGGCTGGAGCAGATGCAAGGGATGGCGCGGGCGGCCGCGGAAGGGGAGTTGATCGGCGGTGTAGGTCTTATAAACGAGGAGGCCGTGGGGCCGCAGCGCCGCCTTGATCTGCGGAAATAGTTCGCGTTGCAAAAAGAAAAAACAAATGATGAGGTCGAAATAGCCCGCCGGAAGCGCCACGGTCTTCAAATCCTGGCAGAAGAGTTTCAGCCGCACGCCGCGCTGGCGCGCCAGTTCCTGCGCCTTGCGCAAGCCTTCGAGCGAAATATCGCACGCCGTCACGTCCCAGCCTTGCCCGGCCAGATAAACCGCGTTTCTTCCTGCGCCGCAGGCCAGGTCCAAGGCTCTTGGCCCTCCTGCTCGCCGTCTTGGAGGGAACAAGTCCGCATATTCTTGGATCTGCTTCAGAAATGGGTCTGCGTCCGCCCCGGCGTGATCGCCCGCCCGAAACCGTTCGTCCCAGGCAACACGCTCTTTATGGGACATAGCCTAAGCTCCCCCTCCAGATTGAAATCTGGCCGCTCGCTCAGAGGACTGTGTTGCCAGCCAATCGAGCATCGCCCGGAGGGCGCGGCCGCGGTGGCTGCGGAGCAGTTTCTCTTCTCGCGTGAATTCGGCAAACGTCTTCTGGCTTTCCGGGTCAAGAAACAGCGGGTCGTACCCAAAACCGCCCGAGCCGCACGGCGAGTCGAGGATCACCCCTTCGGCCACGCCGCGAAACTGGGCCAGCAATTCGCCTGCCTGCGCCAGCGCCAGCTCGCAAACGAATCGGGCCGTTCGCTTCGCAGCCGGCACACCAGACAACAGCAGGAGTAGCTTCGCGTTGTTGTCGGCATCGGTTGCCCCCGGCCCGGCGAAGCGGCGGGATCGTATGCCCGGAGCGCCCCGCAAGGCATCCACCTCCAGTCCCGAATCATCCGCCAGGACCAACCCATCCCCAAACCGGCTGTAGTGAAGCGCCTTCTTCTGCACATTGGCGACAAAGGTCGGCGAGTCCTCGGCGCACGGGGGCAATCGGTTGTAGCCCGCCACCGGCTCAACGACCCATTGCCCAGCATTCCCGCTCTGCTCTTGCCACAGGCGTATGCCCAACTGAAATTCCGCGATCTTGCCGGGATTCGAGGTGGCCACGTAAATGATCTGGAATCCGGAATCAGCCATTTCTCATGTCAATGTGCCGCTGCGTTAGGAACACCACTTCCCATCAGACTTAATATTATCTTGTCATCACCGCCGCTGGGAAATCCGCTCTTGAGTCGGCGGCGTGGCTGGCGTATACTGCGGCCCGCGACGAGACTGGCGGCAGGAATGCCCAGGAATGCGGATGAAATGAAATCTCCCGGGATCGAACGGCCACGAGGCCGGCCGGCACACTAAGTAAGGTCGGGTTTGGAAGGAGGTCCCAGCTATGCGAAAAACAAGGATTCAGGTTGTGGCGTTCGTGGGGTGGCTTTGCGCGGCGGGCGGCGTTCTGCTTCCCGCGCAGCAAACAGAGGACTTGATCGTCTACAACGCCAAGATTCTTACGGTGGACGATGCCAGTTTCTCATCTCGTCTGGGAACCATCGCGCAGGCGATGCACGTCCGGGACGGGAAAATCTTGCACATCGGAAACACCGCGCAAATCCGCGGCATGGCCGGTCCCAGCACGAGACTGATTGACGTGAAGAATCGCACCGTTCTTCCGGGCTTCATTCTCACTCATGAGCATCCCTGGGACTGGGGGGCCGTGAGTCCCGCCACCCTCAAGAAGGTCCTGACGGATGACGTGGTCGTGACCCGCATCCTGGACCGCAGCCCGGAAGAAAATCTTCGAGCGTTTCCGGGAGTCCTGGCGGAAGCGGTCCGGAAAGCCCGGCCGGGGCAGTGGATCTACATCCTCTTCACGTTCGGTGAGAATTACGAATACGCGATCCGGGGCAACGGCCCCTATGGGAGATTCGGCCTGGACCCGAAAGTATTTGACATTATGGACGGCAAGCGAATCACGAAAGAACAGCTCGATCAGGCCGCTCCCAACAATCCCGTTCTGCTCCGGGATGTGTTTGTTGCGACGGTCATGAATCAAAAAGCGATTGACGAATCCATAAAGGTGTTTCCGGACCCGGGGATGAATCCCCTGGCTCCCCCAGTGCCGGGCGTGGAGTACGCGGGTTCTCCCTCGCGGACTCCGATGAGGTGGATGCTCCAGGACGTGGCGCTGCGCGAGCACTACCCGAAGCTCGTCGAGCTGCAACGGCTCAGCATGGAGTGGTGGGCTGGTTACGGGATGACGTCGTTCTCGTCCAACGTCTATTCCCCCTCCAACCTTCGCGTTTTTCGGGAGTGGGACCGCAGGGGGCAGATGGCCATGCGGAATATGTGGACCTGGAACTGGCGGCCGGAATATTTCTTCGCTGATCCATTTTCCCTGACCGATTTAGCCACTCGAACCGGAGAGGGCAGTGACTATCTCTGGTACGGGGGAGCGATCATCGCCGTCGGCGCCGCATGCACCGCAGCGCAGCCGGTGCCCTCCTCCAAGCTGGCCCCAGTCCCGGAGCAACAGGTTGAGGCCCGGCGGCAGACGTGCGCCTACTCGCCCGGTTCCATCCGCGCCAGGTTGCTGCATGACTTTGTGAAGGCGGGAGGCCGCTTTGTGAACCTGCACACGGTGGGGGATCAAGACATTGACAACATCATGAACATCATCGTGCAGGCCAGCAAGGAAGCCGGCATGACGGAGGAGGACATTCGGGCCAAACGGCACGGCTTTGACCACGGCGTCATGTGGCCACGGCCGGACCAGATCGCGGCCATGAAGCAGTATGGGTTCATTTCCAGCGGCGACTCCTTTGAAATCCCCCAGGCCTCGCCTGCGGTCTTTGATATCTACGGCGAACGCGGGGCCAGTTGGGTTGTGCCCAAGAAGCGCCTGGTCGAAGGCGGGATCTACAACAGCATGGAAACGGACCGCGCGCTGCCGAGCACGAATTTCACCATCTTCTCGGCGGGTATCGCTCCGCTCCTGGCGCGGCAGGGTTGGGACGGCAAGACCTATGCCTCCGACCAGGCCGTGGATCGCCAGACCGCCTTGAAAATCGCCACCACCTGGGGCGCTTATTACTTGCTTCGAGAAAAAGTGCTGGGGTCGCTCGAACCTGGCAAGTGGGCGGATTTCATTGTGCTCGACCGGGATTACCTGACCATTCCGGAAGCGGACATCGGGAAACTACGGGTGCTGATGACGGTTGTGGGAGGCAAAGTGGTCCACCTCGTCCCCTCCGTGGCCCGAGAGATCGGAATGCGGCCCGTGGGCGCGCAGGTCGAACTCGGCCCCGCGGGGCAGTGGTAGAACGTATCGCGGCAGAACGCGGGCGAATCAACGAAAGGGGAGCGACTGGAAGTGATGCGAGGAAGCGGAAATGTCTTCCGCGATCTGGGCCATAAGAACGCGGACGTCGAGCAGTTCAAGGCAATCCTGGCTGCGGAAATTATCAAGACGCTCAATCGGGAAGGCTTGAGTGTCCGTAAGGCACAGGGCCGCACCGGGATCGCGGCCGCCGATTTTTCGCGCATCCGCAATGCGGACCTCGGGCGGTTCACTGTGGATCGGCTCATTTCAATCATTAACCGGCTGGGGTCACGGAAAGCAGTGAAAGTCAAAGTGCGGCGTGCGGAAACAGTTGAGCACGCGGGAATGCAATGAGAATAGCAGATACGAATCCGCTCAGGGATTGAAGAGGGCGCGAACAGCCATCTCTAGTTTTTGCTTTCGCGGAACTGGCCGTCCGGTCGCTCTGATTTCAAGCGACCGGAGGCAGGCTCGCGCGTTGTTCTGCGTTACGCTTCCGGCATTGCGGTTTCGGCGTTACCTCGCAAGACATTCGTTACCGAGAAAATTCCCGGTAAGGTTTTGACCAGCACGGTGGCGATGTTCTTGTCGGTTTCTCGGTCTACCACGCCGGCCAGCGTTACGTTCCCGTTCTTGACCAGGATGTGAATCTGCGGAACCGCGCCCCAGCCATAGCGCGACAAGGGGCTGTTCGAGGCATACAGGGTGCGGTAAACCATCCGGCGGATCTGGTCGTCCGTGGGCGAAAGCGGCAACACTTCAATGTTGTTGACGACCGTGCTGACACCTTCCACCCGTTTCGCCACTCGCTCGGCGTCCGATTTCAGCGTAGGCCATCGAACTTGCCCTCCGACCGTTACCACGTCTCCCTCCACGGTGTATTCCAGATTGTCAAACACCGAGTAATAGGGGAGCATCACCAGCTCGTGGCGCACTCGCTCGCCCAGGTTCGACTGGTTCCGCAGGGGAGCGGGCTGTTGCGCCGCCAAGTGTTGTCCGAACAGCAGTGTGATTCCCAGCGCCACGGCCGGGGCTATGAGCGAACTCTTCTCCATGTGGTTTCCTCCTGTTCAAGCATCCGTCCAAGGGGGAGTGCCAACCAAATGCTTCTACAACCATTCGATACAATCCCGCCCGACCGGGTTGCCTGAACAGGCCGGCGTAGGCGATTGCGGTCCCGACCCTGGCCACCATTCTTTTCTTCCGTTGCCCGCAGCCAGAAACATGGCTCTACGGCCCGAGCGGCCTCGGCGACCGCCGGCGCCGTCTTGCTTCTCTGGGTTGGCTTCTGTATGATGGCCTTTGTCGGCGAAGAGAGGCTTCTCCTCTTCAATCAGTACAACCCAAGCACATCGTATGCCGCTCCGCGAAAAAGCGCATCTAATGACTGGATCGGAGATCGAGCGGACGCTGGTCCGTTTGGCGCATGAGATCGTGGAGAAAACCGAGAATCTGCAAGACCTGGCGCTCGTCGGGATTCGACGCCGGGGAGTTCATCTGGCGGAGCGGTTGTCCCGCAAGATCAAAGAAATTTCTTCCGCCGCGGTCCCCGTCGGGACGCTCGACATTCAGTTCTACCGCGACGACCTGTCCAAGGTGGACGTCAAGCCGGTTGTCCTTCCCACCCAGATTCCGTTTCCCGTCACAGACAAGGACGTGATCCTTGTGGATGACGTTCTCTATACCGGGCGGACGATCCGGGCGGCGATGGAAGCCCTGTTTGATCACGGCCGGCCGCGGCGGGTCCGCCTGTGCGCGCTGATTGATCGCGGCCATCGCGAACTCCCGATTGAGGCCGCCTTTGTCGGCAAACGGGTGCCCACTGAGGCGCACGAGGTGATCGAAGTCAAGCTCCAGGAAGAGGACCAGGTGGAGAAGGTCCTGGCGCTCGAACCTGCGGACGAAGAAGCCTATCCGGCGGGCCGTTCCAGGACGAAGAGGTGAGACCATGCGCGGCAAAGGCTTGCTCGGAATCGAACCGTTAACGGCCGAAGAAATCCAGAAAATTCTGGACCGGGCCCGTTTCTATCAGCCCCTCCAGGCGCGCACCGGGCGCAAGCTCGATACCTTGCGAGGCCGGACGATCATCCACTTGTTTTACGAATCCTCCACGCGGACGCGAACCTCGTTTGAGATTGCGGCCAAGCGCTTGGGCGCAGACACCGTGACGCTCAGCGCGAAGGGTTCGAGCGTGGACAAGGGAGAGTCGCTGCTGGACACGCTCAACACGCTTGCCGCCATGCGGCCCGACGCCATCGTGATGCGGCATTCGGCCTCGGGCGCGCCGCACTTCCTGGCCCGGTATCTCGAGACACCCATCCTCAACGCCGGCGACGGCACCCACGAACACCCCACGCAGGCTTTGCTCGACGCTCTCACGATTCTCGATCACAAGCCGTCGCTGGCCGGGCTGCGCGTAGCCATCATCGGGGACATCGCGCACAGCCGCGTAGCGCGCTCGAACCTCCATCTGCTCACGAAATTCGGCGCGAGCGTCGTGTTTTGCGGGCCGCCGCCGCTGGTGCCGCGCGAATTGGAATGCTTTTCGCCCAACGTGACCCGCACGTTTCGCATGGAGGAAGCGATTACCGACGCCGACGTCATCATGATGCTCCGGGTCCAGTTTGAACGGCAAAATCCGCATCGGGTTCCCTCGGCGAGCGAATATTTTCGGTTTTACGGGCTGCGGCTGGAACATCTCCGGGCGGCGCGCCCGGACGCCATCGTGATGCATCCCGGCCCGATCAACCGCGGACGCGAGATCAGCTCCGAAGTAGCGGACTTCCCCCGCTCTGCAATCCTGAACCAGGTGGAGAACGGAATCGCGGTGCGGATGGCGGTGCTGGATTTATTGCTCGCCGGCGAATCGGCGAAACCTCCAGAAAGGCCCCCGGCGAGTTAGAAACAAATCCCCTGCTTGGCAACCGAGAGCGCAACCATGCCTGATTCCTCTCAAGACCTGCTCCTCCAAAACGGCCGCGTCCTGGACCCCTCGCAAGGACTGGACCGGCAGGCCGATGTGCTGATCCGCAGCGGGCGGATTGCAGCGATTGGCCCGAATCTTGCAGCCCCGGAGGCCGCGCGGCTCGATGCGTCCGGATGCGTCGTCGCCCCGGGTTTCATTGATCTTCACGCGCACTTGCGGGAACCGGGCCGGGAACACGCCGAGACCATCGAGAGCGGCGGGCGCGCCGCAGCGGCCGGGGGATTCACCTCGGTGCTGGCGATGCCGAACACGCAGCCGGTCAACGACAGCGCCTCCGTCACGCACTTCATCGTCCAGACGGCCCGCGAGCAGTCGCCGGTGAACGTCTTCCCGGTGGGGGCCATCTCGGAAAAGTCCTGCGGCGAGCGGCTGGCTTCCATCGGCGCGATGCGCGAGGCGGGCATCGTCGCCATTTCCGACGACGGCCGGCCCGTCATGAACAGCGACTTGATGCGGCATGCCATGTCCTACGCGTCTGGATTTGGCTTGACCGTGATTGACCACTGCGAGGACCTGGACCTGAGCGCCGGCGGGCAGATGCACGAGGGTTTTACCGCCGTGCGCCACGGGCTGGGGGGCATCAGCGCGGCCTCGGAGGAAGTCATGGTGTCGCGCGACATCCTGCTGGCCGCGAAGACCGGAGCGCGCTTTCACGTGGCGCATCTGTCTACCGCCGGGTCTCTCGATATGGTTCGACAGGCCAAACGGCGCGGCTTGCCCGTTACCTGCGAAGTCACGCCGCATCACTTCACGCTCACGGATGAAGACGTGAAGGACTACGACGCCAACTTCAAGATGAAGCCGCCGCTGCGCAGCCGGGAAGACCGCGACGCGATGCTCGAAGGATTGGCCGACGGAACCGTGGACGCCATCGCCACCGATCACGCGCCTCACGCCGGCAGCGAGAAGATGCAGGAATTTGATGTGGCCCCGTTCGGGATTATTGGCTTCGAGACGGCGCTCGGTCTGGCTCTGGATCGGCTGGTGCATACCGGACGGATCAGCCTGGCGCGGCTCGTCGAGTTGTTCTCCGTCAATCCGGCCCGCATCGTGGGACTCGACCGAGGCACGCTCAAGGTTGGCGCGGTGGCTGACATTACTGTCTTTGACCCGGAGCGGCGCTGGACCTACGACGTGAACCAGAGCTTTTCCCGCAGCCGCAACACTCCGTTTCACGGACTTGCGCTGCGCGGCGGCCCGGTGGCCACGATTGTGACGGGCAAGATTGTCTGGCAGGTGGGATCATAAAGCACGTCCGGAGAGGAAATGGCGAAGAAAACTTTTTCCCATAGAGCCGAGATTCTGAAGCGCGTCCTGGACTGGGTCAATCATGGCCAGTATTGTGATTTCGGCCGGTTTATGGTCTTCGGAAAAGTAGGCGTCTCTTGGGAGGGAGACAAAGAGGACCCAGAAGATGTTTACCTTGACCTTGAGGATAGTGTTTGGAAAACAGAAGAATCAAAGGCATCAGCCGAGATAATGGAAGTCTGTTCCCAGCTAGAGGCAGATGTAGATAGGGATAATGCTCGCCTACATGCGAAACAGCGTACGTCGCTGACCATAGAACAGGGCCCAACGACGGAAAGCTTTATTGGCCGGTGGCAAACTGCCTGGGAAAACCTTTCTCCGCAAGCCAAAACACTGCTACGGAAGGGCCGGGAAAGGGCGCTGGAAGAAAACCCGGAGCCAATCGAAAACGCAGATCAAGAAAAAGTGACCGCAAGGGATGATTTGAGCGAATTGCTGGACTGGCATTATTCGGAGGAGGTATTGGCAAAGCTGGAGGAAATCGTGCGGCGCGCATCGCTTCTTGATGTCGTGGAAACAGCCAAAATTCCCAGCGAGAGTGTGGAAAAGTATTTTGAAGAAGCTCACCGATGCTTCCTCTACGGATTTCCCATCGCCACTGCCGTGCTTTGCCGTGCCGTCTTGGAAGCAGTGCTACCGGAAACGCTCGATCCGACAAACAAGATTCGGAATGAAATGAAAGACTCGACTCAGACTAGATACTATAAGAAACTAACCTTGGAAGCTCGGAAGAGGCGCACCTTGAAAGGCGATTGCGAGTACTGTAAAAGTGAAGAGCAACCATATCGTGTGTGGAACGCTAAAGATCATTCTCCCGATTGCCCAGTCGGGATCATCCAGGCGGGAAATGAGGCCATCCACGATGTGAAACAGTTTAAGGAGAAATATCCTGGTGACAAGGCAGAAGAACTGCTTCTGAACACTCGAAAGGTTCTTATCGCATTACTGACGAAACAAAAAGGCGAGCAGTGTTCCTAGAATGCTGAGCCAGGAAAGAATTTGGAAGCCCAGAAGCCAGCAGAATTGCTCGCGCCTCTCTTGGCGTAGTTGGGAAATTTGCTGAGACATTTCATGGGCAATGCGGACTTCGAGTGTTTCAGCCACGGGCTCATGATAACAGCAAACCAAAGTTTTCTGTAGCAACGATTGTGATGAAAGGCGAAGGAGAGCACAGCCGGGTATGGCAGGAAGAGTTCTGACCTGCACTTCTCACCAGCATCACAGCGCCGGAGGCGCGATAGATTCTAGCCCAGGGCGCGAGCCCTGGGAATCCAGGGGTTTGCCAGCAAGCCCCGGCAGGGGCGAAAGAATACAATCCTTGTGGACTTCCGAAGCAGAATTTCTGTCGCCCCTCCGGGGCTCTTTTGCTTGTCCTCCCGTTTCCCAGCACTTACGTGCTGGGCTAGACTCTGTCGCCTCCTTCGGAGGCTTGCGTGCTGAGAAATGCGGCTGAAACTCCACTACGACGCCGAGGGCGACTATCTCGAAGTCATCTTCGATCAGAAGGAAGGATTTTTTCGGGAAACCAAGAGCGACCAGATCATGCAAAAAGTGGACATGGAAGGCAACATTCTCGGCTTCACCATCCTCAAATTCAGTTCTCTAACGAGCGGACCATTCGAATATCGTCTAAAATAGATATCCATGCCGGACGAACTTCCATGTTGTGATCCAAAGACGTTGATTCCATCCCATGCAAGCGCGACGGAGGTGGCCGCGTGAGCCTCATGGCCACCGGACCCGATATTCCCCCTGCCACGAAAGCCCCCGGCGTTTTCTCCCGCACCTTCCAAGCGTTCCGCTACGGCGACTTCCGCTTGATGTGGGGCGGAGCATTCACGTCCACCAGCGGCACCTGGATGCAGCAGGTGGCGCAGTCCTGGCTGGTGCTGGAAATGACCGGCTCGGCCTTCTACCTGGGGCTGGTAGGCTTTCTCGGCGATTTGCCCATCCTGCTGTTTTCACTGTTCGGCGGGGTTGTCGCCGACCGCCTTGACCGTCGCAAGCTGCTTCTCGGCTCGCAATTTATCCAAATGACCTGCGCTTTCATTCTGACGGCGTTGGTGCTTCTGGACCAACTGCGTATCTGGCATATTCTGGCGCTGGTTTTTGTTGGTGGGACCGGCCAGTCCTTCGGCGGGCCGGCCTATGCCGCGATCATCCCCGGCCTGGTCAAGCGCGAGGACGTTCCGAACGCCATCGCGCTCAATTCGATTCAGTTCAACCTGGCGCGCATGGTAGGGCCGCTGTTGGCGGGAGTGGTGCTGGCGGCCGCCGGCGTTGCCTGGTGCTTTGCCTTGAACGGCCTGTCATTCGTCGCCGTCATCATCAGTTTGTACCTGATCCGCGCCACGTTTGTTCCAGAGAAGACCACCGATTCTGTGCTGACGGGACTCCGCAACGGCTTCGTGTACATGAAAACGCAAGGACCGCTCTGGCAACTGAGCGTGCTGGGGTTTGTCAGCACCTTTTGCGGGATTCCTCTGATGACCTTGCTGCCGGTATTTGCCAAGGATGTCTTCGGCATGGGAGCCACCGGCTATTCCCACTTGATGGCCACCTCCGGAGCCGGAGCCATCACCGGCGCCCTGCTCTACGCCGGGTTTGCGCGCCGGGAAAGCCACGGACGCACGGTCCTGGGTGCGCAGATCGCCTTCGCCCTCCTGCTCGCTACCTTCGCCCTCTCCCGCAACCTGGCGCTGAGCTACGTGGTCCTTTTCCTCGCGGGCGTCTGCCTGATTACACTCTTCGCCACGATCACGTCGTTGGTGCAGTTAAACGTCGCCGAACGGATGCGCGGGCGCGTGATGAGCATCTTCATGTTCGCTTTCCGGGGCGGCATGCCGCTCGGCAGCCTGACGGTTGGCTACCTGGCCTCGCAATTCTCACCCCCGACGGCGCTCCTGATGGGCAGCGCGGTGCTGGGACTCACGGCGACCTGCTTCTTGCTCTCCTCGAGCGGCGTTAAGCGGCTGTGATCGCGGTAGCGTTTCCTTCCGCGAATCCGATGGAAGGTTAAACTGGCGGAAGCGCGGGTGGCGGTCGGTAAGAGAGTCTAGCCGGTTCCGGTTTAGACGAGATATTTTCCCTGCTCGATGACGCGGGCGGCGATTTGCCGACGCAATACGATGGTGTCCACGGGGTCGCGGCGAGTGAAGCGGCGGAGCACCGCGATCTGCGTCCGAAGCGTATCCCCGGCGGCAACGGCGGCCAGTGCCGTTCGCGCGCGGTGCTCCACCCAATCCATCCGCGAGTGGACCCACAGGCGGGTCATCGCGGTGGCGTGGGCAGCCTTCTCTTGTCCGGACCGCGCAGCGATCTTCTGCGTCCGCAGGACGGCCGATTCGAGCGCAAAGGCTTCCATGACGATATCGGAAATGGCGGCCAGCACTTCCTGCTGCTCGGACAGCGCCGCCATGTACTTCTGATACGCGACGCCAGCCACCAGAAGCGCCACCTTCTTCACCGCTTCGACCAGTCTCTTCTCTTCCGCGAGTACGCCGTCCGCGCCGGACTCAGCGAAAAGCGGCACTCCCGACAGGGCCTCCTGCATTAAGCGGGTTGCGGCGGGCATCAGGGCGAGTTGCCCGGTCGCCGCCCGTTTGAGCAACAGGCTCGGAATCACGAGCCGGTTGATTTCGTTGGTTCCTTCAAAAATGCGGTTGATGCGGGCATCGCGATAGGCGCGCTCGGCCGGATAGTCCTGATGGTAGCCGTAGCCGCCGTAAATCTGCACCCATTCATCGGCGATGTAATCGAGGCTTTCGCTCAAGCAGACCTTATTGATGGAACACTCAATGGCGTATTCCTCCATCGCCCGCCGGGCTTGCGCGCTGTACTCGGGCGACTCCGGGTCGGCCTCAGTCAGCAGAGAGTCCAGGAGAGCGGCGGTGCGATAGACCTGGGTTTCACCGATGAAGATGCGCGTAGCCATCTCCGCCAGCTTTTCCTGAATCAATCCGAATTCGGCGATGGCCTTGCCGAAGGCGCGGCGCTGTTTGGCGTAGGCGACGGCGTGCTCGATGGCTCGCTTGGAGCCGCCTAGACAGGCGGCGGCGAGTTTCAACCGGCCCACATTCAGGATATTGAACGCGATGATGTGGCCCCGCCCGATCTCTCCGAGAACATTCTCCACCGGAACGGGAACGTTCTCCAGGATCACCGCGCGCGTGGACGACCCCTTGATTCCCATCTTCTTTTCTTCCGCGCCGGTCGAGAAGCCGGGATAACCCTTTTCTACAATGAAGCAAGAGAATTTTTCTCCATCCACCTTTGCAAAGACGATGAACAGGTCTGCAAAACCGGCGTTGGTGATCCACATTTTCTCGCCGTTGAGCAGGTAATGCTTGCCGTCGGGAGAGAGCGTGGCGCGCGCGCGGGCCGCCAGCGCATCGGAACCCGCTTCGGCCTCGCTCAGGCAATAGGCGGCGACCAAATCTCCCGTCCCCATGCCCGGGAGGTACGTCTGTTTTTGCGCTTCGGTGCCGAACGTAGCGATCGGGAGGATGCCGATCCCCGTGTGCGCGCTGCACGTCACCGCGAACGACGCAACCTGCGCCATCTTTTCGGCGACGAGCATCGCCGAGACCTCGTCCATCTCCATCCCGCCGTACCGCTCCGGGATCTCAATCGCGAGCAGGCCCAGCTCGCCGGCCTGGCGGAGCAGCCGCGGGGTCAGCCCCGGCTCCTGATGCTCGATCTGCTCCCAACGCGGCAAGACCTCGTTGCGCATGAACTGATCGGCGGTGTCGGCGATCAGGCGATGCTGCTCGGTGAAATCCTCCGGAGTGAATATTTCTTCCGGCAGGCGCTCTTCAATCAAGAAGCTTCCGCCCCGGACAGTCGCTCCACGGTTTACAGCCGTTGCTGGGTTGGTCTTCGTCGCCATCGTTCACCTCATCGGTTCACAGCGTCCAATAACGCCGCGGTGCGCTCGTTGCGGGCGCTTTGTCAGCTCAGGTTCTCAAAAACTCCGGCAGCACCCATGCCGCCGCCACTTTCGGTGACCGGCGGGCTTACGCTTTTACCAAAGGCACGTTTTCGAGGATCACAGTCGGCAGACTGCCTTGACCCAGCACTTCTTTGGCGTCGAGAATCTCGATGCCCACCAGCGTTTCGCCTTCACCAATATCGAGGGCGATTTCGTCGGTCAGGCGCAAGGTTCGGCATTGGTGTTCGCCTTCCAGGAGCCGGATATAAAGCGCATCGGTTTCACTGTCATAGCTGATCCGCATCGGTCCTTCCTCTCAATAATAGAACGTGTACACGGTCACCACTACAATCTCATTCTCCGTTTCCACGACCACCGGAGCAACCTGCTTGATCGCATAGTATTGTCCTTCCCATTGCGCCCGATAATCGAAATTGTGGCGATACATACATAGACCTGCCGTGCTTGGCGGGCTCTCGCGAGCCTCGCTCGATGGTCTTCCTCACTTCACTCTCGCTAGCACCCCGCTCCGCGCATTGTTCCACCGCATGAGAGGTGAGGCGTATTGGTTTCATTGAGCTTCAGGCGGTGGGCTGCTGTCCGCGATAAGCAACCCCATCGGCCACATTATAACTTACGGTCGCGGCTCTGAACCGCATCAGGTTAGATTCTCAAAAACTCCGGCAGCGCCCATGCCGCCGCCGATGCACATCGTGACCAGGCCGTAGCGGGAGCCGCGCCGTTTCATCTCATGGAGAAGAGTCGCCGTCAGTTTCGCCCCGGTGCAGCCGAGCGGATGCCCGAGCGCCACCGCGCCGCCGTTGACGTTCACCTTCGCCGGGTCCAAGCCGGCCTCGCGGATCACGGCCAAAGCCTGCGCCGCAAACGCCTCGTTCAGCTCGATCAGGTCCATCTGTTGCAGAGTAAGACCGGCCAGGCGCAAAGCCTTCGGAATGGCGGCCACCGGCCCGATGCCCATGATCTCCGGCGGGACTCCCGCCGCGGCGAAGGCGAGAAACCGCGCCAGGGGTCTTAGCCCGAGAGCCTTGGCGCGCTCGGCCGACATCACGATGGCCCCCGCGGCGCCGTCGCTCATCTGAGACGAGTTGCCTGCGGTGACCGTGCCCTCGGCATGGAAGACAGGCTTCAGCTTCGCCAGCGCCTCCAGCGAACTGTCTGCGCGCGGGCCTTCGTCTATCTCAAAGATTGTGGTCGTGCTCTGCGGCTCGTATGCACGGCCATTGCCGGGGCCATTGCCGGATTCGGGCACCGTCGTTGTGGTGACTTCCAAAGGAACAATCTCGCCTTTATAGCGGCCACTGCGAATCGCCGCGATGGCCTTCTCATGGCTCGCCAACGCGAAAGCGTCCGCCTCGTTCCGCGCGATCTTGTACTGTTGGGCAATATTTTCCGCCGTCAATCCCATATTGAGATACACGTCGGGATGGCACTCGACCAGATACGGGTTGGGAGCGAGACGGCACCCCGGCATCGGAACCAGGCTCATGGATTCCGACCCGCCCGCAATGATCACGTCGGCGAAACCGGCCATGATGCGCTCCGACGCCATCGCAATGGCCTGGAGTCCCGAGGAGCAGAAGCGGTTGATCGTCATCCCGCTGACCGACTGCGGGAGTCCGGCCCGCAGGCAAACGATGCGCGCCATGTTATGCCCCTGCTCCGCCTCGGGAAATGCACAACCGAGGATCACGTCTTCAATCTCTTCGGGAGCGAGGCCCGGCGTTTGGCGCAAGAGGGCCGTAATGACCGCGGCTGCCATGTCGTCGGGCCGGGTATGCCGCAGCGCCCCGCGCGGGGCTTTTCCCACCGCCGTTCGCAGACTGGCTACAACGACAGCGTCTCTCATTCGCGCCTCCTTCCATCAGGAAATAGTGACGAGTGACGAGTGACAAGTAACATTACCGTGCAGGAAGGCTTTTTCATACCGGCGAACCTCAATCGTCAGTTCCCGATTGTCAACAAATTCCGGTTTCACTTTAACCCTAGAAGTTGCATAAAATATAGGAATATACCTAATCCAAGACCCAGCAATGTAATGAACATTACTACCCAGGCAAACTGGAATTCCCAGTTTTTGACTCCGTCTTGATCCCTCGTTGCGTGTACAGCTTCAGACGGTATCTCCACGTTTGTCCGGACATTCGGACTCCCCGTTTGCTTTTCTTCGATACTTGGCCACGTGGCAATCTCCTCAGGCGGCACGTCCTCCTCACTCTGGTTTTTCGGTAGAGGCTCGATATTAAAGTTATCTCTCCGAGTTGCGGCAGCGAGCTTGATACGCGGTGAACCACAGCTTACGCATCTGTTTGTTTCGTCAGGAATGGTGAATGCTCCGCACCCTTTACACAGATACTCTTTCTCCGCATGAGTTATCCGGTGGGACCCGCACTCCGAGCAGTGATCGTCCGTATCAAGGACCGTGTAATCACCGCAATCGCGACAAAAGCCAACCATCTCCCGCCCTCATTTTTGGGAACGTAGCTTTTGGAAGTGTTTTAACGTCGCTTCCAGACCGGACTGATTTTCCCATCCCTCATCCGTCATCCCTTCCTTAGTCAGTTTCGCAGCGGTTTCCCCGTCCGGAGCACATGGGCCATGCGCTCCTGGGTTTTGGCCTCGCCGCAGAGGCTCAAGAACGCCTCGCGTTCGAGATTGAGCAAGTATTTCTCGCTCACCACAGCCGGACCGGTCAGCCTGCCTCCACAAAGGACGTACGCCAGCTTGCCGGCCACGAGCGCGTCATGCTCGGTAATAAAATTTCCCCGCCGCGCCATGTGAATGCCGATCTTGAGTTCAGCCAATCCCGCCTCGCCCAACACCCGAACGTCGGATCGCGGGCCGGGCCGCGAGGGGCGATAGCCGCCGCGTGCCATCTCCAAGGCTGCTTGTTTGGCGTCAGCCAGCAGCCGGTCGGGATTCATGGTGATGCCGTCCGAGGGCCGGAGGAAGCCCAGACGCAGCGCTTCCAGTGCAGACCCGGAGACCGTCGCAAAGCTGATGGTCTTGAAAAGCTCTTTGATGGCCGTCAGCACATCGGCCCCGGGAGGCAAAGCATCCGTTGTCCGCAGCAGCATTTCCTTCGCGCCTCCGCCCGCCGGAACCAGGCCCACGCCGGTCTCGACCAGCCCCATATAGGTTTCTGCCGCCGCTTGCGTGCGGGGAGCCGCCAAAGCGATTTCGCAAGCGCCCCCTAGCGTTCTCCGAAACGGCGCGACCACGACCGGCTTGGGCGAATACTTGATCGCCAGATTCAACTGCTGGAAGCGGCGAACCAAGAGGTCTATTTCCTCCCAGTTTCCGGCCCGAGCCTCCATCAGCAGCAGAAGCAGGTTCGCTCCCGCCGAGAAATCGCTCCCCTGATTGCCAATCACCAAGGCATCAAAGTTCTTGGCAAGTTCCTTCAGGCCGGTGAGAATCATTTCAACAATGCCGGGGCCGATGGCGTTCATCTTGGTGTGGAACTCTACGCACGCCACGCCGTCTCCCAAGTCCCGCAAGCTGGCGTCGGCGGATTCGCGCAGGGCGGGCGGGGTTGTTCGTCCGCCGCGCAACAGAACCACTCCCGTGGGCTGATCTACGGGCTGATAAGCAGAGTGGTGAAGGTCAAAATACTTCGTCGCGCCGTTCGCCTGGGTATAGAACTGCTGGGCGCCGGACGCCAGCATTCGAGCGATCCCCTCCGGAATCGCCAGTCCTTCTTTTTCCATCCGCTGAATGGACTCCCGGATTCCGACGGCGTCCCATAATTCGAACGGACCAAGCTCCCAGCCAAAGCCCCACCGCATCGCCCGGTCCACGTCCACCACACGGTCGGCGATCTCCGGAATACGGCGGGCCGCATAAAGAAACGTTCGGCTGAGGGCTTTCCAAAGGAAGCGCCCCGCCGCATCGTTGTTCTGGTCGTTGGTCTGGTGGGTGGTCTGAAGGATCGTCCGAATCCGATGACCCGTCCCTTCGACGTTTCGCGCCATATCCAGGGACGCGAATTGCGCCTTCTTCCGCGGACGATACTCGAGTGTTTTGGGATCAATCGTCAGAACTTCCGTCTCGCCGGAGGTCTGCCGGGTTCGTTTGTAAAAACCCGATCCGGTCTTCGCGCCGAGGAGTTTCTGGGACAGCATCTTCTCGGCGAACCCCGGAAGGCGAAACACATCGCGCGCTTCATCGGACGGAGCATTGTCGAGCAGGTTGCGCGACACGCTGGCGAAGATGTCCAGCCCCACGAGATCGAGCGTGCCGAAGGTGGCGGTCTTGGGCCAGCCGATCACGGGGCCGGTCAACTGGTCCACTTCGTCCACGCTGAGACCCTCTTCCTCCATGGCGCGCAATATCTGGCATATACAGAACGTGCCGATGCGGTTCGCAATGAAGTTCGGCGTATCCTTGGCGCGCACCACGCCCTTTCCCAACCGCAAATCGGCGAACTCCGATACGGCGGCCAGCACCTCGGGCAGCGTATCCGGTCCAGGGATGATTTCAAGCAGATGGAGATAGCGAGGCGGATTAAAAAAGTGCGTCCCGAGCCAGTGGCGGCGAAACTCCTCCGGAAAACCCGCCGCGAGGCGTCCGATCGGAAGCCCGCTGGTGTTGGAGCTGATTACCGTGCCCGGCTTGCGAAGCGGCGCGACTCGGGCGAGCAGGTTGCGCTTGGTCTCGAAATCCTCGGCGACCGCTTCAATGATCCAGTCCGCTTCCGCAACCGAGGAGAGGTGGTCGTCGAAATTTCCGACGGTCACGCGAGCGGCCAGTTCGTCGAGAAAGAACGCAGGCGGTTTGCTCTTCTGAGCCGATTCCAGGCCCGCGCGGGCAATCCGAGTGCGCACGGCGGGCAAGCTCAGGTCCAGGCCCTTCTTCTTCTCTGCCGGAGTCAGTTCGGCAGGAAGCAGGTCGAGAAGAACCGTCGGGACGCCGCAGTTCGCCAGGTGCGCCGCGATCCGGGAACCCATCGTACCGGCTCCCAAGACTGCTGCGCGCTGGACGGTCCACTTCATGATCACTCTGTCGCTGGGATTCGATCGTCTTGCCCCGTAAGGAGGGAATTATAGTGAAAGGCTTGCTTCCTGTAAAATCGCGCGGCAGGGTGAACGGGTGAGCGTGGCGAGGAATGTCCGGCAGCCTTGCGCGGGCGCGGCTTCTCGCGTGGACCGCGACTGCGACCCGCAGTCAGCGCCCGGCAAGGTCTTGGCGAACGATCTCCAGGCGGGCCTGCGGGATTTCCAAGCGCTGAATTTCTCCCTCCGGCGTGGCCCAGATCTCAATCTTGATGTCCTCGGTGGCCGCCTGGAAATGATTCAATTCGAGCGGCGTATCGTTGATCCGGAGGTTTTCTTTGCCGAGCAAGGTCAGGCTGATCATGGCCGGCGTGGCTTCCTGGGGAACGAAGACATTGAAGTTCTGCGGGCCGGACCGTGCGGCGTCATACTGGCGCAGCAGCAATATATACTGATGAAAGAGATTCGTGTCCAGAACCACCAGATCATGATCGGGGAGAAGGAAAATCTGCTCCTGGGTCCCTGCTTCGGTCTTCGACAGCAGTTTTGTCCCCGCGGACCCGAACTCTACGGTCAGATTCCCCTTCTTGGGAGCTTGCTGCTGCCGTTCGTAAGAGGTGGGTTTCCATTTCGCGTCCAGGCGCAAGGTGGAAGCTTCCGAGACGCGCGGTGCCCCGGGCACTTCCAATAGCAGCTCTCCAGCCGCTTCCCAGCCGGAAGCGATGCGCCGGATCAGGAACCGTTCGGTCCCAATGCGACGCTCGCCGGAACGAATGAGAAAAACACCGTCCTCGGTGCTCGATCCGGTTTGCGCCGCGGCGGGTCCGGCTTTGATCCACAAAGTGGTTCCGAGCAAAACCAGGAGCAATCCAAGCCAGGCCGGAGCGCGCCGGTTTTCGGAGGAAGTTCTCGAGATTCGCAAGAAACAGGGCGGGGAAGTCCGGGCAGAATGCGATTCGCGTGCTCGCGTCTGAACGGTGGGACACCAACTCGGTTTCAGCAATGGCACAGCAACCCCTGGAAGGCCGGCAAGGCCAGAATGAGATTCACCACCTCGTTGGGATCGGCGCTTCCGGTCTGGACCGTGAACGTGGCCTGGCGATAGTAGGGGAGGCGCTGTTCGTAAAGCTGCCGAAAGGCCGCCTCATCGCGGAACAGCGGACGGTTTGTCAGCAAGGCGCACCGCAAGAGCAATTCCCCGATGGGGCACTCCAACCAGATGGCAATCGCCTTGGAGCGCTGGAGCAATTCAAAATTCGGGGGCTGGGCAAAGGTGCCGCCTCCCAGAGCGACCACCCGTCCGCCGCCCTGGGCGACTTCTTCCAGGACCTGCCGCAAGGTTTCCTGTTCTTTTTTTCGGAAGGCTGCTTCGCCCGCCCGGGCAAAGATTTCTGCAATACTGCGGCTCTCTTCTTGCTCGATGCGGGTATCGAGATCAATGAACTTCCACGCCAGGCGCTGGGCCAGCTTCATTCCCACGGTGGTCTTGCCGCTTCCCATGAAGCCAACCAGATAGACGGCGATGGGTTTGCCTCCGGCGGGAGCGGCAGAAGAAGAAAGAGGAATCATGCTAGACCATCTTCGGCATTGGTGTAGAAGATTGGGAACGTAAGGGCACGACTTCAGTCGTGCCGTAAATGGCGCGCCAAATCCACTCCACTTCCTTGCGGCTTCAGCCGCCCTTCGACAGGCTCAGGGCCGTGAGCGCCCTTCGGCAGGCTCAGGACGCCTGTATTGTTTCCCCGTCCCGAGCGGAGTCGAGGGGCGAAGTCGAACGGCTGAGGGACGTACCTCAGGGGCTAAAGCCCACTCGATAGGAGCCGTCGTTTCGGCATGGCTCCTACCCCAGCACGCTGAAAGCGGCGTGCTGGGGACCCCGTTGAAGCCATGCCCTTACGAAGTTGCCTCGCCTATACAGCGACCCTGAAAACGCTCTGTCGGAACACAGTCATGGTCTCGTCTCGGGACCTTCCGCCCAACACAGAGGAAATTCCCGTTCCGGCGCTGCCGAAGGCTGTTTCCTCCCAACGAGGAGGGCAGCCGGTCAACGGCCGCCGGACAATCGAATTGTACCACTGTAGGAAGTGATCTGGACGGTGGACTTGCCGGTACCGATTCGGCCCTGCAACAGTTTCCCTGTTGTGGAACGCCGGAAGGGGGTCCCCGGAGGAAGCGGGAGGAATGGAATCTGGCTCTCGATGGTTCCCAGGACGGAGCGAGCGGTCATATCAAAACTGGCTTTCGGGAAGGCTTGAATCTCGATGGGGGAACTGTAGTTGTGCAGGACGTAGGTGCCCCCGGAGCCGAAATCTCCTTGATAGTGAATTGCCCCGGAGTTGGTGGTTCCGATCAGTTCGGAGCCGTTCACCTGAACGAATTTCAGGTCTCCGGTGATCGAGTCCGCCTTGATGTGTCCCTCGGAAGCGCGGATCAGGATGGGGCCGTCCACCGTGCGCGCGGTAATGTAGCCGCGGATGCGCGACAGCGTGACGGAATTGGCAACTCCCTCGACGGCCACGCCTCCTTCGAGGTCCTCGACTGCGATGTCCCCCCGCTCGGACTCCACGCGCACGAGGGTCTGCCGGGGCACATGGATTTCCAGATTCACCTGCGCTTCCTGGGGCGAGAGGTTCTGGCGCTTGGGATGCGTCTGAATCGTAACCTTCTCCGCATTGCCGTCAATGAGGACGTCCATGCTCTCGGAGGCGCGCTCGCCCTTGATCTCCACCTGGTTCTGATCCCATCCTTTTACGGAAATCGTGCCGCTGTGGCTGTGCAGGAGAAGGGAAGGGTTCGCAATCGTGGCAAAGCTCTTGCGGATCGGTTCGCTGGAAACCGCGCCGAGGCCGGCACAAAACACCCCCGCCACCGCCAGCATCGCCAGCCAGCGCCGAGGGCTTCGGAAAGCTGAATTCGGCCTCATCGAAATTCTTCCCCGCGCATCAACAATTCCAACAGACGATTCTGTTGCTCGTAAACCGTATAGAGTTGGCTGCGGGCCAGGGGATCATCCGGATGCGCTGCGACATACTGCTCCAACACGTTGATGGAAGAATCAACCCGCGTGAAAGAAGGATTGAGTTCCTGCCAGTTTGCGACATAGGCGGGTTGTCTGTCCGGCGGGGCCTTTTCAATCACTCTCCGAACTTCCGGCGGGGCCGCTTCGATTGCCTTCTGGACTGCCTCAGCCCGAGTTAAAGTCTCAGCGGGAGGAGAGGCCGCCGGCGGCTGCGCCACGGCTGTGGCGGGCGCGGGAGAAGGAGCCGAAACGTGCGTGACGAGGTCGCGCAAGTACAGCACTCCTCCCAGCGCGAGGAAGAACACGGCGGCATAGGCCAGACCCAAGGGCAAGCGGGGCAGCCATGCAAACGTCACAAGACGAGCCAGGGACGGCCACGCGCCCGGTTCCCGGATCAAACCCTGCTGGTCTAACTGGCGGCGGAGGTGGAGCCAGACTCGCTCGGGAGGCTGCTCCGCCTCGACCATTTGACGGGCCTGCCACCGAATCAGATTCACGTCCCGCACCTTGCCCGCGCAAGGAGAGCAGACCTGCCGGTGCTCTTCCAGGGCGGGAGAAAGCAACGCGGAATCATCCAGTTCCTGCCATTCTCGTTCGAATTCCTCGCATTTCATGGTAACTCGCTCCCCGTCTTGCTGGCTCTTGGCGGCGTCTCCAGGTCGCTCGAAACCTCCGGGGGTTCACTCGCTTCTGCCGGAGCATGTCCCCCTCCCAACAGCCCCCGAAGTTTCATCCGGGCCTTGTGGAGTTGCGACTTGGAATTGCCGACGGAGCAACCAAGCATACTTGCAATTTCCTGGTGTTCAAATCCTTCCACGTCGTGCAAATAAAAAACCGTCCGGTAGCCGGCCGGGAGCGCCTGGATCGCGCGTTCCAGCACCACCCGGTCCACCACTCCCGTTAACGCGGGGTCGGCAGTTCCGATGTCGCGCCTCCGGGAGTCCTCCGAATCCGAGTCTGCCGGCTCCTCCAAGGAGGATGCCAGAATCCCTTTCTTGCGCAGCCGCATCAGCACCAGGTTGACGGCCAGCCGGTGCATCCAGGTGGAAAAAGCTGCTTCCCCGCGGAAGGTGCCAATCTTGCGGAACACTTGCAAGAACGCCTCTTGCGTCAGATCCTCGGCATCGGCCGGATTGCCGGTCATGCGCAGACACAGCGAGTAAATCCGGCGCTTGTGCGCATGATAGAGGGTTTCAAAAGCCTCGGCGCTGCCATTCTTGGCCTCTTCAATTGCCTTGGCTTCTGCGTTCTCCGGAACATCCCTAATATCCGAACTCAAGGCGCTCCGCGAAATAGCACCTGCGCTCATTCTGTCAGATGCTGGAAGGATTCCCTGAAGTTGCATTGGAACCGTGAGCACTCGGAACAACCCTCCCGTAGTGGCGGCAATCGTAGATTCGATGCCACGCCCGGCTGGCGGGTTGCCCGATTATTCCTCTGATCTGCAATCAGTTAGCGGTTCCCGGTGGCTTCCAATGCCGACCACACTGTTTTCCCGACCCCCACATTTCCCGCTGCATCGTAGAGTCGCACGGTGAGCAAGTGCTCGCGGCCGTCCGGGGGCTTTACCGTCACCGTAAACGTCTCCTCGCGCGAATCAATAATGCCGTCGTCGGAGAGCAGAGGCACCAGCGGATCGGCGTCCAAGGCGTACTCGGCTCGAATCAGAACACTGGCGGCGTCAAAAGCCCGGAAGCGCGCGGTGGCAGAATCCCGCCCCCGGGTGGTTTGCAACGCCTCCACCTGGGGCGGCGTACTGTCCACCAGAAACGGCGCGCTCACCATCTCCGCGGTCTTGGCCGTCCCCGAGGGATTGGCTGCGGCGTCGGAGGCCACCACTTTCACCCGGTATCGTCCGTCCGGTAAGACGTCATTCTCCAGGGGAAAGGAATTTACTTTCAAGTCGTCTTCCAGGAGCTTCCACTCCGTTTCCGCCTCGCCGCGAAAATAGAGCGAATAGACCAGTTCATCCTGATCCGGATCGTTCGCCGTCCAGCGGAGGTCCAAGCCTCGCGGGGGCTGCGAGCGTGGCGAAGCTACCCCGGAGAAAGCCCGTGTTCCTGTGCCCCCGCCGCCTGCGCCCACCACGGTGACGCCGGAGGAGGTGCCGCCAGCTCCCCGGTCGCCGCGCGGATTGGCCCGAATTTCGGTCACTTCCGGGGCGCGGTTTCGCGGCAGGTACGCCAAAATCGCCTCGCGCAGCACCGGCGAGCGGTCTGCGGCGGCGCGAAATACGGCTTTCCATTGGATGTAGCGTGACGGAGGACTGCTGATCTGTTCCCCGCCCGCTTCCCGATACGCCGTGGCCCAATCACTCCAGGTGGCATCCGGGCGGCGGGAATTGCCGGTTCGGGTTAACAGTTCCAGAGCCGTTCCCGGAGGCAGATCGGCGCTCCATCGAATTTTCCCCCAGCCGGAAACGCTGCCGGTGTCCCATACTTCCGACTCAAAGGAGCCCGTGGCGGCCGGACGCGTCCCCAGCCGAAATACCTTGCCGACGTTGGAAGTGGTGGCCAACACAAAGTTGCCGAAGGGAATCAGCCGGGTCGTTTCTTCCTGGCCGGTCTGCGTAAGCAAGGAAACCTGCCGGTCCGGAGTCAATTCATAGATGCGGCCTTTATCATCCGTCGAAAACAGCAGAGTTCTGTCCGAGACCAGCAGGTCAAAGATATTCTCCCGCGGCGAATTCCAGAGCGTTTCGACGGTGCTGTCGGGCCAAACCCGGTACAAGGCGCTGCGAGCGCCCCGACCCTCTGCCCCGCGCGGGCCTCCGCCGGTGATAATCGGTTGCGTCCCCTGGATGATCACCTGGGCTGAGCCGCCCCCGGGACCCTGCGGGTCCTGCTGCCCTCCGCCGTCTCCGGGCCCTCCCGGAAACGGGGAGTCGTCAGCGCGGACGGTGATGGTCTGTGTCGCTCGGACGGGCGCTTGCCCCCCCCCCACAGCCTGCGGGGGTGGCAGACGCTGGCGGCGTTCTTCGGGAGACCCCATCGCCGAGGCATAGATGCTTCCATCGGCCGCCACCATTACGCTGTGGATTTCTGATTGCGGGGCATCATACAACACAAACCCTTTTGCAGAGCCGGAAATTCGATAGAGCAGGCCGTTAGGCTCCGTGCCGGCGATCAACTCCTGGGCAGGGCTGAGCGCCATACTCACGACGTGACTCTGCTGGGTATCGTAGAAGAGTTCTCCTTCTCCATTGGGGCGCACACGGTAAATTCGCCCCCGATCCCCCGTGCCCGCGTACAAGTTCCCGTCCGCGCCAAACACCAATGCCCAGATATACTTGGCCTGCGGGTTGAAAAATTCCTGGGATTTTCCCGAAGGGTCCACCTTGTAAATCTTGCCGTCCGGGGACGTGCCGACGTAAACATTGCCGCTCTTATCCACGGCCACCGCAAAGACGTCCGGTTCGTTCGCGTCAAAGAACAGAGACCCTTTCAGATCCGCCCCCAGCCGGAACACCTTGCCGCTGTGGCCGGTGCCGAGGTAGAGATTCCCGCCCGGGTCGCGTCCGACCGCCCAGATCATGGCCTGGTCGCTGTTGAAAATCTCGTCCAGGGCCGGGGCCAGTTTCAGCGCGCCTTCCCGGCTGAGCGAAATGCCGGAGAAGTTGCCACGCCCGAAATCTTCAAATGTGGAACTGGTCCAGAACCTGGTGCTGACTCCGAACGCTCCACTGGCGCAGAGGACGGTCAGCAGGAGCGCAGCCTTCCGTATGATTTTCATCGGTCCAATTTCCTTCTGATTCGCAGACTGATCTGCTCCCCACCGGACGGAGCAAACTCTCGGACGTTCCTCGGCGCGCGCCGACCGGGGAGGAAATACAAGCCCGCCGGCCTCAATCTCGCACCGTTACAGTAATTGTTTTTAGTCCCGAAACCAGGGAGGGCAAAGACCCCATTTCATAATCGGCCACGGTGGAGAGAAAAGTGAGGGAGATATTCGCGCTGAGCGATGGGTCGGAGGTAAGCGTGCGCGCCAGCGACGGGGGAGGCGACGGGAAGCTTTCTCCCTGGATCACGAATCCCGGCTCCAAACGGGAGAGCCGCACGTACAGGCGGTCATTCCGGCGCAGCTTGTTGATGGCGCGGATGAGCTGCTGCGGACTCCGGGGAAGAACCACCCGGCCCGCCCGGCTCAGTTCCACGCGGTCTATGGTGGACCCGTCCGCCACCGTAATGCTCAACGGACCCGGAGCCAGACTCGCCGGAATCTCGAGCGAAACCTTCTGGAGCGTTTCTTCTCCGTTTTCCGCCCGAAGCAGCGCCGTCAGTTCCAGGGACTCACCCGGCTTGACTTCCCGCCGGTCGCTCCACACCCGTTCCAGTTCCCGAGTCAGCCGCCGGTCGGTCGCGAGCACCCGCAACCGTATGCCCTGCACATCCACCGGGCCTAGCTCGCTTTGCATGAGATAGGTCAACGTCGCCGCCGCCGACTGGGCCGCCGCCGCCGGGGCGTTGGCGCTGCCGCTGAAGTAATTGGCCACCTTGACTTCGGGAAGACCGTTCAGCGTAACCGTCTGTTCCACCTGCAGCGTGGAATCCCCGACCATCCGCTCCGTAGTTCCCAGAGACGAAAGAACCGCCATGTTGACCAGGAACGGGAGCAGGAAGCGGTCATTGACCACCTCAAACTGATAGGTACGCCCGGGACGCTGGCCGGAAGTTACCTCCAGCTCAATCGGCACCATCCTTGCCCGGCGGCCCAACAGGCCCATGACTCCCGAGCTACGGTCTTGGCCGATCACTCCCAGCAACCGCCCGGGGGTTGAGATTTTCATGGAGCTGGCATAGCTCGGCAGAGCGGCCAGAACCTCGGATTCCGCAAACGGAATGTCCGTAGGCCCCGCGGAAAGGAAGCGATGCCCGAAGGCATACACGCGCCCCTGGTCCACCAGCGTAACGGTTCCATCCGCGCTCACTCCCAGGTCGCCGCGCACCAGTTGGACGCTAATCATGGACCCGGGCTGCAAGCGGGAAGGGTCGCCCATCGCCTGATCCCCCGCGCCGCTTCCACCGCCCTGCATGGGGATCAACCCCAGGGCGCGCAGTTGCGGCTGAAAGTGTTCCACGGCTTCCGGGGTAAACCCCGAAAGCATTAGCGGCGTGGCCACCCGCAGCAAGGATGTTTCCGCGCCTCCCCAGAGTACGCGGCTGGACCAGTTCGCTGCCGGGGGCAGCAAGTCCGGCATCTCAGAGGCTAGTAGGCGCGGCTCGGACGGGTTCGCCGCATCCGGCTCAAATCGCCACGCCTGTCGCGGAGTGCTGGGCGGCGTGGACTCGGCCTCATCGGTGAAGGATTGCACCATCTGTTCGATGGGAGTGATTCCCGCGATCGGTTCCTTGGAGAACTGGAAACCGAGCGCGACCGCCCCGACGAGCCGGCCGTCTATATACACCGGACTGCCGCTCATGCCCGCCATGACGCCCGTTTGCTCGAGTGGTCCCCCGGACAGCCGCGCCAGAATCACGCTCTGACGCGGCGCCACATTTCGCAGCACTCCCAGAATCTCGACCTGAAACTCGGAAATGGTCCGGCCATCGAAAACGGTCTTGCCAATCCCCTTGAGTCCCGGCCGAACCTCAGCCAACGGGAACAAGGGGACGCTGACCGGGGCCTGTTGCGCCGAGGACAGGGTCCCCGACAAAACGAAAAGCCCCCCGATGATCCAGTGCAGCAGTCTCGCGTGGGTTGAAAACGGTTCTCTCAACAAACTGTTTCCGCTCGAAACGTTTCAGTCATTTACTATGCTCATCATAGGCTATCTGCGCCCCTGCGTCAATAGACGGAGCGAGCGGAAAGTAGAAAGTCCGCAACCGTTCCCGCTCCCAGGCGGGCACCGACCAGCCGAACAGGATTGCCGGGCGCACCAACGACAACATCGTCCCCCCCGCCGGGGATTTTCTCTCTGCGGGCGTCCTCGTTTACGTGTTATACTTCTGGTTTCTTCCACCTCCGGGAAGAGGGCCTGGGGAGTTGTAGCGCGGGATACCTGCCAGAATTCTCCCCTCCGGCGAACATCCTTTATTTTTGTTGGGAATCCATTGTTCAGTGAGGAGCCAGGGAATGGGAAAAGTTGATTACTCGACTCAAGACGGAATTGCGATTCTGGAATTGAACGACCCGCCCGCCAATGCCTACGGGTATGACATGATGCGCGACCTCGACCAGGCGATTCTCGAAGCGCGCATGGACGAAAAGGTTTTCTGCATCCTGATCCGGGGCAAGGGCGAGAAGTTTTTCTGCGGCGGCGCCGACATTCGGATGCTGAATGAGAAGCCGGCCCACCACTTCTATTATTTCGCGCTCCACGCCAACGAAACCGTGCGGCGGCTGGAGATGACGCCGAAGCTCGTCATCGCGGCCATCAACGGGCACTGCATGGGCGGCGGCCTGGAAATCGCGCTGGCCTGCGACATCCGCCTCGCCAAGCGCGACGCCGGGCGGATCGGACTGCCGGAAGTCAACCTGGGTCTCGAGCCGGGTGTCGGCGGCACGCAACGCTTGCCTCGGATCATCGGCTACGCGCGCGCCATCGAGCTGCTGATTACCGGCAAAGCCTTGAGCTTTGAAGAAGGCCTGGACCTGGGCCTCCTTCATTACGTCTATGAACCGGGCACTTTCTGGGAAGAGTCGCTCGCGTTTGCCCGGCAGTTCTGCCCGCCCAACAAGGCCGCCAGAGCCGTCGGGAAAATCAAGCTTGCTGCGCGCGCGAGTCTGGAGACTTCCATTACGGAAGGGATCGTGATCGAGCACGAAACACTTCAGCAGCTCTACGAGAGCAAGGACGCTCGCGAAGGCGTGAGCGCGTTCTTGCAGCGCCGCCAGCCGGCCTACCAGGGAATCTGAGGGCCTCTTGCCCGCAGGCGGTCGGAGGCGGTTTGGGAGCGCGGGCCTCTGGCGGGAGCCGCCCGGCTGAAACAATGTCCAACACTTCTAACTTTGACGGGGGGATTCGATGAGTCAGGCAATTGCAACAGAAACCAAGGTGGATTTGAAAATGTTCATCAACGGCGAGTCTGTGGACTCCGTGAGCGGAGAGCGCATGGAAGTCCGGGACCCCGCGACCGGCGAGGTCGTCGGGACCGCGCCCAAAGGCACGGCGGAGGATGCCCGGCGCGCCATTGACGCCGCCGAGGCGGCCTTTGAGCCGTGGTCGGAAACCACCGCCGACGAGCGCGCCAAATTCCTGTTCAAGGCGGAGGAACTGGTCCACGCCGCGCACAGCGAACTGGCGCTGCTTCTTTCCCGCGAGCAGGGCAAGCCGGTCAGCGAAGCCATGACCGAGATCGAACACTTCATGCACGGATTGGGGTTCTACGCGGCGCTCGCTTCGAAAGTCCGCGGCGACTATGTGCCGCTTCCGAATTTCCCCAACAAAGGCGCTTACGGCATGGTCCTGCGGCGGCCTATCGGGGTTTGCGTGGGTATTTCGCCGTGGAACTTCCCGATCACCCTGACCGGCACCAAGATCGGCCCGGCGCTGGCCGGAGGCAACACGATCGTCGTCAAACCCGCGAGCAGCACGCCGCTGACGGCCACCCGCGTGGTCGAGCTGCTCAATCAGTCCGGATTGCCCAAGGGCGTTCTGAACATCGTCACGGGACCGGGCGGCACGGCCGGTGAGGAATTGATCTCCAACCCCAAAGTGCGCCGCGTGGCGTTCACCGGCGAGACCAAGACGGGGAGGCACATCATGGAAGTGGCCGGCCGGGACTTCAAGCGCGTCACGCTCGAACTCGGCGGCAGCGACCCGATGATCGTCTGCGATGACGCGGACCTCGACCGCGCGGCCACCATGGCCTCCGTCGGGCGCTTCTACAACTGCGGGCAGGCTTGCCTGGCAATCAAACGGCTGTACGTGTTTGAGGCCGTCTACGATCAGTTCGTGGAGAAGCTGCTCGGCAAGGTCAAACGGCTGAAGATCGGCGTGGGCACGGAGAAGGACACGCGGATCGGTCCGCTCCATAATGACGCGCAGCGCCGCGAAGTGCAGGAGCAGGTCGAGGACGCCCTCGCCCGCGGCGGGAAAATTCTGGCGGGCGGCAAGCAAGCGAGCGGCTTCAAGACGACCCACTTCTACGAGCCGACGCTGGTGGTGGATGTTCCCCATGACGCGCGGATCGTGCAGGAAGAAGTGTTCGGGCCGGCGCTGCCGATCTTCCGCGTGAAGGACATTGACGAAGCGGTCCGGCTCGCCAACAGCTCGATCTATGGCTTAGGCTCTTCGATCTGGACCCGCGACCTGGCCAAAGCCAACAAGGCGGCGATGAAGATTCAGGCGGGGGTCACATGGATCAATTCGCTCCATTACGGCTATGACGAGCTGCCCTTCGGCGGGGTCAAGCAGAGCGGCATCGGCCGCGAGCACGGTCCTGAGGCGCTCGACTATTATTTCGAGCCGAAGTCGGTCGTCTATGCCGGCCTGATGTAGACGCA
>MEKR01000109.1 GCA_001767035.1 Acidobacteria bacterium RIFCSPLOWO2_02_FULL_61_28
CCTCCTACGCGAATCCCGCCGCGGCTGAAATTGGCTTGCGCCTGAAATCAAGTCAAAAGCCCACGGCACACGAAACGTGCCGTGGCTGCCTGCTTTCTTAGACGAAACCGCTCAGCGGCGCGCCGCCTTTCGGCGCGTCCGGTGCAATGGCTTGTCATGTCCGCCGGTCTCGGTATGCATCTCTTGCTTTACCTGTTTCAGCGAATAGACCTCCCCGCGTCTCACTTCTGCGCGCGCACGACGGATGATTTTCAGAAACGCTGGATTGAGGCTAAGAGACAGAGACTCCCGTTCCACCCCTTGGAGCGACACAAGAGCAGCAACCGGCTTCTTATTCGAGGTAATCACGATGGATTCCGCGCCCAAATGGGTTGCATAATCGGCCAGCGCCTTCGATGCCTTCTTCAGTTCCAGGGTTTTCATAATTCCATCTCCTCGCCTCCGAGGTACAGCCTGCTGCCGCGCTTCGCTCCGATTGCCAGGACAGTCACCACACCGGGCTGGTCCACTTCGTAGAACACCCGGAGGCTCCTCACACGCAATTCCCAAGGTGCGATGGGATTGGGTCGAAGACGCTTGCGGTTGCGCGTCTCGACCAGCGGTTCATGTGAAAGCTGTGTCTCAACTGCGGCTACAATCCCGGCGCGTTCGCCGACGGGAAACTTCTGGAGGTGGCGTTTGGCCGTCGAGGCAAACCGGATTTCATAGGCCACGGAAGAATCTTACCATCCGAGACGGTGTCCTGCCCACCGGTTTGTCGCAGGACCGGACCCGAGATGTTGCCAAGATATTGGAAGAAGGGCGAGGGCGACTAGAGGTGTTTCTTAATCATATTTTCGATGACATCGCGACCAGCGGCCCCCACAAGCTGCTCCTGCACTCGTCCGCCCTTGAAGAGCAACAGCGTGGGAATCCCGCGGATGTTGTATTGGGACGGGGTCAACTGATTATCATCCACGTTCATTTTGGCGACCTTGGCTTTGCCGGCGTACTCTTTCGCCAGGGCCTCGACGGTGGGGGCAATCATCCGGCACGGGCCGCACCAGGCCGCCCAAAAGTCCACCAGGACCGGTTGGTCCGACTGCAACACGTCTTTTTCAAACGACTGATCCGTTACTTCGAACATATTTCCAGCCATTCAACCAAACCTCCTGCAAGTCCAATCAACTCGCCCTAGTGGATTCGATGATACGCAAGGCTTAGGGGATGGAATTTTTCTTTGCCGCCCGCTTGGGACGGGCCGGGGGCTGCCTTCCCGCCAATTCGTTATACAGTTTGACATACTCGCGCGCCGAACTGCCCCAGGAGAAATCCTGCTTCATCCCGCTCTGCATCACTCGCTTCCACTGGGCCGGGTCGGAGAACGCGGCCAGGGCCCGCTGGACGGTCTTCAGAAGCTCCGGTCCCGTGTAATCGGAAAACTTGAACCCGGTTCCCTTCCCGCTGGCCGGATCGTAGTCCTCGATGGTATCGTCCAGGCCGCCCGTGGCGCGCACTACCGGGACCGTGCCGTAACGAAGACTGTAAATCTGGTTGAGGCCGCACGGCTCGTAGCGGGACGGCATCAGGAACATGTCCGAGCCGGCCTCGATTTTGTGGGCGAGCGCATTGTTGTACGCAATGCGCACTGCCACCTTGCTCTTATACCGCTGCGACAAATCGCGGAACAACTCCTCATATTCCGGCTCGCCGGTTCCGAGCGCCACCAGACGCAGGTTCTCCGCCATCAGGCGGTCCGCCACCTCGGCAATCAAATCCGCTCCCTTCTGCCGGGTGAAGCGGGAGACGATGCCGATCAGCGGGCTGTTCAAATCCCCCGCCGGCAGCCCAAACTGTTCGAGCAAATCTTTCTTGCACTTTTTCTTGCCTTCCAGGTCGGCCGCGCTGTAAGGGGCCGCGATGAAGCGATCCACGGCCGGGTCCCACTCGGCATAATCCACGCCGTTCAAGATTCCGCGCACGCGTTTCGTCCGCTCTTGCAGGACGCCTTCCAGGCCGAATCCATACTCCGCGGTCTGGATTTCCTCGCTGTACTTGCGGCTGACCGTGGTGATGAAGTCGGAATAAATCAACGCGCCCTTCAGGAAATTCACCTGGCCGTAGAACTCCAGCCGGTCCATGCTGAACAGTTCCGGCCCCAGTCCGATCTGGAATAAAGAGTCCGGGGGAAAGATCCCCTGGTAGCCCAAATTATGGATTGTGAAAACAGCCGGAAGGCCTTTCAACAAAGGGTCAAACGCGTAGGCTGTCTTCAGCAGTACCGGCGCCAGCCCGGCTTGCCAGTCATGGCAGTGGAGGATGTCCGGCGGAAAAATCGTCTTGGCAATCTCCAGCACGCAGCGGCTGAACAATGCGAAGCGCTCCGGATTGTCCGGCCAATCGCTGCCCTGCGGGTTCACGTACAGGGTGTCGCGATCAAACGAGATCGGATAGTCCACAAAGAGCCAGCGAACCGGGCTTTTCGTCGTAGCCTCCAAAATGCTCGGGAAGTGCAGGCCGCTGCCGAGAGGAACCGTCAGGCTGGGAACCAAGGTCTTCATGTTTTCGAGCTTCGTCGCCCGGTAGCGCGGCAGGACGACTGCGACACGGAGACCTTCGGCGGCGAGGGCTTCCGGCAACGCTCCAATGACATCGGCCAGTCCGCCGGTCTTGGAAAACGGGACACCCTCGGAGGCCGCGATCAGAACCTGAAGTGGTTTTTGTTTGGGGGAAGGCATACCTCCAAGGTAGCGGACGGGCCGCGCGGTTGTCAAGACCAACCCCGCCTGGGGGTCGTGTCCTGAATCCGCGTCGCCCCCACCGATTCGGTTTTTCTCGGTTTTCTCGCTCCCCTCGGTTTTCTCGGAATTCTCGATTCTCTGGGAATTCTCGGTTCTCTCGGTCCCTTCGGAAGATTCGGAATAATTTTCTTGCCTGGGTTTCTCCGGGTCATCCATACTGCCGAGGGGAACGGAGCAAATCGGAAAAGGGAATGCGGCGAAAGGGAGCTTCGGGGAGAAGAAATCCACCGCCCCCTCATGGGCAAATCGGGTCGGCAATGTGCTATGATTTTTTCCTTTTTAGTTGCGCGTCCGGAGGAAACTTTCCGGGAGTTTCATTCCGGGCGCGGAGTCGAAAGGGAGACGAGTGGCTGACGAATGGCTGAAAAGTTGAGCGCGGAACCGATTTCGGTGAGCGACCAAACGCGGCGGGACGAGTTGTGCATCAACACCATTCGGACGCTGGCCATGGACGCGGTCGAGAAGGCCCAGTCCGGGCATCCGGGAATGCCGATGGGGGCGGCGCCGATGGCCTACGCGCTCTGGACGCGTTTCCTGCGCCACAACCCGCGCAATCCGGCGTGGCCCAATCGAGACCGCTTTGTGCTCTCCGCCGGGCACGGCTCGATGCTGCTCTTTGCGCTGCTCCATCTGACCGGCTATGATCTGTCGCTCGACGAAATCCGGCAGTTCCGCCAATGGGGGAGCAAGACGCCGGGCCACCCCGAACACGGCCTGACGCCGGGCGTCGAAGCCACCACCGGCCCGCTCGGGCAGGGCTTCGGCAACGGCGTGGGGATGGCCATTGCGGAACGGTATCTGGCGGCCTGCTTCAACCGTCCCGGCCACTCCCTCGTGGATCACTTCACGTACGCCATCGTCAGCGACGGAGACCTCATGGAAGGAGTGGCCTCCGAAGCGGCTTCCCTGGCCGGCCACCTGAAGCTCGGCAAATTGATCTATCTCTACGATGACAACCACGTGACCATCGAGGGCGACACCAACCTCGCGTTTACGGAAAACGTGACGCAACGCTTTGAAGCCTATGGCTGGCACGTGCAGGAAGTGGACGGCACAGTGGCCGGCCAAGTGGACGGCACAGTGGCCGGAAATGACGTGCGGGCCATCACCACCGCCCTGGCGGCGGCGCGCGCGGAGATCGCCCGGCCTTCGCTGATCCGCGTCCGCACGCACATCGCCTACGGCAGCCCCAACAAGCAGGACACCGCCGCAGCCCACGGCAGCCCGCTCGGCAAACAGGAAGTGCTGCTCACGAAGAAGGCGCTGGGATGGCCTATCGAACCGGACTTTCTTGTCCCGCCGGAATCGCTCGAGCATTTCCGGGAGGCCGTGGCGCGCGGGCAGTCGCAGGAAGCGCAGTGGCAAGCGCGTCTCGAGGCATACGCGGCTGCCTTTCCGGAACTGGCTCAGGAATGGCGGCGTGTCCTCGAAGGTGAGCTGCCTCCCGGCTGGACCGCGAGCCTGCCGGGGTTTCTCCCCGAGGGAGGAGACTTGGCCACGCGGCAAGCTTCCGGCAAAATTCTCAATGCCGTTGCGTCGCGTCTGCCCACTCTCATCGGCGGCTCCGCCGATCTGGCGCCCTCGAACGATACGATTCTGAAAGACTCGGGAGATTTTCATCAGACGCCATCGGGGAGGAACTTCCATTTCGGCGTCCGCGAGCACGCCATGGGAGCGGTCCTGAACGGCATGGCGCTGCACGGCGGCATTCGGCCTTACGGCGGCACGTTCCTGGTTTTCTCCGATTACATGCGGCCCTCAATTCGTCTGGCTGCGCTGAGCCGTTTGCCGGTGATCTATGTCTTCACGCACGACAGCATCGGTCTCGGAGAGGACGGCCCGACCCACCAGCCGATTGAGCACCTGGCCGCGCTCCGCGCGATTCCCAACCTGACGGTGATTCGCCCGGCGGACGCCACCGAAACCGCCGTGGCCTGGCGCGTCGCTCTCGAAAGGAAAACCGGCCTCGGCCCCGGCCGGGCCGTGGGGCCGGTGGCTCTGGTCCTCACGCGGCAGAAGGTTCCCGTTCTTGACCGCCAACGATTTCCGGCGGCGGACCTCGCCGCCAAGGGAGCCTACATTTTGGCGGAAGCGGAAACGACTCCGCCGCGAATCATCCTCATTGCTACCGGCTCCGAAGTGCATCCGGCGCTGAAGGCCAAGAGCCTGCTCGAAGCCAAGGGCATCGGGACGCGCCTGGTCAGTATGCCTTCCTGGGAACTGTTTGCGGAGCAACCCAGGTCCTACCGGGAGGAAGTGCTGCCGCCTGCGATCTCGGCCCGGCTGGGCATCGAAGCGGCCTCGCCCTTCGGCTGGCGCGAGCATGTGGGAGAGCGCGGCGATGTGTTGGGGATCGAGCAGTTCGGCGCCTCCGCGCCGGGAGGGGTGTTGCTGGAAAAATACGGCTTTACCCCCGAAAACATTGCCGCGCGCGCCGCAGCCCTTTTGCGGTAACATGGGCACTAGTAAGAACGTCCGGGTAATGGGGGCACACTGTGGCGATTAGCTCCGCAATCTCCCAAACGTGGTCTGTGATCCCGGCTTCCAAGAGAATAAAAGGCCAGCGAGAATCCTGTATTATTCTTATTGATTTAGCTGGCCTTTTTCCTTCCAGCCAAATATCATAAATAAGTGATAATGCGATGTCAAGAGAAAAACATTGACATATCATAAAAAAGTGATAGGATTTCCTTTGCGGGAGAACGTTTGGAGGTTCTTTGATGTTCAATATCCAGACGGCTCAAATCCAATAGAGGGCTGGTATCAGAATCTTTCAGAAGAGGCCCGTGATGCATTCAACAAGCTGTTGAAGAACCACCGAAAAACGGAGAATCCCCAGGAGTGGATCGGTTTCAAACGATTTCTAAAGGGCAAGCAGCTCCAAAAAGAAAGAATCTGGGAATGGTGGTTTGTTGCAGACGGGCGTCAATATCGGGTTTTCGGAAAGTTCTGGCAGGGAGAACGAAAGCAGGCGATTCTTCTGGCCGGCTGTTATCACAAGGGCGAGATTTATACCCCATCCAATGTGTTTGAGTCGGCCTGCAAACGATCCAGAGATTTGAGTGAAGGGAGGGCGCAACCCAGTGAACGAGAGGTCAAAGAAGATATCTAAGCTGATAGAGAGCAGCACTTCTCGCGCATCCTACATAAGAGCCTCCTTGGGTGTGAATATCCCATCCCAGATTCGCGCTTTGCGCCTGCGGTGCAACATGAAGCAGGCTGATTTGGCTGAAGCAGCGGATATGAAGCAATCGCGGATATCAGCAGTGGAGTGTCCTGGAGCCACAAGGTTCAATCTTGAGACGCTAATTCGCTTGGCATCTGTATTCCGGGTTGGTCTGGTCGTGAGGTTTGCTTCGTTCAGCGAGATGTTGGAATGGGAAAATGATTTCTCTCAAGACGAATTTGTTGTGACCAGAATTGAAGATGATGCCGAGTTCTTGAACCCAGTTACCAGTCGCCAAACTACGGCAACTGTTGCGAACAGTCGTTATGTGTTTCGCGGAGCATCCTTGGAAATGGGCAATTGGCTCACACCTACAACGATAGGAGGGCTAGTGGACACGTCGTTTGACCGCGAGACGATAGAAGAACCGCTTGTTTCTTATCTTTCCGGGGGCAAAACACAAACATCGGACCCTCAGTTCTTCGGTGAAGAGATGTTGCTGCAGGAACAAAAACCAATAACGGAGACATTGCAATGACAGAAAAAGATGAAATCGGGGAGCTTGTTGATGTGGCGCAAGAAGAGATGCAGTTTCCGCACCCGGAGGTCTATCTCTATACGAACACCGCCCAGGTTTCTATGTCAGGTTTTGATATAAGATTATCCTTCGCAGAGACCCGCCCAGAAGGAAAACCAATTTCCAAGGGTGGATTAGTCATGGCCCCCGCGTTCTTCAAGGCCCTTGCAATGGTACTAGCTAATAACGTAAAGGCTTACGAATCCGTATACGGAGAAATCATACTACCCAATCCCAAGAAAACCCCCGAAGAGAAGAAGGACACGAAAGAGGCAAAGGGCACCAAGGCCAAGACTTCATAGAAGAAATGCCTTTCGCAAGCCATCAATCGCCACACTAGAGCACCACTACTCAACTTCCGCTTCGGGCCGGGAACAGCTTCAGGAGATAAGGGATGCGGATCGCCGTGGGAGCCGACCATGCCGGGTTTGAATTGAAAGGCCCGATCGTCGAGCAGCTCAAAGCCGCCGGGCATACCCCGCTCGATGTGGGGACCCACAACGACGATCCGGTGGACTACCCTGACCTGGCGCGCGAAGTGGCCGACGCTATCCTCCAGGGGAAAGCCGATCTGGGCATCATGCTTTGCGGCAGCGGCGTGGGAGGAGCCATCGCCGCCAACAAATTTCCCGGCATCCGCGCCGGACTCTGCCACGACACCTTCTCGGCGCACCAGGGCCGCGAGGACGACGACGTGAACGTGCTCTGCTTAGGAGCGCGCGTGATCGGCAGGGCCTTGGCGCAAGAAATCGTGAAGACATTTCTGGGGGCGAGCTTTTCGGGGCTGCCGCGCCATCGCCGCCGCGTGGAAAAAATTGAGGCGATTGAAAAGGAATTTTCCGGAGGGAACGCCAAGCCCTCGACCCGCATCCCCGAATCGCAACGAACCGCCCCGTTGAAGAAGTAAGGTAGCCACGGCATGATGTTTATGCCGTGGGCAGGTTCCGGGTTCGTTCCGGGAAAAACCCACGGTGTCCCGGCGCGCCGGGACCGTGGCTACCGGCTTTCTGAAAACTCGCGCGGTTCAGGCTGTCTCCTTTTCGCCGCCTCCTTTTCTCCTTCGAATCAGGACATGCCGGTATATAATTAGGGAGTATGCTGGACTGGTCGCAATGCCCGGAGGTCGAGCGTTCACCGGAAAGGGTCAGCGGCTCATGGGTCTTTCGAGGCTCTAGGGTTCCTGTCCAAGCGCTGTTCGAGAACCTGGAAGAGGGAGCCAGCATGGAGGATTTCCTCCAGTGGTTTCCGGGTGTAGAACGCAAACAGGTTGAAGCAGTCTTGGAGTACGCCCGGCAGAGTCTTTCCGAAATTCCTGGCCGCTAGAGCGATTTAGATGCGGGTTCTTTTCGACCAGGGCACTCCCGTTCCTCTCCGAGCCGTGCTGGCTCAGCATGTTGTCGAGACCGCTTATGAGCGAGGCTGGCAATCACTGACCAACGGTGAGTTGCTCCAGGCCGCAGAAGCGGCAGGCTTTGAACTGCTGGTGACCACCGACCAGAACCTCCGCCATCAGCAGAATCTCGCAAACCGTAGGATTGCCATCCTAGTCTTGAAGACAGCTAGTTGGCCGAAGGATTCAAAAGCACACGGACATGGTTGCCACGGTTGTCGAAGGCTTGGCAGCGGGGGAGTACCGGGAGCTGTCGTTCCCAGGGTAACTGCGGGTCCCGCGTCGCGGCTTCCAGTGAGTTCGTTCCGTTCCCGTTCCGGCGAGAAACCCACGGCACAAACAACGTGCCGTGGCTACCAATCAATAATCATCCACATGCTCGTGCAGAATGATCTTGAGCATGGTCTGGTAACCGATTCCGCGATCCTCGGCTTTTTCCTTCAGCTTGCCAATCAGAGACGAATCCAAAAGAATCGAGGTTGGTAGAGAGCGCTTCTTCGGGCGGATGACCACGGCGGAACGGCTGCGTCCTATATCCTTGCCCAGATCGCGTTTCTCAAACTCATGAACTTGATCGTCACGCTTGTGTTGTCGAGCCTTCATAAAGCCTCCGTTCTGCCGGGCGCATGGGACGGCAAGAGATGACCCGGACTTTCTCGCCCCGCCGGGTGAAGATCAGCGCGACCCGCCGTCCCTGGGACGTTTGGCCGAGAATCAGTCCCCGCCATTCTGAATGCGCGGGTTCGACAATTCGCCCGGCAAAAACATAGGATTGCCAAAACACGGATTCCATGTCTTCCAGAGTCAGTCCATGATTCAGATTCTTCGCTTGGTTCGCCCCGTACCGCTCAAGTGTCCCACTCAAACGCCTCGGAGTCCGGGACAAAGTCCTCCAGCCATTGAACGGTGAAAGGATCAGGTTCGAGCTTCACTGAATTTCACTCAAAGTGAGTATAGCTAGATTATAGCTATACGTCGACATGGGAAAAAGGCGACAGCCTGAACTGCGCAGTTCTTAAGGAACCCGGATGTCAGCGCCGCGCCTCGTCCCAATCTTCCCGGATTCATCGCAACGGCAGATACCGTACTTGGCCTTCCCACTCCCGCTCCAAACTGCATTCAGCCAGCAGGAGAATCTCCTCAATGGCACGGCCGACGGGCAGATCGCGGCTGACTTCAAAGACGCCCGGCATTGGCTGGCCTGCCTGAATACTCTCGTATGCGTAACGGGTGATGGTGGAGACATCGTGCGTCAGCAACACCCGCCCTTCTTGCGCCGCCCACGCCAGCACCGCTGGGTCCTTTGCCCCCGACAACTTCACGTCTTGGAGGCGGACGATGTTCAAAGTGGGCTGGCGCCGTAGAAGTCCCCGTACAATGTCACCGTTGAAGTTTTCGTCGGCCGCCAACAGGAGCATGAATCACGGTCCATGGCTGGCACAGCGCGCCAATAAACGCTCCCGTACTCCGTGCGGATCAAAACGGGCTTCGTTCTGTTGACGCACCGCGTCCCGCTGCGCGCTGCGTTGTTGTAGATACGCCTCGACTTCAGCGGTGTGCCGCAGGTAATAGCCAATCACGGAATAGACATCCGCCAAATGGAGCGACGGGTACTGCTGAACGATTTCTTCGACGGTGGCGCCGTCGGAAAAGGCTGCAATCACCGTATCCAGCGTGACGCGCGTGTTCCCGATGCGCATGACCCCATCGGCGTCTTCGGCAAGAGGAATGACCTCAGGAGTGGGCGAGAGAATCATAGGATTTTTCTCCAACATTACTATTGTAGGCGAGCGGGGCGGTGAAGTCTATTTCAGTGAGGAAAATGCATACGGGGAAACAGGGACGGCCTGAACTGCGCGGTTTTCAAAGAACCGGGATCTCAGCGCCGCGCCTCGATCCCCCCCCAAAGGCCCTGGCGATTTAAGCTTGACTCGATCAGGCAGCCCCGCATACGATTTTGCGGACAGGTAAAGTTGAAATCGGAAATTCCGGTTCAAACGTGCATCAACCTTCACAAGTAACTTCCGAAACATTGCCACACGCGGCCTCTCTCGGACGATACCGCTCCCACGTTACGAAGCGGCTGGCCACAATGAAGCAACAGCGTTTCGCCGAGCGATTCTGGACCAAAGACCCGACTCTTTGGAAACAGGATGAAGCCGTCGGCCGGGCCATCCGCAATCGGCTGGGGTGGCTCGATGTCGTCGAGACGATGCAGTCGGACTGCCCCGCGCTGCTCGCCTTCGCCGCCGATGCGCGGCAGGCCGGGTTCACCGACGCTCTTCTGCTGGGGATGGGCGGCAGCAGCCTTTGCGCCGAGGTGCTCCGGCGCAGCTTCCCCGTCGCGCCGGGCTTTCTGCGATTGCACGTGCTCGACAGCACCGATCCCGACGCCGTCCGCCGCGCCGAAGCGAAGCTGCCGCTCGAGACCACGCTCTTCCTCGTCTCGACCAAGTCGGGAACCACCACCGAAACGCTCTGCTTCTTCCGGTACTTCTACGAGCAGGTGAGCAAGCGGAAGGGAGACCGCGCGGGAGAAAATTTCCTGGCCATCACCGACCCCGGAGGGCCGCTCGTCTCTCTCGCCGCGGAGAAGAAGTTTCGGCGAACGTACCTGAACCCGCCGGACGTGGGGGGGCGGTTCTCCGTGCTCTCCTACTTTGGATTGGTCCCCGCGGTTCTGATGGGGGTGGACATCCGGCAATTGCTGGCGCGGGCCGCCCGGTTTCTGCCGCAGAACGGCGCCGCGAGCGCCACGGAAGAAAATCCAGCCATCCAGTTGGGAGCGATTCTGGGCGAGTTAGCCCTGCAAGGGCGCGACAAGGTGACCTTCTTTCTTTCGCCTCCGATTGCTTCCTTCGGCTGCTGGGTGGAACAGCTTGTGGCGGAGAGCACCGGCAAGGAAGGCAAGGGGCTGCTTCCCATCGAAGGGGAACCGCTCGGGCGGCCGGATTCCTACGGGCCGGACCGCGTGTTCGCGCACCTGCAACTGAACTCCGCCGCGGACACGCAGCTCGTCCGCCTGGGGAAGGCTTTGGAGAAAGCAGGCCATCCGGTCCTCCGCATTGGCTTGCAGGACCGGCTCGACTTGGGGACGGAATTCTTTCGCTGGGAAATTGCCACCGCCGTGGCCGGCTCGATTTTGGAAGTCAACCCGTTTGATGAGCCGAACGTCAAGGAGAGCAAGGACAATACCGAGCGCCTTCTCCGGAAACTGGAATCGCAGGGGAAACTGGACGAGTCCTCGCCGCTGTGTCGCGAGTCCGGCATCGCGCTCTATGGCGACGCGGGAATGATAGCAGCGCCAAGAGCCGCGCCCAAAGCGTCGCCCAAGCGAACGACTGCTTCCGCCAAGCCCGCGGGACAAGTCCAGGAACTGCTTCGCGCGCATTTCGGTCAAGCCGCGCATTTCGCTCAAGCCGCGCATTTCGGTCAAGCAAAGAAGGGCGGCTACGTGGCTTTCCTGGCGTATCTCACGCCTTCCCCGGCCCGCGAGAAGTGGTTCCAGCAGATACGGACGCGGCTGCGCGCGGCGCTCGGAACCGCCACCACGGTCGGATACGGCCCGCGCTATCTCCATTCCACCGGGCAGTTCCATAAGGGAGGCCCGCCCACGGGGGTCTTTGTCGAGATCACAGCGCGCAAGAAAGAAGACCGGGCCATTCCGGGCTGTCCCTACACGTTCGGCACGCTCCAGCGCGCCCAGGCGTTGGGAGACCTGGAAGCCTTGCGGAGCAAGAATCGTTCCATCCTCCGCCTGGACCTGGAAGGCAGCCCCGAGGCCGGTCTGCGGCGGCTGGCCGAATGGATCGAGGCGGCTTTCCGGCGTCGCCCGGCTGCTGCGAAGAAGATGAAGGCATAAGGACGGAAGAGCGGCCCAGGCTCCGTAGGAGCCGCTTTCGGAGCGGGGTAGTGTCCTAAATCTGTGTTGCTCTCTGGCGGCGTCCATCGAACCAGCAGGATGACCCCGGCGATGGAAGCCGGAATTGCGAACCGGATATGGAACCTTCGGGAACTGTTAAGCGCTTAGAATCCTTTGACTCGCTAGATCGAGACTGGTAAACTCTTAAGCATGGCAGTCGAACAAAAAGCGAATATCCCCATTGGCTCGATACAACCCGGCATTTTGGTGGATCGGGAAATTCAGGAGATGATTCGCTTAGGGATGTTGAAAATTGATCCCTTTGACCTCGACTCCCTTGAACCGGCAACATACGACCTTGGCGTTGGGAGTACTGCCGTTGTTAGCACTCTCTCCGAGCCTGTGGATTTGCGGGAGCGGCCACTATTGACGATCGAGCCTTATGCCTCCGCATTTCTACAGACAGACGAAATATTGGAACTGTCACCTCGAATGGTAGGACGCCTAGGGCCTCGCAGTAACCTCTCTCGGCACGGCATCTTCGTGTCTACTGGACCGCAAATTGATCCCGGTTTTAAGGGGCGTTTGTTTGTCAATTTGCTAAACGTGACTGATCGTCCATTTATCATTCGCCACCTGAGCAAATTCCTAACCGTCGAATTTCATTTGCTTGCTGCCGCCCCAGACAAGATTTACGAAGGACCCAATCAAGGCAAGACACAATTCTCAGAAGATGACATTAACAGAATCGTTGGTCGGGGCGGTCCGTCCCTGAAAGATGTTCACAGGGACTTGCTGGAAATGCTTCAACTTATGAAGGGTGTTGCTACTCTTGGAGAAGAAGTCCCGCGTCTGGCGGAATTGCAGGAAAGCGCGCTAAATAGAATTGTTGACCTCAACAGGGTGGCCCAGACGCCCTCGATTATGGTCCCGATTTCGACACTCGCCCCAGAGCCCTACACATTGGTCCGCGATATTCCTTGTCTCATCCAACCCACTGATGGCGGATTTGTGGCGACATTCTTTGACGCGAACATAAGCGCCTCTGGCGATACACAACAGGAGGCCCTAGAAAACCTAAAAGCCCTCTTGGTAGACATCTTTGATGATCTTGTTTCGGAACCAAAGGACAAACTTGGCCCAGAGCCGAAGCGACAGCTTGAAGTGCTGAAAACACTGATTAGAAAGCATCCATAAATTCAAATGCTGACTCGTGAAGACGCTGAGAAGATCACCGCAAAGCTGAAAGCCACGATCCGACACAAGAACAGACATGATTTAGCCGTTGTTGAATATGACGGCAAACGGATTACACAGTTTGGCATTCGTCGCGGCTCTAGGAGGGATCAAGGACACGACCATATTCCGAGTTCACTCCACGTCAGTCCGCACGAAGCGTTGCTCCTCGCACAGTGTCCAATGTCGCTGGATGATTGGGTCGCCAAAATGAAAGATAAGGGATTCATAACGACCACACCACCTGCCCAAAAGCGGCCGTCTCCACTGAACTAGGCTTCCAGCAACACAAAATTAGGACACGACCCGGGGCCCCTCGATTCTTTACTTTTTCTCCAAAGGTCAGTACGATAGAGTCGGACGTTGCCCTGCAATCGGGTCCAGCAAGGGTTCCGGGGCCGGAACGCCCATCGCTCGGGAGCCTCGACGGGAGCGGAACGGAAGTTCGCGCGGCCCGGCTCGAACGCAGGTTTGGAAAGCCTCAATCATAAGAAATCATACGGAAGGAACGAATCTCATGTCAGCCACGAATACAATCCCAGCGACGGCCACGGAAACCGCCACCATCACGATTGGAGGGAAGACCGTCTCCCTGCCGATCATCACGGGCACGGAGAACGAGAAAGCGATTGACATCGCGCGGCTCCGCCAGGAGACCGCCTGCGTCACGCTCGATCACGGCTACATGAACACGGGATCGTGCGTCAGTTCCGTCGCCTTCATTGACGGGGACCAGGGCATCCTCCGCTACCGGGGCTACCCGATTGAGCAACTGGCCAAGAGCTCGACCTTTACGGAAACGGCCTACCTGCTCATTTACGGAAAACTCCCCACGCGCGGCGAGCTGGACCGGTTCAACACGCTGCTGACGCGCCACTCGATGATCCACGAAGATATGAAGCGCTTCTTCGACGGCTATCCGAGCACCGCGCATCCCATGGCGATCCTCTCCGCGATGGTCTGCTCGCTGTCGAGCTACTACCCCCAGGCGCTGGAGCCGAACCGGCGCGATCACTTAGACCTGATGATCGGGCGCCTGCTGGCGAAGATGCCGACCATCGTCGCGCTTTCCTATAAGAAGTCCATTGGCCAGCCGTTTGCGTACCCGCTGAATTCGCTCGATTATCCCTCGAACTTCCTCCACATGCTGTTCTCGGTGCCGGCCGAGGAGTATCACGTGGATCCCGACGTGGCCCGCGCGCTCGACCTGCTGCTGATCCTGCACGCCGATCACGAGCAGAATTGCAGCACCTCGACGGTCCGGCTGGTCGGCAGCAGCCAGGCCAATCTGTTTGCCAGCATCGCCGCCGGAATCTGCGCCCTCTGGGGGCCGTTGCACGGCGGGGCCAATCAGGAAGTCATGGCCATGCTGCAGACGATCCACGAAGACGGCGGGAACGTGGACAAATACATCGCAATGTCCAAGGACAAGAAGTCGGATTTCCGGCTCATGGGTTTCGGGCATCGCGTGTACAAGAACTTTGACCCGCGCGCCAAGATCATCAAGGAGGCCTGCGACGCGGTGCTCGCCAAGCTGGGTGTCAACGACCCGCTGCTCGACATCGCCCGACGCCTGGAAGAACGCGCCCTCAAAGACGATTACTTCGTCTCGCACAAGCTCTACCCCAACGTGGACTTCTACAGCGGGATCATCTATAAGGCCATCGGCATCCCCACCAACATGTTCACCGTGATGTTCGCCATGGGACGCCTGCCGGGGTGGATTGCCCAGTGGAAAGAGATGACCGAGTCGCCCAATACCAAGATCGGCCGGCCTCGCCAAATCTACGTCGGGGCCACGGCCCGGGATTATACGCCGATCGAGAAGCGCGGCTGACGCGACTCGGCAACGAACCGCTCCTTGGTTCCCGTGGACGCATTCTCGAAGATTCGACCAGCGCCGTTCTTTCTCTCTTTTATCGTCCGCTACTGGGTCGGCATCGGACGGCCGGGCGACCGCCTGCGAACGCTGCTGAGCATCCTCTCGGTCGGGCTTGGCGTGGGCGTGGTCCTGGCCATTCAACTCGCCAACCGCAGCGCCATCGGCTCCTTCCAGTCCTCGCTCCTTGAAATTGCCGGGCGCTCCAATCTTTCGATTTTCGCAACCAACGGCATAGACGAACTGCTTTTGCCGCGGCTCCGGGAGACCCTCGGACCGGACGTGAAGATTTCGCCCGTCGTCGAATCCACGGCGGTTGTTCCCGCCACGCGAGAAGCCCTCCGGGTGCTCGGAATTGATATTGTCCAGGACCGGCCGTTCCGCGAAACGGCTCTCGAGGGAATCCGCCTCTCCCCGCGCGATTTTTTGCTGCTGCTCACGGACCCGCATTCGATCGTGGTCGGCGAAGCCTTCGCCCGCCGCCACGGTCTGCAATCCGGATCGAAGCTCCCGCTGCTCGTCCATGACCGCCGGGAAGAGTTCACCGTGCGCGGAATCCTCGCGCCGCAAGGAGTCGGCAAAGTGCTGGCGGGCAACATTGCCCTCCTGGATATTGCCGCCGCCCAGCTCGCCTTCCGCCGCTTGGGAAAATTGGACCGCATAGATTTGGCCGTGCCGCCGGAGCGATTGTCGCAAACGCAGGCCCTGCTCGAGCGGCAACTGCCGGCGGGCTTGCGCGTCGAGAGGCCGCACGAACAAGCCGCGCAGACCGACAAAATGCTGCGGGCCTTCCGCTGGAACCTGACCGCGTTGAGCTATGTGTCGCTGGTCGTGGGAGCGTTCCTGATCTACAACACGATTGCCGTCTCGGTGGTGCGGCGGCGCAGCGAGATCGGCACGCTGCGGGCGCTCGGCGCGACCTCCGGGCAAGTGCTGCGGCTCTTCCTGGCCGAAGCCTTGGTGCTCGGCGTGGCGGGAGGGTTCGCGGGGATCGCCTTGGGACGGATGCTCGCGGACTTCGCGCTGCGCCTGGTCTCCGGGACCGTGAATACCCTCTACGTCGCGGCTCCGCCGGCCCCCATTCAGCTTGACTGGAGCCTGGCGGGCATTGCGGTCGGAATCGGCGGGCTGACCGCCGTGCTCTCGGCATTGCTGCCGGCGCTCGAAGCCACCGAGGTCCTCCCGGCGGAAGCTCTCCAACATGGCGCTCATGAACAACACCGCCGCCTGGCCGTCCGCCGTTATGCGGCTCTGGGCATGGTTACGCTGATTCTCGCGGGCGTGGCCGCCCGCTTGCCCGCCGTGGACGGACTGCCTCTGTTCGGATACCTTTCTGCCCTTCTGGTCATTGTGGGATTTTCGTTTCTGATGCCGCTGTTCCTCTACTTCTTGACGGCGGCGCTGGATTGGCCGGTGAAGAAAGTCGCGGGAGTGGAAGGCCATTTGGCGGCACGCGGGCTGGCGGCGTCACCCGCCCGCATTTCCGTCCTGGTGATGTCGCTCGCCACCGCCGTCGCTATGATGGCGAGCGTCGCCATCATGGTCGGAAGCTTCCGCCAGACGGTCGAGCATTGGGCAACGCAGACGCTGCGCGCCGATCTCTTCCTCCGGCCCGCGGCGCAGCTTGCGGGGGTCAGCGACGCGACGATCCCGCCCCAAGCCGTTGCCTTGGTCCGGTCCCATCCGAACGTCGCCGCCGTGGATGCCTTCCGGAGCCTCGATCTGATTTACGGGGGCCGGCGCGTGCTGCTCGGCGCGGGCGAATGGGCAACGCTTGCCCGCTACGGCAACCTTCTGTTCGTGGACGGCCGCTCCCCGCAGCAGGTTATGACGGGGGATACGGCCCAATCGGTGATCGTTTCGGAACCCTTCGCCATTCACATGGGAGTCCGCCGCGGACAGAGGATCGAACTCGAAACCCCTTCGGGAAAGGCTTCGTTCGAAGTGGCCGGGATTTATTACGACTACACCAATGACCGGGGAACCATCGTCCTGGACCGCCCCGTGTACCAGCAGCTCTTCCACGATGACACCGCCAGCACCCTGGCGATTTATTTGAAGGCCGGCGCCAACGAAGAGGACGTGAGAGCACAACTGGCAAGCACGTTGGGAGAGAACGGTTATCAGTTTTTGATTACACCCAATGCCGCGCTGCAACGGGCCGTGCTGCGCGTCTTCGACCGGACGTTCGCGATCACGTACGCCCTGGAGGTACTGGCGATTCTGATCGCGGCCCTGGGGATCGCCAACTCGCTGCTCGCCTTCGTGATCGAGCGGCGGCGCGAATTGGGCATCCTGCGGGTGCTGGGCGCTTCGCGCGGCCAGTTGCGCAAGATGATCCTCACCGAAGCCGCTCTGGTGGGCCTCTTCGGGAACCTGGTCGGATGGCTGATGGGATTGCTGCTCTCGCTGATCCTGATTTTCACGGTGAACAAACAATCCTTCGGGTGGACCATCCAGTTCAGTTATCCCACCACGTTCCTGCTGCTCTCCGGGCTGGCGATTTGGGTGGTCACCATCCTGGCCGGGCTTTATCCCGCGCGCGTGGCGGCGCGCTTCGTCCCGGCGGAGGTCATCGCCATCGAATGAAATCCCTTCTGCGAATCTGCATGGCCCTCCTGCTGGTCCTGGCCTCGATGAAGCCACCTTTTGGCGCTTCTTCTCTGGCCCAGCAGGAATCCTCGATCCCGGGGCCTCGATTCTGCAAAGCCCTGCCCGGCTACCGCTTTGAATTTCCGCGCGACCACTTCTCTCACCCTTGCTTCAAGACAGAGTGGTGGTACTTCACGGGGAATCTGAGCGGCCGCGACGGGCGTCAGTTTGGTTTTGAACTGACCTTCTTCCGCGAAGGGGTCGAGAACCCGCATCCAAATCCTTCCCGCTGGCGCGTGGACGATCTCTACTCGGCGCATTTCGCCGTGAGCGACCTCGGTCGAAAGAAATTTTTCTATGCCGAGCGGCTCCATCGCGCGGGGATCGAACTGGCTGGCGCTGATTCCGGCAAAGGACGGATTTGGAACGCCGATTGGTTCGCCGAGCGGCGCCCTGCGCCCCAGAGTCCTGGGCTTCGGACGCCGGGGCGCGGCGAGTCCTGGCGGCT
>MEKR01000110.1 GCA_001767035.1 Acidobacteria bacterium RIFCSPLOWO2_02_FULL_61_28
AAAACCGAGGAAAAAACAAGAGAGAAAAAACCAAAGACCAAAAGCGGAACTTCCTACTTTGCTCAGAACAGGAACTTTCTACTTTGCCTTGACATGGGAATGGAAGGCCAACGGGACGCAGAGCCTCGGCCCCGGTCGGGCCGGGACAGAGCCGGTGGGCACACAGAATACAGAATCCGGAATTCACAATTCAGAAGTCAGAAGAACGTGCCGGTCCCTCGGTCGCTGCGCTTCCTCGGGATGACAAACCGATCTGCGGGATCGGGATGAGCGCGGGGAGAACTCAGGTTCCGGGGAACTCTTCCGTCCGGCTAGAGTATAATCGTTCCCAAATGGATGGCAAGCGGATGGACGGGAACGATACGGTCTCCGTTGGCGCCAACGCCTGTGCGCCGATCTTTTCTCTAGCCCAGGCGTTTACGCCTGGGTTCGGGTGCCACCAATACAAGCAGCCCCCTTTAGGGGGCTTGGACTGGCAGCGAGCAGCCCCGCCGCAGGACGGAAGCCCTTCGACTTCGCTCAGGACAAGCCCCGTGAACGGGGCTCCAAGAGAATCGGTTCTGTTTCCCAACCCAGGCCTGAAGGCCTGGGCTAGAGAAATTCAGAACCCGGCTGCAATTGAGATACTACCGGTCGGTACGAAAGGAGCGCGGAGTGGCCACCTCCACATCTCCGGCCGGCTCTGAGAACGCGGTAGCGGCGGGCAGCGCGACGGTCGTGCCGAGCCGCCCGGCGCCGCGCCGCAAACGCTCCACGCTGGCGTGGCTGGTCGGGGCGGCGCTCGGTTCCGCCGTGCTCTCCGGGGCGCTCAGCGCGACGTCTCCGTTCGAACTTCTCGAGCTCAAGACCTACGACCTGCGCTTTATCCTGCGGGGGAGGCAGCCGCCTCCGTCCAGCATTGTCCTGGTCGTGCTCGATGAGCGAACCGAAGCCGCGTTCCCGGAGCCGCGGATTTTCTGGCATCCGCGCTTCGCCTCCCTGCTGCGCGCGGCGGCGGCGGGCGGAGCGCGCGCCGTCGGCCTGGATGTCTCCTTCGGGATTTCCGTGGAACCCTGGGCGCCGGATCTCGACCGCCAGCTCGCTTCGGCGTTTGCGGAGGTATCGGCGAGCGTCCCGGTCATCCTGACCTACGACAACCTTCAGCCGCTCCCCGAAGGGCTGCCGCTCTACCTGCTGGCCAACGCGCAGGGAGCGATGGGCTTTGCGAACCTCACCGTGGACCGCGACAATTTCGTGCGCCGCCAGCAGCTTCGCAGCCGGGATGAAGCCGCTTTCGAGTCGTTCGCCGCGCGGCTCGCGGCGGCCGCGGTGAATGCCTCCTGGGAAGCGGGTGTCCCGCCGGACCGTGCGCTGCGCCTCGGCGGTCGCACGATCCCGCTCGACCGCGCGGGATTCCTGCTGATTCAGTACCGGGGTCCGGAAGGAACGTTCCGCTCTGTCTCGATGGCCGAGGCGATCGCGGCGGCCGAGAAGGCAGACACCGCGCAGCTCGAACGCTGGTTCCGCGGAAACATCGTGCTGATCGGAACGCGGGACCCGACCGACAAGCGTCCGACTCCGTTTTATCTGGCAGGGGGAGGGCAGCAGCTTACTTCCGGCGTCGAGATTCAGGCGAGCATCCTGGCGACGCTGCTGGACGGCCGGTTCCTGAAGGAGTCGCCGCCCGTGGCCGGGATCGCCCTGGCGTTGCTGTTTGCCTTCCTGGCCGCCGGGCTGACGTTCCGCTTCCGGTTTCCTCTGTCCTCGCTGCTGTTGGCTGCCGCGCTTCTGGTGTATCTTGCGGTGAGTGTGTTTGCGTTGCGCGGGGGCCGCGTGCTCCCTGTGGTATTGCCGGCGCTGGCGGCCGTGTTGGGCGGCTTTGCGTCCTACGGCGCCTACTCGTTCACGGAGGGCAAGAAACGCCGCCTGCTCGAGGACGTGTTCGGGCGCTACGTTTCGGCCGACGTGGCCCGCGAGATTCTGGCGCGCGAGGAAATCCCCTTGGGAGGAACGCGCCAGGCGGTGACCGTCATGTTCTGCGACCTGCGCAACTACACCAGCTATTGCCAGGGCCGCGACCCGCACCAGGTGGTGGCCGAGCTGAACGAGTACTTCACCGACATGACGGCCGAGATCAAGGCGCACGGCGGCATGGTCAACAAGTTCATCGGAGACGGAATTCTGGCGCTGTTCGGCGCGCCGGTCCCGCATCCGGACGATCCCTATCGGGCCGTGGCCTGCGCGCTGCGGATGATCGCGCGCAATGCGGAATACAACCGCCGCCGCGCGGCGCAGGGGCTGGAGCCGCTGGTGCTCGGGGTCGGCCTGCATACGGGCGAGGCCGTGGTGGGGACCATCGGCACGCCCGAGAAGATGGAGTACACAGCCATCGGCGACACCGTGAACGTCGCATCCCGGATCGAAGGCGAAAACAAAACCTTCGGCACGCAACTGCTGATGAGCGAGGTGACCTGCCGGCTGGTCCGGGAGCGGGTGGTCGCCGAGCTGGCCGGGCATGCGCACCTCAAAGGGGTGGCGGAACCGGTGGCCGTTTTTTCTGTTGCACGGCTCAAAGAAAAGAGTTAAGATTCAGAAGATGGAGGTTACCTATGAGATATAGGCTACTTGCCGCGTTCGTTCTCCTCCCCCTCGCCGCCGCGGCGCAAGGCCCGGTCGGATTGCTCTCCTCGGTCTCCGGAAAGGTCCAGATTATTCGCGCCGGGCTGACGGACCCCGCTGCGGCGCGCCCGGCGGATTTGCTACTCGCCGGGGACCGCGTTGTGACGAGCGGAGACGCCCAAGCCACATTCTTGTTCTGCCCGCAATCCCGCGCCGCTAAAATCCTGCCGGGATCAGAGATCGAGTTCGCCGCGGGGTCGTTCACGGTGAAGAAAGGCAAGGTCGCGGAGGAACGCGCGGTCCCCTCCTGCCGGTTGCCCAAGACCCTGGTGCTGGCGTCGGCGAGCCAGGTGCAGTCCGGGCAACTCCGCCTGCGCGGCTCGAATCTGCTGTTGCGGTCGCCCTCGCGCGCCAACACTGCGACGCTGCGACCGCTCTTTCGCTGGGAGCCGGTGGATACCGCCAGGGCCTACGACCTGAAAGTGCTCGACCGCGAAGAACGCATCCTCTGGCGGCAAACGGTTTCGGCGACGGAAGTCCAGTATCCCGCCGACGCGACTCCTCTGGTGTGGGGACAGAAATATTGGTGGCGCGTGACGGCGCGCGACTCGCAGGACACGCTGATGGAGGTCGGGACGTACTTTCAGATTCTGCCGGCCGAGCAGGCTGAAGAGGTGCGCTCTGCCGAAACCGGCCTGCGCCGCCTGATCGCGGAAAACCCCAGCGACAGCGTGCCCCGGTTTCTCCTCGCATTCTTGTATGAAGAGCGCGGGATGCTCGACGAAGCAGTCCGCCTCTACCAGGAACTGGGGTCGCAAACGGGATCGCAGCCGTGGGTCGAAGTGCGGTTGAACGAGCTGATGAACAAGCTGGGCTGGGACCGCCCGTAGCGGAACCCCCAGCCCTCGCGGAAAGCGCCCGGAGCGAGCCGCCGGCACTGGCTGTATGCGCTCGTGCTATTCCAGCGGCTGGATCCGCACCAAGTATCCTTCTTGGTCCACATACCAGACCGTGATGGGATTCGTGGAATTGTCAATCCAGGTCCTGCGATTGTGCGCATACGGCTCCGGCATCAGGTATTCCGTCCACCGCTCGGTTTTGGGATTGAACCGCATGAACCGGCCGGATTGCAGACCTCCGGCCCAGACCTCCCCGTTCTTGTCCGGCAGGGCCTCGTAAAACGTTTCGTAGGGAACCGGGGGATAATACTTGGTAACGCGCTTGGTTTTGATATCTATCTTGATCAACATGCCGCCGCGGCCGCCGAACCAAGAATTTCCTTGCGGATCAAACGCGCCTCGCGACCCGCTGGAGATATCGGTGCCCGTTTCGAGTTCCCACATTTGTCCCGTCGTAGTGTCCAGCAGCCCGATTAGATTTCCCCCGCCGGGCGCGCCCGCCCAGTACCTGCCGTCGGGGGTGATGGTGTTGTCGTAGGTCTGGCGGCCCATCTTCTTCCAGGGCCAGGTCTGGATGACCTGGCCGGTCTTGGTGTCTATCTTGGTGACTCCATTGCCACTCCGCGAATCATAGACGTAACCCTTGGCGTCCATCGCAAAATTGTTGAACCCGGGGGAATTGGGACGATCCGAGCCCGGCACCTTGAAGCGCCGGACGATTTGTCCGGTCCGGGGATCGAGGGCGGTGAGGTACGCGTCCCAAGGCTCTGAAAACCACACGATGTCGTCTTGATCCACCCAGACGCGGTGTGTTCCCGGCAGAACATCCGGGGTGTCATTTTCCTTCTCCGGGATTCGGAATTCCTTTACAAATCCGTTGCGGGGGTCGAGGCCCCCCACGTAGGGACTCCGATGCGGGGTATACCAGATGATGCCCTTGGAGTCGCCGTGCACGTCATGCGGTGCGAGCAACGTCCGAGGCAGCTCGTATTCGGTTACGATGACCCGGGTCGCGGCTCCACGAGGCCGTGGCAAATATGTAAGGGGCTGATCCTGGGACCCCGGTCCGCGCACTCTCGCCAGCCACTTGGCGAGCAACTCCTCGTCCACGAGGGTAGGCCGGCCGGCCCGGTCCCGACTCTCGGGGGTCGGGCGCCCCATGTTGATCAGAGGCGAGCCTCCCCCGCGCGTCATTCGCTGCACAATATGTCTCCAGCTCGCTTCGTCGTAGCGGTTGCGGAAAATTTGCTGGTAGGAGTGGCAGCCGAACCCGCAGGTCAGGCTAAAGACGCGCTTCTCTTCTCCGGTGCCGGGAATATTCAAAATCCACTCCGCGCCGGTGAGCTGACTCAGAATTTCCGGCGTGGGGGGCAAAAACTCCGTCTGGCTCGTCCGGTCGAGAACAATTCCTTCGAGCTTCGAAGGCCCCTCGATTCGCACGGCTTCCTTCACATAGGGTTGGTATTCCAGGGGACGGGCGACGCGCAGCGTGTAGGGACCCGTCTCCAGGGCGGGGAACTCGTATTTGCCGTCCTCGTTGCTGTAGACCGTAGTCCGAATGGCGGTCTTTGCCGCAATCAACTGCACGCCGATGCCTTCGAGCGGCTCCCCGTTCCGGTTGCGCACCTCTCCCTGCGGGCCTCCCCGCAGCGCCGTCCGGAGGGGGGCATTTGCGGGAGGCGGCGCCGTGGCGACGTAGCGGGGATTGGGCGGAGGACTTTCCGAATCAAAGCAGCATTTCCCGTCCCGGATATAGCTCAGCAGGTCGCGCATGTCCGCATCGCTCAGCGCGTGGCGATAGGACGGCATGAGCGGCCCCCCGTTCCGTATCTTCGCCTCCACGGTCGCGTCATTCACCGGTCCCCCCGATCCCAGTGTGGGGCGCTTGTAGAGGTCTTTCAGTTGCGGACCGGTTTTGGCGAACTGGTTGTGGCAGAACCAGCACTTGAAGTAATAGATTTCCTCGCCACGCTGCGGACCGCTCTTCGCGCTGGTCTGGAAGTTGTAGATTTCTGCCGAGCGTTGATAGTCATCCTGGAGTGCTTTGTGTTCGGCGGCAGCCTGCGGAGGACCCGCTTGCGGCCGGGACGGAGTGGCCAGCCACGTTGCCGCAGCCAAAATCACGCCCAGCACGATCCCTGTTGTGGTTCTCTTCTTTGTGCTCATGGTTATGATTGCTCCCCTCCTGGAATCAAGAATCCGCCCGCTGATTCTGGAAAGCGGACCGTTCTTGGCCGGCGGCTCTGTCAGGTCAAGCACAAATCTGCGCGGCACTTTGGAGTGATCGGCGAAAGAGCAAGAACGGCAGGTTCGACAACTCACTGCTATAATCAGGCTTGCCAGTGATGCCCGGGTGGCGGAACTGGTAGACGCAAGGGACTTAAAATCCCTCGGGCGGTAACGTCCATGCCGGTTCGACTCCGGCCCCGGGCACCAATGTCTGTCTTTCTCTTCCTGGGTCAGTGAGCGGACCGGGCCTCGGCAATCCAACCAATCCTTCAGGAAACTCACGGGCAAGAAACTCACTGGCAAGATATTTACGGGATGATCGGGACCTCGAGATACGAATCATACCTGCCGCCCGTGTAAATGGTGTGCTCGCCCTTATTGATCAGCGCGGTATAAAACAACAAGGGTTGAATCACGGGGTGGTGGCCTTGAATATACAGGCGCAGGCTCTCGCCCTTGCGGAACAAGGTGCTGGAGGGGAGAAGGGCGATTTCCACAGACACCATCTGGCCCGGTGTCAGCTTTCTCTCGCCGCTGAACTTCTGCACCGGCTGCCAGGGGGTGGATAGATTCTGGTCCAGTTCCCTCTGGGAAACTCTCATCTGGCCTTTGGCGACCATGTCGCCGCCGAAGCCGTTCATGCCGCGGAACTGCACCTCGTTGCCTTGAGCGTCGAACTTCTTCACCGCTACGAACAGGTCCATGTCGTCGGCATCCTTCGCCGATACCCAGAGCTTTACCTTCAGATAACCCGTCAGCTCGGTGTCCTTGTCAAAGGTCATGCCAAAGGACGCGTCGCCGCCTTGCGTCGGGTGATAGACGGCTTTTCCCTGCTTCCCGGATTTGGTGAGTAGGGAACCAGTTTGCGCGTTCAGGTAGAGCTTGCTGTATTGAGTGCGCGCCAGCGGAAACTCTTTCTCGAAGCGCACCGCGTACTCGTCCCGGGTCTCCCGGACTTCCAGACGAACCCGTGGCGTATCCTGCCAGCCGTTGGGCAGGCCCTTCAGATAATGATCGAAGAATTTCTTTTGGTAGGCGAGGCCGTCCTCGCTATAGAAGCGCTCCCATTTCTTGCCGCCGTGGGTGTAAAGCCACTTGTCCGCGGAGCCGATTCTGCGGAACACCTCGAACGTTCCCCGGGTGTGAAGGCCCTTATCCGACCAACTGGCGCAGATCAGAGCCGGAACCTGGATAAGCTCCACCTTGGGCACACCCTGGATCAGGCTCTGTCTCCCGATCGGGTCAATGGCCGCGGCCCAAACCTTCGCGGCCTGCTCGGCGGGCATATTCTTGATGGCTGCTTTTACGTCTCTCTGGAGGAAATTCGTCTCCGGGATTCCGCCCCAAAACGTGCTATCCCGGTAGGTATCCATTTGGCCTTCCCAGGGAACGATGGCCTTCAGATTAGGCGGCGGGGGCTGGTGACTGGCCGTGTAATACTGGTTGCTGGCAAGGGCGGATACGCCGATCATGCCTACGTTGCCGTTGCTCCAGGATTGCATGGCGGCCCACTCGATCACTTGGAAGATGTCATCGGCCTGCTGGGCGGGGGTGGGGGTCTTTCCCTCGGACTTAAAATCCCCTCTTCGGTCGGCGATAATCACCACATAGTCGTTCGGCACCCAGAAAGCGGGATCAGGGGCTTCAAAAGAGGTGAGCACGGATATTTTCATATGGCCGAGATCAGCGCCATGCGCATGAAGCCGATCAATATAATTAGGATACGAGGACGGAACAGGAGAACCGTCCGCGTTGAACAGGGGGGGAGTCTGGTCCTTCCCGTAAGGTGTCATGGCGAGGATAACCGGGAATTTTCCGGGTTTGTCGGGGCGAATGACGTTGCTCGCCACCCGGACGCCGTCGCGCATCGTCACCAGGACATCTTTTTCGATCAGCATTCCACTGGGAGTAGGGAGGATTCGATAAGCCAGAGCGCCATCGGAGCGGGGGAGCATTTCATAGGGGTTGGGAGGACTTTGCGCCCGGCAAACCGTGGGCGCTGCAACGAGGCACGCCCCGAGCATCATGGCGGAGAAGTAAAACAGGATGGAGTCGCGTCGAGTACGAGCAACGGTTATGTTCATTTGGGCGCCTTCCTTCGAATGAAATCCGATCCGAATCCGGGAACTCAGTCCCCTGCCCACGCAGAACGAAAAGCGGGCGAACCGTGGAGTCCGGGACATCGTGCGGAAATGATACTGCCTGAATTTACGGCATACAAGAAATTTCTTCGAGGACGCAGAGCTTGCAAGCCGAGCCTCCACTGGACAATCCCATCGAAGCATCGCCGCTGGGTCTCGCGTTGCGAAGGTTTCGGGCGGATTCAGGAATGCTTGACAGGGGCTGCCAATATGATTAACTTGATTATGTTGCTCGTGATTCGTTGACGGTTTCCAGAAAAGGGGTTTGCGCCGTAGCCGCGATGACGATGCTGGCCAAAAACTACCCGGAGCGGATCGCCAAGGTCCGCGAGATTGCCTCCAACGAGCGCCTTCCGGAGAAGTTTGTGGAGCTGATCCTTCTGGACCTCAAGAAAGCCGGCCAGAACGCCGGCAAGAAGGCCGGTAAGCATGCCGCAATGTTCGAAAGCCTCCGCGGCACCGCCCCCCGAATTTCAGACCGCACTTCTCTCGCCGACCTCTGTTGTAGCCGCAACAACTAGGGGTTCCTTCTCCGATCTCACCTCAGTTCATTTTTTGATGCGCCCGTAAGCGCATCAAGCGCGCGCGCAGAAGGAGAGTTTTCATGGACACGAAACGAGGAATGGCGAGGACATTGAGGGAGTTCCCATTTCGGTTTGAGAAAGCGAGGACAGCGAAGAGACTTCCGATGAATCGCCGAACCAGTTTGTTCCTCACCGTTCTGCTTCTGCTGCCGCTGGCCGGCGGCCTGGCGGCGCAAGGCGGGCCTCTCGTCATTCGCGCGGGGCACTTTCCCAACGTGACCCACGCGCAAGGGGTCATCGGGCAAGCCAAGGGGTGGTTCGAGAAGGCGCTGGCTCCCGATGCCCGCGTGGAGTGGAAGGTATTTAACGCGGGTCCTTCGGTGATCGAGGCGATTTTTTCCGGCGCGCTCGACCTGGCCTACATCGGCCCGAATCCGGCCATCAACGGCTACGTGCGGTCGCAGGGCGAAGCGCTGCGCATCATCGCCGGCGCCACCAGCGGCGGGGCGGCCCTGGTCGTGCGCGCCGACGCCGGCATCGCCAAGCCGGAGGACTTTCGCGGCAAGAAGATCGCCTCGCCGCAGCTCGGCAACACGCAGGATGTGGCGCTGCGGGCCTGGCTCGGCGCTCATGGCCTCCGGCTGCGGGAGAGAGGGGGCGACGTGCACGTGATCCCGGTTGCCAATCCCGACCAGATCACGCTGTTTCTCAAGAAGGAAATAGACGGGGCCTGGGCGCCCGAACCCTGGGCCTCCCGGCTGATCCAGGAAGCCAACGGCAGATTGTTTCTCGACGAGCGGGACCTCTGGCCGGGCGGGCAGTTCGTCACCACGCACCTCATCGTGAGCGCCAAGTTTCTGCGGGAGCGCCGCCCGCTGCTCAAAAAGTGGGTTCGGGCGCATGTGGAACTCACCGATTGGATCAACAAGAATCTGCCGGAAGCGAAACGGACGTTGAATCAGGAAATCCAGAAGGAGACCGGCAAAGCGCTCCCGGTGGCGGTGTTGGAGGGGTCCTTTTCCCGGTTGCAGGTCACCTACGATCCAATTCGCTCGTCCTTGTTTGCCTCGGCCCGCGCGGCGTTTGAAGCGGGATTCCTGGGGCGGCAGCGCCCGGACCTCTCCGGCATCTACGATCTCTCGATCCTGAATGAGGTGCTCCAGGAAAAAGGAGCGAAGCCGGTGCCCTAGCCGAGGCAGCCACGGTCCCGGCTAGTCGGGATGCCGTGGGCTTTTGGCTTTTATCGGAACGAACCCACAGCATGAAGAACATGCCGTGGCTACCACTGAATCCCCCGTCTTACAGTGTGCGTGTTACGGCACGGCTGAAGTCGTGCCTGGACGCGGGTAAGGACGGGTTATGCTACAGCTTATAGGAGAGCGCGGGCACGTTCTTTCCCGCGTCAGGCGAGTCGTGGCCGGATTCGATACGGAGTGCGCCGATGTCCACAATCTGGGCGCGGGAGCGGGCCGAGTCCCACCCGAAGGAACAGCCGAAGCTGCACCTGAAGCATGTGACGCGGTTGTTCCAAACCCCGAACGGCCCGCTGACTGCCCTCGACGATATCTCGTTGAACGTCGCCGAGGGGGAATTTCTCTGCTTGGTGGGACCGTCCGGATGCGGCAAGTCAACCCTGCTCAACCTGATGGCGGGCCTGGACCGTCCGACGGAGGGGGAAATCTGGAAAGACGGGGAGCGGTTGGACGGCCCGGCGACCGACCACATTATGATCTTTCAGGAACTCGGCCTGTTCCCCTGGCTCACGGTCCGCGAGAACGTCGAATTCGGCTTGCGCATGAGGGGCGTAGCCAAGCCGGAGCGCCAGGCCCGCGCCCGGGAATACTTGCGTCTGGTTCACCTCTCGCACTTCGAGCGCAGCTATATCCATCAGCTCTCGGGAGGGATGAAACAGCGCGTGGCGCTGGCGCGCGCCCTGGCCACCGACCCTGCCGTCCTCCTGATGGACGAGCCGTTCGCCGCGCTGGACGCCCAGACCCGCGACCGGCTGCACGAAGAATTGGAACGCATTTGGACCGAGACGCGCAAGACCATTGTCTTTGTGACCCACAACGTGCGGGAAGCGGTTCGCTTGGGCGACCGCGTCGTCGTCCTGACCTTCCGCCCCGGCCGCATCAAGACCGCGCTGACCGTGAAACTGCCGCGGCCCCGCCACCTGGAGGACCCCCACCTGGCTCTGGTCGCTCGCGACCTTCTGGTTCAATTGAAAGAAGAAATCAGCCGCTCGGCCAAGGAGGAGTATCGGGATGAAGAAAGCGGCTAGACAACTGCTGTTTTACCTTTTCTTGTTGCTGGTCTGGCAATTGCTTTTTCAGCGGAAACTGTGGCCGCCCTATTTGTTTCCTTCTCCGACGATGGTGGGAGAGGCCTTATGGCAGGGATTCTCCGACCGAACGTTCCTGGTCGGCGTGACGATCAGCATGAGACGGATCGCTCTGGGCTACGGCTTTGCGGTCGTGTTGGGCGTTGTTCTGGGGTTTCTCATTGCCGCCAGCGATTTCCTGGAAGCGACCGTCGGCGGGCTGGTCTTGAGCTTGCAAAGTCTGCCGAGCATCTGCTGGCTGCCGCTGGCCATCCTGTGGTTTGGATTGAGCGAGAGGGCCATTCTGTTCGTCGTGGTGATGGGGTCCCTTCTGTCGGTTACCATCAACACCGAAGTCGGCGTGCGGCACGTTCCGAAACTCTATCGCATGGCGGGCCGCAACCTGGGAGCGCGAGGCTTTGGCGTGTTTGCTCACGTGCTGTTTCCGGCGAGCCTCCCGCATCTGGTCGTCGGATTAAAGCAAGGGTGGGCGTTCGCCTGGCGGTCCTTGATCTCCGGCGAGATGATCTTTGTGAGTTTGGGTCTCGGCCACCTCCTGATGGTGGGGCGCGATTTGAACGACATGAGCCAGGTGATTGCCGTGATGATTGTGATTATGGCGCTCGGGCAACTGGTGGATCAGTTGATCTTCCGCGGCGTGGAAAGCAGAATCCGAAACCGTTGGGGCCTCGCGCGCGAAGTCTGACGCAGAGGTCTGACGCAGGCGCCGGAACCTGGATGATTCACAAACGAGCGGGATTTTTCTCTAGAGCATTTCTCCCGTTGCTATAGATCGTCCGGGAAAAGCCCCATAGGGGCGTTAGACTCTGGCCCACGGCGCAAGCCGTGGGAAGCCAAGCCCGTCGGGACTAGCCCCGGAAGGGGCGACAGACATTCCAGGCTACACCATCGGGAGAAATGCTCTAACCCAGGCGTTTACGCCTGGGTCCGCGAAACCGTCCGAGTTCTCCCAGCCCCGGCTTGCCGGGGCTTCCGTAAGGTGGCTTCAGCCATCGGCCCAGCAAGGGCTGAAGCCGATATGAGGAAGGCCGCTCCAGGGCCTGTGAATCAAAATCCGACGCGAACTTTCCTCAACTTTGCTCTGATCGTCGAGTCCCTCCGAAAGTGTTAACAGGCCCTAGGCAAAGCCTTTCGTCGAGCAACCGCGGGTAAAGTGATTCGCGATCATTCGTCTCCAGCCGTAGGCTGCATTGATTGCGGTTGGCCCGCCGGCCCATCGGAACGTTCGGGGGATTGCGCCGAAGCCCGCTGAAATCGGCATCGAGCGCCTCAAGCCCGCGTAATTTCGCATGTGTTCCTTGTGCTCCCAGCCATATTGCGGCGCATCCCTCCCTACGGCGTCGTCGTATGGAAATGCCTGGTACGGAACCCCTTTGCCAGTAAGAATGGATAGATCAGGCCAAGGCCTTGGATACACGGCAGCATAGGGCTCTGCACCCCGCACGTCTATATTGTCATCGATGGGGTCCGCAAAATAAGCTTCGGCGCCGGCAGCGCCAGTATCTCCGGACATGTTGTGGCCGACATTCTTGTTCTCGACAAGCAGCCGGTCCCCCAGAAATTCCCGCGGGCCATAACCGGACTTGTAGAGCACCAGAGGCACCCAATTGGCCCCGCAGGCAACGATCACGCGCGCTGCCCCTGACGACGAAGAAATTACTTCGGCTTGTCCGATCCGTCACCGAAAGAAATGACCGATTCATATTTGGAAAGCTTGCCGCTTCCAACAATGGCCTCCAGCGCTTTGAAGTCTTTCACTTTTTCCTTGGCGCGGGCATCCAGGATTTTTTGCACTTCCGCCCCAGAGAGGCTGCCCAGCATCACGAGGATCTCTTTGGGCGCTGTGTTGATATGGATCGGGAGTTCCAGGATGGGCGTCGACCGGCTAAAATGGTGCGCCAGATACTTGCCGATAACGGGTATGTCGTCGTCCTGGATAGGAGCGTGATTATCCTCGACCATCCTCTCCACAGTCGCCATCCATCCGCTCTCATCGTCCCGCCGGTCGCTCACAATAGTTTGTATGGTGTGGCACAGGGGGCAGTAGGCGGCTACCTGGAACTTTCCTTCGCCAGCGGGAAGAAAAGCAGTCCAATCGACCTTTTGCGCGGGCCCAGCGGGAGGCCCGCCCTGCTGCGAAAATCCCGTCCACGATATTAAGAAGAACGAGCCTACACTGATGCCGACCCCGAACCAACCTGTCATTCCTACCTTGCTCATTCCCGCCTCTCCGTTTTGATTGAAGAGCCTTTGATATCAACAATTCTTTTACTTGGGTCTCCCCGATGGGCTTCCCGCACCGGCGAATTTACACCCGATTGCCCTTCAGGGGTTGCTTCACAACACGGGACGGCGGAAACCCCGCTCCAGGGCTTCCGCCGCATCTTCTCCCGCTTCGATAAACTCGATGCCACTTTTGGGCTTTTCTCAGCTCGCTCTGATCTTCGAGTCCCTCCGATCGTGTTAACAGGCCCTAGGCAAAGCCTTTCGTCGAGCAACCGCGGGTAAAGTGATTCGCGACCATTCGTCTCCAGCCGTAGCACCCAACGATTGCGGTTGGCCCGCCGGCCCATCGGAAAGTTCGGGGTATCGCGGCGGCGCTGCTGATCATCAAGTGATCGATGTCGTGGCAATCGAAATCGGAGTTGCACACCGAATTCTCGCGGCTCTCCCCGGCCCGCGCAGTTCCAGAAAAGTGCGACATCCCGATGTCCACGGCTCTGCGAGAGCGGCGGAATTCCACTCTCTTGGGCTTGATTGGCAACTTCTCGACCATGGCACGGGTGACTTCCTCGCATTGTTTTATCGCGGCTTCAATCCGAGGTGCGTCAATCGAGACCCGCTCCATTCTGCCGTCCGGAGGCATCACACGCCAACTATAGGGGATTCCGCCAAAGCCCGCTGAAATCGACATAGAACGCTTCAAACCCGAGTAGTTTCGCATGTATTCCTTGTGCTCCCAGCCATATTGCGGCGCATCCCTCCCTACGGCGGCGTCGTATGGAAATGCCTGGTACGGAACCCCTTTGCCAGTAAAAATGGCTAGCTCAGACCAAGGTTTTGGAGTCACGGCAGCATAGGGCTCCGCATTCCGCACAGCGATGTTTTCATCGATGGGGTCGTCATAATAACATGTGGCGCCGCCCCCTCCACCACCATCTCCGGTCAGGTGGGCGCCGACATTCTTGTTCTCGACAAGCAGCCGATCCCCCAGAAATTCCCGCGGGCCATAACCGGACTTGTAGAGCACCAGAGGCACCCAATTGGCCCCGCAGGCAACGATCACGCGCGCTGCACGGAGTTCATGCATGGCTCCCGATTGGTCCTTATAAACTACCCCCGTCGCCACCGGCCGCGCCCCCGGCGATTTTTCAATGAGAACCTTTTCCACTTCCGCGTTGGCAATGACCTTGAGACCATTCTGCAGCCCGATGTAGGCCCAGGGAAGGCCCGTTCCCTTGATGTCGTAGCGGGACAAAAACTGGTGGTGCATACCATCGTACATCGTGCCCAAGGGATTCCGCGCAGCGGTGTAATTGCGATAAATCTCGAAACCATTCGCTTTGCACGCATCGGCCCACAGGTCATCGCTCTTTTTCCACCAGGAATCCGGAGTCGACATGATGGGAAACACGTCCCGGGCTTCCTGGATGGCGTCTGCAAATTCTCCCAGGTGCCAATCCACGCCCGAGGCGTCACGCCAGAATCGAAAATTGTCCTCATCCGGAATCCACACCACTGCGCCCCAGTGCATGGAACAGCCCCCGACTAATCGGAAGTTATACGCAGCCGGCCCTCCACGAACCCGATCCGGATAGCGGTAGTCTGGCCCCATGACGTGCCCTTCCGGTCCGATTCCATCGTGGATGTTTGTGATCATCGAGCGGCGAATGGGACTGCCATAGCCGGGTCTGAGCCCCGGGTCTTGAATGGTCCAGTCAGGGCCGCCTTCAATCATGGCCACGCGAAGCCGGTCACCCGTCTTGGGATTGATTCCCCGCTCCGCCAGCCGTCCCGCGATGATGCACCCCCCCAATCCTCCGCCCACCACTACCACATCATAGTAGTCCTTCCCATCGCTGGTCTTGGTGGGGCGAGCGGGAGGCAGGGGATTGTCCAGCTTCACGTGGTATCCTTCGAACCAGTAATTACTTGTTTTCTTGGCGATCGCTCGACGTCGCTCTTCCTCCTCCCAGGTCAGCGGCCCGGAAAACCCGCAGATATCCCAGCCGGTGACAATCTTCGTGGTATTCGGATTCGAAATCTGGTGGGGATCCCCCGGCTTCAGGATCGGCTTCCCTTTGGCGTCCCGCTTGATCTCGTGCTCGGGATAGTTGCTGTAGTAAACCGACAAGATTCGAGCCCGTGCACCACGATAAAACGCCTGCAGGCGAATTCGCAACTGCGCATCCGCGATTTTTTTCCCATCGACGATCAGCCCCAGATACTCTTCCCGCTGTTTCTCGTCCAGATCCAGAAATGTCTTTCCTCCAAAAAACTCTTTGGCTGTGCTGTTGAATGCCTCCAGTGCCTCGTGCTCGATGCTACTCGATTCTTCTCCAATTTCTCGCCGTGGATCTCCGCCCACGTCCCCTCCCACGGGGAGACCCTCTAGTACGTAATCCGTAATCCCGTGCGATTCCAAATCCTTATAGCCAGGATCGCCAGGCCGCGACGGAATGAACACCGAGCCAAGGGCCTCGACGACTTGTTTGTTCAGGTTCGGGCCCGCCGGACTTTGCGCCACCAGTTGCAAGGCGCCTGCCGATGCTGCGGCCAGCATGGCCGTGCCTGCTACCGTTTGCTTCGCAAACTCTCTTCTCGTGATCTTGTCCTGATCGCTTGTGGCATTCTTCAAATCATGAGTGTTTTCCGCCATTTTCATTTGACCCCCTAAATACCAAAATTATAGAGGTTTGCTTCCGATGAAACAACACTCTTATTTAATTTATTTAACCGGCAGCGGTGGGGATACCAGTTGGACCCCCCGCACGGATCCGTACGGGCGCTCGGTAGCACATACGGCTCTTATGGCAGATACTCGGCGGCGCAGCACCGGCAGAGGAGACTGGCAGCGCTGCGGGCACCGCGACCGCCGCCGCCCCTTTCAAAAACCCGCGTCGGTTCATGCTACCGTTTCCGCTCACCATGCCCCTCTCCTTTTCAGCCCCACTCTCTGGCTGTTGCAGCGGTGGGCACGCCGATCAGCGTGCATGTCAATTTACAGGGAAACCAATTCGAAGCACACGTAGCGGAAGCTGTCAATGACAAACATCTGTGATACACAAGCAGCTTGACATCACCCCTGCTGTCCATGCGCCTTGACTTGGCCGGACCGCTCGCGTAGGTTTCATGCCTGCGGAAAGGCTTGAGTCGGAGATTCCATTTCGGCGGGAATTTGGGTTCATGCCGGGATGATCCTCGCTCGCCGCAAGAAAGCCGAAAGGAAACGAAACCGATGGCGCACCAACATTCCCCAGGGTTCCTGAAGCTGGTCGCGGAAGCCAAGACGCGCATCCTGGAGATCGCTGCGCCCGCCGTGCTGCGGAAGCTTCAGGATAAGAGCGGGTGGCATCTCCTCGATGTCCGCGAGGCCGAAGAGTACGCCGCCGGACGCATCCCCGGCGCGCAGCACCTCTGCAAGGGCATTCTCGAGCGCGACATTGAGGCCGCGGTCCCGGACTCGAACGCCGAGATCGTTCTCTACTGCGGCGGCGGATACCGCTCGGCCCTGGCCGCCGACACTCTCCAGAAGATGGGCTACACGCGCGTGCGGTCCCTGGCCGGAGGCTGGCGGGGGTGGCTCGAGGCTGGCTTCCCGACGGAAACGCCCGCGCCTCCGGCGCTGTGATGCTGGTGAGAAATGCGCACTAGGGCGGTTCCCCTATTGCTGTAAGGCGGGAGGTAGCCACGGCACGTTTTGTGTGCCGTGGGCTTTTTCCGGAACAAACCCACGGCATAAAGAACATGCCGTGGCTACCACTGACGCCCCGTGTTCCTTGCGGGACACACCGCGCCTCTGATTCGGCCTCGGTTGATTCGGTGAAGCTCAGCGAAGAGGGAAAAAAAAGCTACCGCGCGGGCCGAGGCGGCGCCTTCAACTCGACTTGCACTTCCTCGGCGACCCGGTCGGTCAAGTTTTCGGTCTCGTGCTTCCAGGCATCGCGCCAGGCAACCTCACCGGCCTTGCGGACGCTGTCAATCACGGTTCCGTCGGGGCGCTGGATTCCGGTGTGCAAATCCGTCAGCCAGACCACTACGTAGTCAGGATGCTCATGCATCGCGGCCTTCTCGCGCGGTCCGCGGATCGAGCGGATCACGCGCACCAGGTCATTCTCCAACTCTATCTTGTGATGCTTCGCGGCCACCTTGATGGGATCGAGCGGGAGCGAGAGCGGCTGGGCGGAACCCGTCTTGTATTTCAATTCGACCAGGATCGCTTCGAGCGGCTTGTCCGCGACGTTCTCCTCCTCGTGCTTGACCGGCTGGCTGAACCCAACCTGGCCCGCCTTGCGCGTGGCTTCCTGAACTTTCCCGTCGGCGCCGGTGACTTTCTGATGGACGTCCGTGAGATAGATCACCACGTAGGGGTTGGCGTGCTCGTGCATGGGAGACTTCGAGTGCGCTCCCCGTTTCACGCGCACCACCCGCACCCGGTCGTTTTCATGTTCCACTTTGTACTCGCTCGGACGGATCTTGACGGGGTCCTGAGCCGTCGCCGTCGAGGCTGCCAGAACCGATAACGCCATCAGGGACGCAGTTCGCCGCATTCCTCCTCCTTCCGCGGATCAGAATGACTCATCCTAGCACAAGGTCGGCGGCCCTTACCTGTTCTCGAAGTACACAAAGTCAATCAAGAAAACGGCGCCGAGCAGGACGCATTTCGCCTCCGTGCTCATTCCCGGCGGCAGCACCGCGGCGAAGTTGTCCGTATCGGTGAACCCTTCTTTGAGAAGCCCGCTCCACTTCTTCGTGATCTTTCCCACCTCCCGCTCGTTCTGGCGAATCTCGAACGTCCAGGGATGGAAGAGCGGGCCATACAGCCGGCAAATTTCCTTGCCCTGCGCGTCGGAAACGCGGAAGAGCCGGTGGAGCCAGGAGAACTCGCGCACGACCGTCCCCAAAACTTTTCCCCCGGCTTCCCGAACATCCACTTCATGAAAATAGAAGCGAAAGGGCCGCTCGACGCGAAGGGCCGGCTGGCCGTCCCCCTTCGTCAGCACAATCGTGAACGGCCGGAAGGCTTTGAGAGACAGGCGCAACAGCAACGAACCGCCTTCCTCCTTGGCGCGGTACAGCTCGTTTCCCAGCTCGTTGAGCACCACATAGCGATTCTTGGTTTCGAACCCGCTGACAATCTCGCCCCATTCCTTCTTCTGGCTGACGACCAAGGTGTTGGCGACGGATAGTTCGTCCATAAGCCCTCCCCGGCGAGCCTAAAAATAGAGTCGTGGGAATTATAGACGAGGCGGCGGCACACGCAAGAGTGTTTTGCGGGACGGAACGATTCTGTCGGCCCTCGTGCGCGAGGTCACCGCCGGTCCCTGTGATCGCAGGGTTATCGCAGCTCGACCGTTTTGCCCTCGATCGTGATGCGCTCGACGCGCAGCTCATCGGCTTTCGCATTGTGGGGGTAGCCGACGACGGTCACGGTGGCGCCGACCTTCAGCATCTCTTGCGAGAGTCCTCGACTGCTCATGCGCGACGGCGGCGCCAGCACGGCCACCCACGTCTTGCTGTTCGCCCCGGCGACCTGGAAGCGCATCAATCCGTGCGGATTCGAGTAGCTCGCTTCCTGGATCACGCCGGTCAGGTTCAGCGTCTTGTTCGGGTCGTAGGGGCCCCATCCGTGGTGCGCGAGCGCAAGGCTTGCCAGCAGCCCGCCCGCCATCAGGCCCACCGCCAGCGCCTGGCACAGAGTTCTTCGCCTTGACTTCATGATTCTTCTCCTTTTTTCCGTGGTCCGCTCTTAGTTTACGGAAACATTATAGCGCAAATAGGATGGCGCCGCGGTATGCGCGAAACCCCGCTCGTAGCGGTGGAGAAGGAAATAGAAAGCAGTGCAGGTTTTCCACCAAATTCAACGGGGAGTGAGGCGAACGCAGGCATACCGCGCCACAAGTCTCGTGCGCTTAGCGCGGGGTGCGAATCCGGGGGCTGTTGCCGACCTGCTCGTACTGGAAGCCATCGGCGGGACGGTCCAGGCGGCGGATGTAGAGACTCTGCGATTTCGCGCGGGCGGGACTGCCGGTGACGACGATGCGGTCGCCCGGCTTCAAGGTTTGGCTGGTCATGCCGGCTTGGACCAGCTCCCGAAGGTTGTCCATATCGAGCCGCCACTGCTGCGCGCCGCCGCTGTCCTGTTTGACCTCCACCGTCACGAACGGGTGTGGATTGACGAACTGAAACTCCGTGACGATCCCTTCGATGGTCACTTGACGGCTGCTGTCGTAAACGCCCGCAATCGAATGATGCGCATGGCCCGCCATGACGGAGATGGCGATTCCGGCTGCCAACCACAGAATCCATCGCTTCATAAGGTGATTCTATCTCCAGTGCGCGAAGACACAGCTTGTCCGGCTCGAGTTGGCTGTGGCCTCAGGGATCAAAAGGCAACCGCTCTTCCCTCGCACTTTTCCGCGCGCTTGTAGTCCTCGGGGGAAAGCCCTTCCTTGCCCCACCGTTCCAGGAAGCCCCGCACAACTTCTCTTCGAAAGAGGCACGCTCCGTCCCGGCCTTTGAATGATTTCTGCATTTCCTCGGCTTCCTTCTCCTTGCGGGCGAGGGCGTCTCCGCTGATGCCTTGTCGCAACGCCTGCTGGCGGCCTTCCTCGGTGAATTCCAGTTTGTAGTCTTCCCACTTGATGTAGTAAACGACGGTGTCGGGCGTGAAGTTGCTGAATTCGAAGGACACCGTAGCGCTATTCAAGATTCCGTCGAAGAGGCCCGTGCGGACCTGCTCCACCCGGACCGGCTTGCTTTGGTCAAAGGCTTTGATGAAGCAATCGAAATTCCTTCTACAGTTTTGCACATTGCCGGTCCCGCGGGAGATGGTGACGGGATGCTCCGGACCGGTCGCGCCCCCTTGCGCACGCAGCGAACCCATCGCCGGCCCGATGCAAAGGACAAGGGTAATCCGAGCCGTGACCGTAAGCGAGCGGCCCCTCCGAACAGCGACCGCAAGGGAGGAGTGGTTAATCCGAGCCGCCCTTCGACTTCGCTCAGGGCCGTGAGCCAGTCGAACGGCGACCGCAAGGGAGCGGTGGTTCCTAGCACAACGCACGATTTTCATTTCTGGCCTCCTGTGCGGCTTACTCAAACGCCGTTTCGTGCAGCTTCGCCAGCTCAGCGTGTGGGATGATTATAGCGCAATGCAACCATATCAATCTCACGCTCCTTATTGTCCTACGTCAGGGCACGACTTCAGTCGTGCCACAACAAGGCTTATAGGTGCATGGGCTTTAGCCCCTGAGGTGAGTTCTTGATCCGGCAGTATGGAGGGAAGACATACCTCAGCGGCTGAAGCCGCAAGGAAGGGAATTTATTTTCCCGTCGTGGCGGCACGGTTGAAACCGTGCCCTGACGGAGGACTTCGGGCAGAAGAGGCGCCGGGGTAGCCACGGGATCCCGCAGCGCGGGATGCCGTGGGTTTGTGAATCGGTGGAACGCGAGGGAAACCTCGGCGGAAGGCCACCGAAAAGCCCACGGCACAAAGGGCGTGCCGTGGCTACCCGCTTAAGAAACTATACGCGCTCCAGAAGAAATCCCAAAGCGATTGTAGGGCTGATGTAAATGAAGCAAGCGCTATGATAACGATGCCGAGAAGAATTAGCACTCCCATTGGTTTGTTATTCTTAAACCAAGCCAATCTACGGTCCACAAAATTTCGTTCGTCAGGTGGAACACTTTCATGCTTGGCAGGGGGCGCTTCAAGTAGCTTCGCCTTCCGAAACTTTAGCTGTTCGATGCGTGTTTCAATGGAATTCCACCACCCCGACCCTTTCGAACCCGGGTCTTTACTCAATTGTACATACCAATGCTCCAATTCGGCATTCACCTCTTCGACCGAATTGGGAACTGGGTCTGTTACCTTTCTGTTGTAGAAAGGAAACGCCGCTGGAGTGTCTGCCCATCCTTCGCCAAGCTTCCGTTCTTCTTCTGCATTGGCAACTGTTACCGGCTCTTTCGTGGCGTGATACTTCACTTTCGGGAATTCTTGGTATACGTATGCCATGCCGCATCATCCTTCATAACCACCGCTCCTTCACAGTCGCGGCTCTGACTACGAGCACCCGCTGGTCGTCCCGCAGTTTTCGCATTTATAGCAACTGCCGTTGCGGGTCATGACGGAGCCGCAATCGCTACTTGTTTTCGCTCAGCGGTACGTCCCTTCCCGCCTCAGTTCACAGGTTTTCAAATAAACGACCTTCCCTTCGATATCGTACCGGAAACGGAAGCGGCCCGTTCGGATGCGGTATTGACCATCGCCAGCGGAAACACCTTCGAGTTTCTTAATGGGATGCGAGAGAGTGCGGTTATAGGGATCGGTTTGGAGGATGCGAGCAACATCAGCATACCGCCGCACGAGTTCCCGATGCTGGCGGAACAAGCTCCGGAAATCGCGGTCGAAGTGGGCAGTGGTTCGGACCTCGAACTCCGGGTTCATTTTTTCTGACGCCGGCGTACGCGGGACTTCAGGCGCAACTCTTTCCGCGCTTCTTCTAATAGTTGGGAAGCGGGCCGGGTGCGTCCGGCGCGAACGTCCTCATTACTAATTTGGATTTTCGCCTGAACCGCAGGATCACGCAGTTCGAGGTAATCTTCCAGTTCCTCGGCGTCCATGATCCCTAAGACCGGCGCGCCTTCCTTCCCCACAAAAAAGTACTCGCCGTTGACATGTGCGTGCTTCGCAATCTTGCTGAGGTTGGCGCGGGCTTCCGCAATGGATAGGTGCCGAACCCTTACGGCGCTACTCTTGCCCACCGAGTCCTCCGGAACAAAGTTTAGCGGCTCTCCTGTTGATTATACTCCCTACGAGCACCCGCTCGTGGCCCCGCAGTTCTCGCACTTATAGCAACTGCCGTTGCGGGTCATGAGGGAGCCGCAGTCGGAGCAGGTGGGAGCGTCGGAGGTGAAGGCCGGGGCGGGGTAGTCGCGGGTGCGGGCAGAGCCGGGAGCGGCGGAAGTTGAAGCGGACGGATTGACCGCTCTGTCGTGAATGCCCACTCCCGCACGATCTTGATTGACCGCATTGCCCACTCCCTCACGGTCGTGGCTCTGACTTGCAGCGGGTTCCGAGCCGCCGTTTTCGGCGATGCTGGTGGGTTCTTGGGAGGCGTAGCCCGGCAGGAATTTCAGCGCGAGCCAGCGGAAGATGTAATCCATGATGGACTTGGCGAAGCCGATGTCCTTGTGGCCGGTCCAGCCGGAGGGTTCAAAGCGCGTGTGGGAGAATTTCTCCACCAGGACCTTCAAGGGCACGCCGTACTGGAGCGCGAGCGAGATGGCCGTGGCGATGCTGTCCATCAAGCCGCTGACGGTCGAGCCTTCCTTGGCCATGACGATGAAGATTTCGCCCGGCTGCCCGTCCGGGTACATGCCCACCGTGAGGTAGCCTTCGTGACCTCCGATGGAGAACTTGTGCGTGATGGCTTTGCGCTCATCGGGGAGCTTGTGCCGGACGGGCTTCCGGGTTTCTTCGTGGGGGGAACTTGTGCCCTCAGGGGACGGCATGGCTAAAGCCATGCCCTGACGAGCCCCTGTGGCTGGGGCGGCAGACGGCACGGACGGCATGACTGAAGTCATGTCCTGACCAGCCGTGCCCTGACGAGTCTCGACGGGACGAGTGGCCACCGCTCCCTCGCGGTCGCGGCTCTGATCGTCGCGGGACGGCGTGGCCGCTTGCTCACCTTTCGGCAAGCTCAGGGCAGGCAGGTCGCGGCTCTGACCTTTGCCGGCGCTCAACGGCTGGACGCGCTTGGAGCCGTCGCGGTAGATGGCCACGGCTTTCAGGCCCAGCTTCCAGGCGGCCATATAGGTATCCATGACCTCTTCGATGGTGGCGTCTTCCGGCAAGTTGACGGTCTTCGAGATGGCGCCGGAGATGAACGGCTGCACGGCGGCCATCATGCGGATGTGGCCCATGTAATGGATCGTGCGGGTGCCGTTGGCCGGGCGGAAGGAGCAGTCAAACACCGGCAGGTGCTCGGGCTTCACGTGCGGCGCGCCCTCGATGGTGCCGGTGCGGTCAATGTAATCCACGATGGCATCCACCTGCGTCGGCGAGTAGCCCATGCGCAGCAGCGCGTCGGGCACGGTGTTGTTGACCACCTTGATGACGCCGCCGCCAACGAGCTTCTTGAACTTCACCAGCGCGAGGTCCGGCTCGACGCCCGTGGTGTCGCAGTCCATCATGAACCCGATGGTGCCGGTGGGCGCGAGCACGGTGACCTGCGAGTTGCGGTAGCCGTGGCGGGCGCCCTGCTCGTAGCACTCGCGCCAAACCTGCTGGGTCACCGCGTGGAGGTCCTCCTCGGCGCCGGCCACCGGCTGCGCGGCGAGCGGCAGCAAGCGCCGGTCAATCTGGTCGAACGCGTCGCGGTGCATGGCGACGACTTCGAGCATCGGCTCGCGGTTCCGATCAAAGTGCGGGAACGGGCCGATGGCGGCGGCCAGGCGCGCGCTCGAAAGGTAGGCCTGGCCGTGCATCAGCGCGGTAATGGTCGCGGCGAAGTTGCGTCCGGCGTCGCTGTCATAGGGCTGTCCGCAAGCCATCAGCAGCGCGCCCAGATTCGCATAACCAAGCCCCAGCGGACGATAGTTGTGCGAGTTGATGCCGATCTTCTCGGTCGGGTAGCTGGCGTTGTCCACGAGGATTTCCTGCGCCACGATCACCGTGTCCACGGCGCGGCGGAATGCTTCGGCGTCAAAGTAGCCGGCGGGCGAGAGGAACTTCATCAGGTTGAGCGAAGCCAGGTTGCAGGCCGTGTCGTCCAGGAACATGTACTCCGAGCACGGGTTGCTGGCGTTGATGCGGCCCGTCGCCTTCGAGGTGTGCCAGCGGTTGACGGTGGTGTCAAACTGCATCCCCGGATCGCCGCACTGGTGCGCCGCCTCGGAGATCTTGCGCATCAAATCGCGCGCGCGATAGGTGCCGGCAACCTTGCCGCTGGTCACCTCGTGCGTGGACCACTCGCGGTCGTCCTCGACCGCGCGCATGAACTCGTCGGTGACGCGGACGCTGTTGTTGGCGTTCTGGAAGAAGATCGAGCTGTAGGCCTCGCCGTCGAGCGAGGGATCGTAGCCGG
>MEKR01000111.1 GCA_001767035.1 Acidobacteria bacterium RIFCSPLOWO2_02_FULL_61_28
TCATGGCAACTTGCCCAGACCCCTCTGCCGTACTCAGCCATAGGCACTCCAGGAGGAGTATCAAGGGCGGACACTTCCCCGATAGCCATTCCACTGAAGGCGAATTTCGGCAAACCACAATTAGTCATCGGAATGAAACTGAGTGAAGGGGTGTCTGTAAGTATTTGAACATGGTGGCCAGGGACGGAATCGAACCGCCGACGCCAGCCTTTTCAGGGCTGCGCTCTACCGACTGAGCTACCTGGCCACCGCAAAAAGTTTACCGGTCAGGTTGGGCTTCTGTCAATTCGAGCGCGGATGCAGCCGCTTCAGGAAAGGCCATTCCGGGCCAGTCCTGCGCTGAGAAACGCTCCCTTCGCCGGCATCGGCATTGAGGGGAAGGGAGCTAATGCACGCGTTTGGTAAGCCCCGCCCAATATTTCTCCCGCAGCTCCTTCTTCAGGATTTTTCCGGTGCCGCCTTTCGGAAGCGACGGAAGAAACTCAACCGATTTGGGGACCTTAAATTTAGCGATGCGCTCCTTGAGGAACGCGAGAAGTTCCTCTTCCGTTGTCTGGGCGTTTTCCTTGAGGACGACCAGCGCTTTGGGGACTTCGCCCCAGGTGTCGTTGGGGACGGCGATCACCGCGCACTCGTAGACGCTCGGATGGGCGCACAGCGCGCGCTCGATCTCGAGCGAGGAGATGTTTTCGCCGCCGCTGATGATGATTTCTTTCTTGCGGTCCACGATCAGCACGTAGCCTTCTTCATCCCACACCGCCATGTCGCCCGTCGAGAGCCAGCCGTCGCGGAGCGGCGCCCGTGCTTCTTCAGCCTGTAGCCAGTAGCCCTCCATCACGCCGTCGCTGCGCGCGATGATTTCGCCGATGGTCTGGCCGTCGCGCGGGACATCGGCGCCTCGCTCATCCACCACGCGCACCTCGACTCCCACGACGGGCCGGCCGGTCATGGCCTGGCGGCGCCATTTTTCTTCCGCAGGGATGTTCTGGAGGGAGTCGGCCAGATACGCGATGGTGAGGACCGGAGAGGTTTCCGTCAGGCCGTATCCGGCATACGCCCGGCACCCGAGCTTCTCTTCAATCTGGCGGATCAACTCCGGCGACGAGGCGGCCCCGCCGACCATCACCCACTCCAGGCTGCGCAGGTTGTACCGAGCCAGGCCGGGGAAGTGAACCAGCGCCGTCGCCATCGTCGGCACCATGCAGAAATAGGTGATCCGTTCGCGCTCGATCAATTGGCAGATTCGCTCGGGATCAAACTTCTTCAACAGGACATGGGTTCCGCCAACCGCCATCACCGTGTGCGCAGCACCCCATCCGTTGGCGTGAAACAGAGGGATCGTGTGCAGGTGAACCGTACTGTCCGTCAAGTGCTGGGTGGCCAGAACGTTCAAGGCGTGCAAGTAAACCGTGCGATGGCTCAGCATGACTCCTTTGGGATCGCCGCTGGTTCCGCTGGTGTAGAACAACTCGGCGAGCGAATCGTCTTTCAATCCCATGAAGTCAATTGGGGCGGGAGAGGATTCGGCCAGGAGCCGATCGTACGAGCGCGGCTCCAGCCAGCTCGGCGCGCCCTCGGCGTGTTCCAACAGGAAAAGGCGAATAGTTTCGGGGAGCTGCTTTTGAATGGCCTCGACCAGGGGCAGGAAATCGCGGTCCAGGAAGAGCAGGCGGGCGCCGGCATTCCGTACGATGAAAGCAATCTCGGGAGGCGACAACCGGATGTTGAGCGGCAACAGCACGCCGTGGGCTTGCAGGACGCCGTAATACGCCTCCAGCAGCCGGTGGCAGTTATAGCTCAGGAAAGCGACTCGTTCTCCCGGTTGCAGTCCCAGGCCGCGCAGCGCGCTCGCCAGACGACAACAGCGTTCGAAAAACGCGGCGTAGGTGAATCGCTCGCTCCCGCAAATCACTCCTTCTTTTTTCCCAAACAGAGTTCTTGCCCTCTCGAGGAAACGCAAGGGGGTCAAGGGCAAGTTCATTTTGGTTCTCTCCCTCGGTCAGTGTGTTCTGGTTTGCTCCGGTTCTCCCTGCGGCTCGAATCGCGCTCGAAGTGCTCCTGCCGGAAAAAACAGCCTCTCTCAATCGAGCCAATGCGAATTGGTCCGCTTCCTTACGGTCGCGGCTCAGATGGCTCGCGGGAGCGCCCTTATTTTAGCCAAGCCGAAGGAGAGGTTCAAGGTGAGTTTGACGGGCAGGGAAGAAAGCGTTACGGGATCGGAAATTGACAGGTGGGAAAATCGGAAGAGGGGGATGGGTCCGTAGAGAACAGGGCGGGACCAAGTCAACCCGGACCTTACGCGCGGTCCGGGCTGACGGTCTTGCGGAAGTGAGGGACGCGGTTCCGCGTCTGCGGGCGGCCGCATTGCGGATGATGCACCTCCGTCAGGCAACCCCCGCACAGCCAAACCAGGACCATGTTCCCCAGGATGTACTTCTGGCACTCCGAGACCCGCTGGCATCGCCAGCAGACTTCCAGCGCCCCGATGGCCCGGCGAACATTCTCCCGCAGTTTCACCCAATCTTTGACCGGCGTTACCTCTGGCATCGAATCGCTCCTAACTCTCACTCAATGTTTCCGGGACGAAGCGTGCAGCCCCTGGCTTGCTTGCCTCTCCCGGTTCGATCAACGCTCTACCGCGTCACACTTGTAGATTAGTTTGCGGAAGATGGCACAGCAATGGCGCGGAGGTCACGTTTTCACTGGGACCAGTTTCCTATATCCGGATAGCCATTTGGCAGCATCCATGCGGACGGTGCGGAAGTCCCGCGCATCCGTCCCCGCCAATCGAGTCGAGGGATGATAGAGCAATGGCAACTCCTCCGGGCGGTTGCCGGATCGGGAACACAAATCTGCTCGCGGCGTGTCATCGCGCCGGGTAGAATGGAATGACCCCAAACGGGCAGGAGGCTCAAGACAGATGAAACGCATCAGGCGCGCCGCGATTGGAATTCTCGGTTCTCTCGGTCGGCTCGGTTTCCTCGGAAGTCTCGGAATCCTCGGTTCTCTCGGTTTCTTCGGATCTTTCGGTTTTTTCGGCTTGACAATTCCGCGCCAACAGAGTGCGCCGCCGGCACTATCGCCTCACGCACAGGAACGGCATCTTCGCAATCTGCGTCAACTGACCGTCGAGGGAGAAAACGCCGAGGCCTACTTTTCCGCCGACGACCGCCGTCTGATTTTCCAGGGGCACACCGGCGCGGGTAGCTGCGATCAGATTTTCGTCATGGAGGTGGCCAGCGGGCAGCGGCGGCAAGTCAGCACCGGCAAGGGGCGGACCACCTGCGGCTATTTTTTTCCGAACGGCCGGCGCATCCTCTACGCCTCCACGCATCTCGGCGGCGACGCCTGCCCGCCCGTGCCCGACCCCTCGCGGGGCTACGTCTGGCCGCTCTATGAATCCTTCGACATTTTTACGGCGAACCCGGACGGCACCGGGCTGGCGCGTCTGACCACCACGCCGGGCTACGATGCCGAGGCCACCATCTCCCGCGACGGCAGGAAGATTGTGTTCACTTCGGTGCGCGACGGCGATCTCGAACTCTACACCATGGACGCCGACGGCAAGAACGTGAAGCGGCTCACGCGCGAGCCGGGCTACGACGGCGGCGCGTTTTTCTCCCCAGACGGCAAGCAGATTGTCTATCGCGCACACCATCCCACCGACCCACGCGAGATCGAAGACTTCCGCGCGCTGCTGCGCCAGGGATTGGTGCGCCCGTCCAAGCTCGAACTCTTTGTCATGAACGCCGACGGCACCAACCAGCGGCAGATCACGAGCAACGGCGCGGCCAACTTCGCTCCGTTCTTTCATCCCGACGGCAAGCGGATCATCTTCAGCAGCAACGTCGGCGACCCCCGCGGCCGCGAGTTCGACATCTACCTCATCAACGCCGACGGCTCCGGCATGGAGCGCGTCACCTACGAAGGCGGCTTCGACGGCTTCCCGATGTTCACCTCCGACGGCAAGCGCCTGGTCTTCGCCTCCAACCGCCACAGCCGCCGCCAGGGCGACACCAATGTTTTCATGGCGGATTGGGTAGATTAGGGAACGGGGAATAGGGAACAGGGAACAGAACCGCGATCCCGCCAAGCGGGAGAGCGGTGGTGTTGAATCCGAGCCGCGCGCGTAAGCAAGCGGTAGTGGTAGAGGGGTAGAGGTAGAGGTAGGTAGAGGTAGGTAGGTAGCGCAGAGTTTGCGCTTTTCAAACTCTGCGGCTTTCGGTGCTTGCCTATGGATCCATGGGCGCGAATTTGACGAGGGCCGCAGAGTTTGAAAAGCGCAAACTCTGCGCTACCCCGCTACCCCGCTGTCAACCCCAATATGGGTGTGCGCTGAATGTGTGGGTCGCACGACCGAGCGACTCCTGCCGGGGAGCCGGCTGTGAGCGATACTCTCCTCCTCCGAGGCGTGGCGACAAGCCGGGTGCTAGGGTTCCGTGAAAGCTGTGTATCGGTCAGTCATTTCGGGCCATAGGAGGAAAGAGTGGAGCTGCATAAATCATTTCTGGCGTGTCTAGCAATCGTCGGAGGAAACCGATTCACAAAAATGATCCCGGCCCCGCAGGGGCCGGACCATCCCCACCTGCCGGTCAACCCCTTGCGGGGTTGAATTTCCCCCCGTTGGGTTCGCTTTCCGCAGGTTAAAACCTGCGGCTATTCACGGGTCGGCCCTGCCGGGCCGAGCGCTCACTGTAACTTGGTGGACGCTCCTTTACAGTCGGGGCTCTGAATCCGGCTTCTGGCTCCCCACTAACCACTAATCACTATTCACTAACCACTTGCTTTGGCCCGCTCCCTCACGGTCGCGGCTCGGACAAAACCCCCGGATGGCACCGCTCCTCACGACACGAATGTCGTCCCCAACCGTCCGGGCCTATTTGACAGCCAATCCCGCGAACACTAGACTGGAGATAGCCGCCCGATCAACTGTCGGCGGCCGGGCTGGGTGTGGAGAGCCAAAATGGGCTTCTGGCAACTGCTGACCTTGGGCGGCACTATGGCGACCATCCTAGGGGTTTTCTTGACCTTTTACGCCATGATCAACAACAGGACCCTCAAGGAAGAATCGAAGAATACCCGGGAAGTCCTCCTCGAAGAATCCAAGAATACCCGGGAAATCCTCCTTCGGATCGAACAAGGACAGGCGGAAGCCCGCAAGGAAAATGAGGAAGCTCGAAGGGAAGTAGCGGAAGCGATGGCGGAAGCCCGCCGGGAAATGGCGGAAGCGATCAAGGGTCTGGGCGGATTGATCCGCGGCGAAGGGGAGCAGACTCGCGACGTCATCCGAGCGCGGTCTGCGTGAAAAGTAATTTCCACTCACGACTCACTACTTACTATTCACCACGTCCGCGCGCGGGTTGGATTCAAAACCACCGCTCTCCCGGCACGCCGGGATCGCGGCTCGGATAAACGTTTCGATTTTGCTTGACACGCGTCGAGCAGGTGTATACTTTCACCGAAGGGGAAGTTCAAGATTGGAAATTCCGGATTAGGAGAAAAAGTTATGAGCAAGCGAGTGGGATTGATATTGGCGTTTGTGATTGTTTTTCTGGCTGGCTTCTTAGTAAGCAGGCTGGCGCCCGTCAGCGGGCAGACAACGTCGTCGGCGGCTAGCTGGGCGGCGGTTCCGGGCGCGAAGGGTGGGCAGGAAATCCTGGGACCCTACGAGGTTGTGGAGAACTGGCCCAAGCCGATGACCACGTTGCCCGGGCATGAGGGCTGGGGCTATTCGGCGGTGCAGAGCATCTACGCCCAGAACCCCAACCGGGTGTTCTTCACCCAGCGCGGCGAGCTGCCGGCATTGAAACGACCCGCGGCTGCCAACATTCCGCAGTTCGGGCCGAGCCTCTCTTTTCCGGTGAGTCAGTACCCCTTCCGGAACGCCTCGCAAGGCACCAACTCGGGCCTTCCGGGCGCGTTTGGCGGCGGCGGGCCGACTCCCTTTGAGCGCGATCCCAATTACGTTCTCGGCCGGGAGCAGGTGGCTCACCCGAATTGGCGGGGCAAGGTGGGCGTGGACGCCCGCTGGGAACATGCCATCGTGGTGGTGGACGCCCAGGGGAACATTCTCCCGGAAACAACGAGCGTCTGGAAACAATATGACCTCCTGTTCGGGTACCCGCATCACATCATCATCAACCCCTACGATCCGGAAAAACACGTCTGGGTGGTGGAGGCGGCGCGGCACGCCGTCTACAAGTTCAGCAACGACGGGAAGAAACTGGTGCAAACGCTGGGCACGCCCAACGGGCCTGGCCACGATCGGACCCATTTCAACCGTCCGACGTTCCTCACCTGGCTGCCCGACGGCACCATGTACCTGTCGGATGGCTACGTCAACACGCGCGTGGTGAAATTCGACAAGGACGGCAAATTCCTGATGGAATGGGGGCAGAAAGGCAATCCCCCCAATGAGACGCGTCCCGGCTACTTCAACACCGTGCACGGCATCGCCGCCGATCCTGTGACGCGGCGGATCTACGTGAGCGACCGGACCAACCGGCGCATCCAGGTCTTCGACGAAAACGGCAAGTTCCTGGACATGTGGAACATCGGCCCGGATGGGGCGCAGATCTACTCGATCTACTTTGCCGAAGGGAAGCTGTGGGCCTCCGACGCGCACACGCGGCGCATCATCGCCTGGGACCCGCAAGGACACTTGCAGTACGCCTGGGGCGGGCAGGGCGAATGGGCCGGAGCCACCGACGGCGTGCACGGGATCAGCGTGGACCAGGAAGGCAATGTGTACCTGGCCGAGCTGTTCCACGGGCGCGCCATGAAGTACCGGCCCCGGCGCGGCGCCAACCCGAATTATTTGGTGGGCAAGCCGGTTTACTCGGCGTGGAGGAATTAAGGCACTCGGGCTACAGGCCAGCGGCGCCGCTGACCTGTAGCCCTCACCGTTCCCTCACGGTCGCGGCTCGACTGCCGCTCACGGCCCTGAGCGTAGGCCGAAGGGCGGCTCGGATTAAAACCACCGCTCGCTTACGGTCGCGGCTCGGGTGTAAGCCTGCCCGCCTTGCGGGATGCCCCGGCTTGCCGTGGGTCCCGGCCCGCGCGGGAGCCGGGCTGGCGGCTCGGATTGCTTTTCTTCCGGCTCCTGACTCCTGGCTTCTGAATCCGGAATCTGGAATTCAAAAATCTTCTCTGCGTCTCCGTGTCTCTGTGGCATTCTTGTGTGCTGCTTGCGGTCGCGGCTCGGATTAAAACCACCGCTTGCTGACGCGCGCCGCTCGGATTCCTCCGCAAAACGTGGTATTGTTAAGGTAGGGAAGGAGTTATACCAAGGAATCAATGGAAGAACGAAATCGAATCGCAGTCTTTATTGACTTTGACAACATTGAGATCGGCGTCAAGAACACATTGGGGAGAGACTTTGATGTCTCGGTGGTGCTGGAAGCGCTGAAGGAGCGGGGCGAGGTTTTAACCAAAATTGCTTACGCCGACTGGACGCATCACGGCGAGATGAGCCGCAGCTTCAGCCAGCACGGCGTGCAGATGGTGCAGCGGCACCCCGGACCGCGCGGCGACAAGAACGGCGCGGACATCAACCTGGCGCTCGACGCGCTCGAGATGGCGCTGACCAAGCCGCACATTGACGCCTTCGCCATCGTCTCCGGCGACAGCGACTTCATCTCGCTGGTCGAGAAGCTCAAGCAGTACAACAAGACGGTGTTCATCGTCGGCGGACGCGCCTTCACCAGCACCATCCTGCAGAAGAACTGCCGGGAATTCATCAGCTACGAGAGCTTGCTCGCGCCGGCGCAGAGCGCGCAGCCCCGGCAGGGGCGCGGGCCGCAACGCCCCGTCAAGGCCGGCCCGGCGTTGCCCTTGAGCCGCGTCACTCCGCTGCTGCATCGCGCCCTGGAAGTGCTCGGGCGGCGCGAGGTGCAGCCGCAGTTGGGCTTGCTCAAGAGCACCATGCTCCAGCTCGACTCCTCCTTTACGGAGCGGGACTACGGCGCGTCCTCGTTCCGCCAGTTCGTCGAGATGCTCGCCAAGGCGCACCTGGTTCGCATCTACCAGGAGCGAGGCCATTACCTGATCGGGATGCCGGCGCGCGAACGGGAAGAGGAAGCGCGCGTCGAAGAGGCGCTGCTCAAGCGCGAAGACGCTCTTCCGATTCTCTACCGCGCCTTGAAGGTCGTGGACGAGAACGACCTCTGGGGGACGCTCGATTTCAACGCCGTCCGGGACTACGTCGAGCGCCTGGAGCCGGGCTTCGACGAGAAACGCTATGGATTCGGCCAGTTCGCCGAATTGCTGAACTACGCGCAGGACTTGGGGCTGGTGCGGCTCGAACCCGATGCGCAGGCCGTGCTGCGGGTCTATCCCGGCTTGCAGTTCACGCCGACGCGCTCGCAGATGCCTGCGGCGGGGGGCGTCCGACTGCCCGTCTTGATCGAGCCGGAAGTTTCAGCCGCCGAGCCGCTGTCGGAAGAGGAAGTTTCCGCGGCTTCCACCTCGTTCGGCGCAGAAGTGTCCGTCCCCGAAGAGGGGGCCCCGACCGAAGCGGATGCCCTCGCCGCCGCTGCGGACGCTGCTCCGGCGAAACCCAAACGCGTCTATCACCGACGCAGCCGGGGCGGCCGCGGCCGGACGCGCTCGAAGTCGCCCCGCCCGCCCCGCAAGTCCCCGC
>MEKR01000112.1 GCA_001767035.1 Acidobacteria bacterium RIFCSPLOWO2_02_FULL_61_28
CGCGGATGAAGTCTTCGGGCAAGATCAAGAAACGATTCCGGGGAGAATCGTCACGGGCGTTCTTGAGCGGCAGGATGTCCACAATGATCTTGCGGCCATCTTTCTCTTGCCCCAGCAACATCCCGCAGCACTCGTTCGGATACGCTTCCGCGCCGTGCTGCTCGATCCGCGTCCAATTTTCCAGACTCAGTTCAATCGCCATAAGGAAAACAGTGATGAGTGACGAGTGATTAGTGACAAGCAGGCAAGAAACCTGCCTCTGATCTTCTTGTCACTCGTCACTTGTCACTCAAGCCTGCCCCTGATCTTCTCGTCACTCGTCACTGATCACCCGTCACTGCTTTTCAACCCTCTTCCCAAAACCGCTCGTTCAAATACTTGTCGCCAGAGTCAGGAAAGATCGTAACGATCTTGCCTTCCTTCAATCGCCGTGCGACCTCGAAACAAGCCGCCAAGGCCGCGCCGCTCGAAATGCCGACCAGCAGGCCCTCCTCGCGGGTGAGCCGCTTGACCATACGGTAGGCTTCCTCGGTCGAGACGGCCAGGTCCTCGTCCGCCAGCTTCGGATCGTAAATCCCCGGCACCATCGCCGTGCCCATGTGCTTCAACCCTTCCAGGCCATGGAAGCCGGAATCGGGCTGAAACGAAATCAGCCGGATCGCCGGGTTGAATTCCCGCAGGCGGCGGCTCGTCCCGACAAAGGTCCCGCTCGTTCCCAGCCCGGCCACGAAGTGCGTGAGCTGGCCGTCAATCTGCCGGATAATCTCCGGCCCGGTCGTCTGGTAGTGGGCCTGCCAGTTGGCGTCGTTATTATACTGGTCCGGATAGAAATACAGTTCCGGATCGTTCCCGTAAAGTTCACGGGCTTTTTGAATCGCCCCGTCGGTCGAGCGGTCCGCATCGGTCAGGATCAGCTTGGCCCCATAAGCCTGCAAAATCTGCTTTCGCTCGCGGCTGGCGTTGGCCGGCAGGCACAGAGCGACTTCGTAGCCGCGATGGGCGCCGATCATGGCGTAGGCGATCCCCGTGTTGCCGCTCGTGGCGTCCAGGATGACCTTCCCAGGACACAGCGCGCCGCTGCGCTCGCCTTCGAGGACCATATTAAGCGCGGGGCGGTCCTTGACCGAGCCTCCCGGGTTGAACCACTCCGCCTTGGCGTAGATTTCAACCGGCGCCACGGAGCGCGCCACCCGCGACAACTTCAGCAACGGCGTGTTGCCTACACACGCCAGCAAGTCGCCGCTCAGCCCGGCTATCTGAGACATCGTATCTGCCGCTATCCGACTGGCCATAAACGTCTTAGCGCCACAATGCGAGCCATCCCGTCTGCAGAGGACTTACCCGCCGCCAATAGAATACATTAGTTGGATTTTCACTTTGGGTCAAATGCGAGTTCAGCAGCAAGCGGTACTCGGGGAACTGGCTTCGCGCTATGATATGATTCCGCTGAACGAGGAAACGGCGCGCCTGCATTTTGTTTGCGCGACGTTGAGTCACGCACGCAAATCTCGCGCCGGGAAGCAAACCGCACACGATGGCAAAGGGGAAAAATCCTCCCGAGACGGTGCAGCCGGACACCTGGCCGGACACCTGGATTGACCGGCTGAAGGAAGCGGGCTTCACCGTCCAGGCCGAGGACGGCGGCCGCGTCCGGGTCAGCAAGCATGGCTGCGCCACCGTCATCGAGCCATCGCCTTCCGGAGAACCGCAGTTTGCACTGCGGCCAGGCATGGAAATCGGTGAGAACATCGCTCACTTGGTGGACCAAGGCTTCCAGAAATTTTGGCAAGATGACGACCGCCGCCTTCCGGCTCTGTCGGCCCAACTGCAAGCCTTGCATCGGTTCGGGCAGGAACTGCGCGAGGGGATGGGATTGACCGCGCTCTACAACGAGGCTCTGGGAACCGTCTCCTCGCGCTATCACTACGACCGCCTCGAGGGCCGGGAAAAGCCCAAACGCCGCCAGCCGTTTTGAAAATCAGAAGAAGCCGGAAGTCAGAATGGACCGGCGGCGGTTTTTCTTCTGACTCCTGACTTCTGACTCCTGACTTCTGCTTTCCTCGCCCGGACCACGGTGATTTTCGCAAAACCTTCTTCGAGCGTAGGTGGCTTGAGCTTCCGAACCATCCGGTCCATCGCCTCTTCGGGTACTTGGCGGTGGCGCCGCCGATTGCGCTCCCGGCAGACCGTTGCCGGAACGTCGAAGAAGATCGCCTGCATTTCGTAACCGTACTGGGCTGCCAGGCGGAAGTAGGGGCGGCGCTCTCTGCGGCTCAAGTTCGTGGCGTCCACGTAGTTGCGCGGGCGGCCGAACCGAAGCCGGATATCCATTAAGTAGCGCAACGTTCCAAAGACCCAAGGCTGGTAGTGTTGGTCGGTTTCATCGTCGAGCAGCCACAGACGCATTGTGTCGCTCGAGAGCGGATGAATGCCCCGTCGCGCAAAGTAGGTGGACTTGCCCGAGCCGGGCAGCCCCACCGCCAGTATGATTTGTCCTCGGGTGCTCTTTGGCATGGCCGCTCCCTAGTACCCTCCACACTTGGGCGGTGAGGGGCCGCGGGTTACCGGGGCGGGGCCTTCACCGTATAGCGGGCCAGCACCAGGTTGTCGAGCAGCAGGTTGCGGGTCCAGATGAATTGGGCCGGTTTGAACAGGTCCGCGTGCCTGACGTAGCCGGGCGCGCCGGTCACCTCTTCCGGCTTGTACAGGGTCGCGGCGGGCCACTGCGAGTCGTTGAAATTCGGGGCCATCCAGTTGTCCGGAATCTTGAAGTGGAGCGCCTTGCAGCTCTTCGGGTCGCTAAGGCTGCAGGGTGTCTTGTTGCCGCCTTGTCTCTTTTCAGCGGGGCAGGCCGTCGAGTCGCGGCCGTTGGTCGTCTTGACGCAGGAAGGATCGCTGAGCGGCGCAATGTAGAACGTCTCCACCTTCCAGTCCGGGCCGGTGACGGTGCCGTCGCTGAACCGGGCGAGGAACCCGCCGTCGCCCACGTTGTAGGCGTCGTATTCCATTCCCATGCCGGGATGCGTTTCCCAATCTACGGCCTTGAAGGCATACGTGATCGGGTACTTCGCCTTGAAGCGGACAGCGGTCGAGTTGAACGGCGTCATCCCCATTCCATCCTTGGCGACGAACTTGCCGTTGACCCATAGCTCGAAATAGTTGTCGGCGAAGATGTATCCGGTGATCTCGACGCCATCGGGATCAATCACCACCGTCTTGAGCTGCTCCTGATAGTTCGGGTTGTCGCCCGGGCCGGTGCAGTCGTTGTAGATGTCCACCGCCGCAGGACCGTCGGTGACGGCGGCCGGCACTGCCCACTTGCTCCCGTCCGGCGCGGCGATGGTCCCGCAGACTTGCTGATTGAAGTTCACCCGCAGCCCCGACGTGCAGGCAGTGACGAGACCGCAGATCGTGCCGGGAACTTCGCCGGTCGTGACGGTCCCTCCGGCGGGTTGCTGCGCCCACGCCGCGCCCGCAGCCAGCACGGCTGCGGCCAGTGCCGAAACCAAACAAGATTTCATGGTGCCCCCTCCTTCGCCCAGCCGCAACGCGGCCGCACGCAGCAATTTAGCACACATCCGATGTGGAGTACACCGTGCCTCCGGGGATCTTCTGGCGGTTCGATGCCCAGCCGGTCATTTCTTGGCATGATGGATGAACGCACTCCTGCCGCGCAATACGAGTGCTTGACAGACAAAGTCCCGGCTAGTCATAATACCACCGACCTTTTGGCGGATCGCTTTCGAATCACACTCCCGGCGGCATGGTGCTGACGGGCCTTACCATCCCCCCCGATGAGGAGGTGTTCTATGCCTTTCAACCGAATAGGCGCGGTTGTAGTATCCCTAACCCTAGCGTGTGCAATAACCACGCGAGCCCAGCAATCACAAACCGATGCGTATTCCCCTGTGCGCGAAGGAGTCTCGTCCGGCGTGTGGCACTTGATGCGCTACGCGGGAGTGCTCCAGGAGAGCACGGGACAGCCGCGCCCCAACGTGGCTGGTGTTACGTTTAGTCTCTACGAAGAGCAAGCGGGCGGCGCAGCCCTGTGGATCGAGACGCAGAATGTCCAGGTGGATGGGCAGGGCCATTATTCGGCGCTGCTTGGAGCCACAAGGACTGAGGGGGTGCCTGTGGAGTTGTTCCGTTCGGGCCAGGCCCGTTGGCTGGGCATTCAGGTAGCCGGGCAACCCGAAGAGGTGCGAGTTCCGCTCGCCAGCGTCCCTTATGCGGTGCAGGCCGGCGACGCCCAGATGCTCGGCGGACGTTCAGCCGCCGATTATGCCCTCAGCGAGCAGATTCGGGAAGTGCAGGACGAACTCCGGGCTGCCGGGTTCGATATCGCCGAAGATGGCACGGTCCCCGGTGGATTCGTAAAACTGGATAAACCCTCCGATTCAGGCCCGCCGCAACCCCCCGGCTCGAATTCAAATCCGCGCGCCATCACCAACGAGGATTTGAATGTGAAGCTCGATGCCATCCTCGCCAAACTGAATGAACCGGAGCCTTATTTTGCTGCCAACCTCTGCACTGAGCCTGCGGGCAATTTTGAAGGGCTAGTCGGGACGGAAACGGAAGTGATCTTAAAAGCGGAAGGCAAGGCTGGCGCCGATGTCTACGGAAACGGTTTTTTTGGCGCCATCCTGGCTTCCCCGAAAGGAAAGACCGGAAGATCCCTCAAATTCTCTTGGGATTTCCTGAAGCTCGGCCTCTGCTGGGACTTGGCAGCCATCGTAAGAAATCAGCGAGCCAGCGCCTCGCTCAGGCCCTTGCTTCTAGCCGGCGCCGCCGCCGACGGCGGCAACACCGCCCAGCTCAATCTTCTGGACCAGATTGGCAATATAGACCAAACTGCTCTCCTCAACAAAATGCTCACACTCGCCAATGGCCTGCAGGTGGACCCCACGAAGCTACAGAACGGCCTCGACAGAATTCAGAACCTCTCCTTTGATGGCGGCCCGCTCGCTATCCTGCAAGCAAACGCCGATCAGACGGCCTTGCTGGAAGCGCTTCCCATCCCGCCAGCGGTCAAAACGGTTCTGCTGAACCCTGGCAGCCTGCTGGAGAAGTTCAAGGAGATTAAGAACACGGGGCTGTGCAACATTTCTCCCCGGCCTCCGGCCCTCGACGCCCTGATTGGCGAGTTTTGCGACCTGGCCACAAACGAACGCTTTGCGAAGCTGCTCGATCGGGTGGACGGCATAACGGGCAATATCAATTCGACCGTGACTAGTGTCCGTAATAAAGTTGACAACATCATAGACCGGCTACCGGTAGCAGGTGACTGCAAGCTTTTTTGCTAATAGGAAGGGTTCGCAAACGGCATCAGGCCGCCTGATGGCCTTGGCGTTGGATTTCAAGCGCGGCGGGCGTACGCTTTGTTAAGCGGCATCGCCGAAAAACACGCATGCCCCTGACCGTCACAACTCGTTGAAGTACCACTTGCCGTCCAGGTACTTCACCAGAGTGAACTTCTGGACTCTGAGTCCCACGCCTTCGAGGCTGAGGGTGGCGGTGATGCCCTTGTATTCCGGCACGGCGAGGCGGGCCAGTTTCAGCGCGGTCAGCACCTCGTCCAGATTGCCTCTGTCCTGCGGCGAGCACTGGCGCTGCTTCTTGTAAGCCTCGAGGTCCTTGATCAGAGCGCGCTTGATGGGGCTGAGGAAATTCACCGCGAAGGTGACACAATCGTACGCTTCGAGCGCTTTGATCGCCTGCTCGATGGTTCCCCGAACGGATTTCTGCGGGCTTCCGCCTGACTTGATCGTCTGCGCAATCGGACCCGATTGCCCCACTGCCCCCGTTCCGGTTGCGCCCCCACTGGCTGCGCTGTCCTGTGCCCAGCCGAGGGATTGAAGCCCGATAACGATTACAAGGGTAGCGGTAATTCTTTCTACAAACATTATGTCCTCTCCTTGTCGGTCCTGCGATGTGGAGTGAGTTGTCCTCATGAGGGAGCAACGTCTCCCCCGATCCGGTTGCGCTTTATCAGTATACCCCTCCAACAAACCTACACAGCGATTTCGGGAATGGGAAGGGCGGGCGAATTGCTCGGAACCGTTCCCCGCACAGAAGAGCGGTGTATAATGATCTGTTTATGCTTTGAATAAGTATTTCTTATCTTTCAGTGAATTGTTTTTCAAATCAGGGCGCGGGGAAATTGGCCGCGCCGGAGTGGAATTCGATGGAGCTCGATCAAGTCACAGCATTTTTGGAAGTGGCGCGCCAGCAGAGTTTTTCGCGGGCGGCCGAGAAGTTGTATCGCACGCAGCCGGCGATCAGCGCGCAAATTCGCTCCCTGGAGCAGGAGTTCGGCCAGAAACTGTTTGACCGCCTGGGACGGAGGATTTTCCTGACCCCTTCGGGCGAGGTCCTGTTTGAGTACGGGGAACGGCTGCTGGCGCTGCATCGGGAGACCTTGCAGCGGGTCCGCGAAGCCCACGGGGCGGTGGCCGGCAAGCTCATCGTCGGCGCCAATGAGGCCACCTGCCTCTACGTGCTGCCGCAAGTATTCGCGGAGTTCAAGCGCAAGTTCCCGCAGGTGGGGATCAGCATTTACCGCAGTTTCAGCCACAAGATTCTTCAGAAGATGGCGGAAAGCGAAGTGGACGTGGGCATTGTCACGCTGCCGGTCTCGCAGAACAACCTGAAGGTCGTCCCGATCTTTGAAGATGAGCTGTACGTGGTGGTTCCCGCCGGACATCCCATGGCGAAGCGCCCGGCCGTCAAGATCGAAGACCTGGCGAAAGAGCCGCTCATTTTCCCCAAGGGCGGACACACGCGGGAGCTGCTGGAACGGCTCTTCCGCAAGTACCGCAATCAGATGCAAATCTCGATGGAGCTGGCGAGCGTCGAGAGCATCAAGAAATTCGTGGGGGCGGGGCTGGGAGTCTCCTTGCTCAGCCGCAGCTACGCCGCGATGGAGTCGAAATCGGGAGTCTTGAAGCTCATCCCGATCCAGGGAATGAAGCTGGTGCGGCGGCTGGGCCTGGTCTATCGCACCGACCGCCACCTGACGCGCGCCGCGCAAGCCTTCACCGAGGTCCTGACCGCGTCCCACGGCAAACCTTCATAAAGCAGCCGCCACCTGTGAATCCCACCGCCATCCTGTTTATCAGTTGCCCCGATCAGCGCGGACTGGTGGCGCGCATCGCCCAATTTGTCTTCGAGAACAACGGCAACATCGTGCATTCCGACCACCACATTGACGCCGAGTTGGGATTGTTTCTGATGCGCGTCGAATGGGAACTCGACGGCTTCCGGATTCCGCGGGAGGAGATTGCCCGCCGCTTTGAGCCGCTGGCGGAGTCGCTCGGGATGCAGTGGCAAATTCATTTCTCGGACCGGCGGCAGCGGATCGCCATTCTGGTCTCCCAATACAGCCACTGCCTCTACGACCTGCTCCTGCGGAACGCCGGGGGGGAACTGCGGGGCGAGGTCGTCTTGGCGATCAGCAACCATAACGACCTCGGGCCGGTGGCGGAGCGGTTCGGGATTCCGTTCCACCTGTTTCCCATCCAGCCGGCGAACAAGCGCGAGCAAGAGGAGAAAGAGCTGGAATTGCTGTCGAGCCGGCAAATTGATCTGGTGGTGCTGGCCCGCTACATGCAGGTACTGAGCGCGGAGTTCGTGGCCCGCTATCCGAGCCGGATCATCAATATTCACCACTCCTTCCTGCCCGCCTTTGCCGGAGCGCGTCCTTACCACCAGGCCTACGAGCGCGGCGTCAAGCTGATCGGCGCGACCAGCCATTACGTGACCGAGCAGCTCGACGACGGGCCCATCATCGAACAGGACGTGGTCCGCATCAGCCACCGCGATACCGTCGAGGATTTGATCCGCAAAGGCCGCGACCTCGAGCGGGTCGTCCTGGCCCGCGCCGTTCGCCTCCACCTGGAGCACCGTGTCCTGCCGTACGGCAAGAAGACAGCCGTGTTCGACTAACCCGAATCCACCGAGGAAGTTGGATTGCCGGCGGAGGCCGAGAATTTTTTCTTCGGTGGGGCCTGTGGCGTACTGCTCCCACCCGCTCCTGTGGGGCTGTTGAAAGCCCTCACTGATCTCCTCTTCCGACCCACCCATTTGCATTGACCCGTGCGGGAATTTTTTTGGAGGAATTTTAATTGACAACCACCGGGTGCCTTGTTACACTGCCGCCCCGGTTTGTGGCGGGTACACCACGATGAACAGATGGCTGTTGGGTTTCGTTGTGGGGACCCTGGTGGGGATATCGGCCATGGCGCAGTCCAATATTGCTTCGGGCGAACTGCACGGTGCGGTGACCGATCCGAGCGGCGGACTCGTGCCCTCCGCTCAGGTCACTGTTCACAACGAAGTGAACGGCCTCGTTCGCGCCACGCTCACGGGCGGAAGCGGAGAATACCGCTTCCTGCAGTTGGCCCCCGGCGAATATGAAGTCCAGGTTGAGAAGCCAGGATTCCGCACCGTGCGGACAACGGGCGTGCGCGTCACCGTCGGCCAAGTCGCCATCCAGGACCTGATGCTGGAACTCGGGATCAGCACCGAAGTGGTGGAAGTGAAGGGCGAGCCGGCTCTGGTCGAAGCCGAACGCTCTCACCAGGCCAACACCCTGGAGCAGGAGTGGATCCAGAATCTCCCCATCAACCGCCGGGACTATCTCACCTTTACCCTGCTCGCGCCGGGTGTGGCGGACGCCAAGGCCCTGGCCGACAACGCCGATTTTCGCCCCAAACAGACTCCGCACAGCGGGCTTTCGTTCTATGGCTCCAATGGCCGGAACAATTTCTTCAGTATGGACGGAGGCGAGGTCAACGACAGCAACGGCGGTGTTCGCTCCACGGTGAGCCAGGATGCCGTCCAGGAATTCCAGATCAACCGCAGCAATTACTCGGCGGAGCTGGGCGCGGCCACCGGCGGTGTCATCAACATCGTGACCCGAAGCGGAACCAACCAGACCCACGGCTCCCTGTTTGGGTTTTTCCGGCACGCGAGCCTCGACGCCGGGGACCCGTTCGCCAGAGTGCTCCGTTCGGACCGGATGGAGCGCATCAAACCGCCTTCTCAGCGCCAGCAGTTCGGCGCTACGCTGGGAATGCCCTTGAAGAAGGACAGGACGTTTCTGTTCGCGGCTGCGGAAGGGCTGATCCGCAACGAGTCTTCCGTGGTCAGTCTGCTGACGGACCGATCCATATTCCAGCCCACGCCCCAGCAGGAGGCGGTCCTCTCGCAACTCCCGGCAGAAACCGCCGGGCAATTGCGTTCCCTCCTGACAAGCCCGCCGAGCACGGTCGCATTGTTCGAGCGGAACAGCGGTACTTTCCCCTTCGCCACGCATGACTGGAAATTCTCGGTGCGGCTCGACCACCATTCCGCCCGCCGCGGCCAGTTTTTCTTGCGGTATAACTTCGCCACCAGTCACGAGCAGAACGCCAATCTTCAGGCGCTGGTGGGTGCTACCCGCGGCACCGACATGAAGCTTTTTGATTCGACAGCCATCGTGGGCTGGACCCGCAGCTTCAGTGACCGGTTGCTCAACGAAGCACGGGTGCAGTGGGGTTACGGGCGGCTCTTTGCCGATTCGGTCGAGAAGTTCGGACCCGAGATTCGCATCGAGGGTTTCGGGCATTTCAATCGCGATTTCCTGCTGCCCAGCCGATCCCTCGACCGCCGCTACCAGATCAAAGATAACGTGACCTATATCCGCGGTCCGCACATTCCGAAGTCCGGAGCCGAGGTCCTCGTCCGCGGGACCGACTTGCTGAGCAGCACGACCTTTGGAGGACGATTCAGTTTCGGCGATCTTCCGGGCGCGCTGCTGGGCATTCCGAACCTCCCGCCCTCGTTTACGATCAACGCTCTTCAGGCGTTCAATCTTGGCCTTCCGCAGGCCATGATCTACGGTAGCGGCAACCCCACGGTGGCCGGCACCTACCCGTACTACGGTTTCTATGTCCAGGATAGCTGGAAGGCGAGACCAAACCTGACGCTCGACTTCGGCGTGCGCTATGAACTGGATACGCGCACCGCTCAGGTTCCTACCGACACCAACAACATCGCGCCTCGCTTTGGCTTTGCCTGGGACCCCTTCCGTGACAAAAAGACCACGGTGCGCGGTGGCTACGGCATTTATTAGGGAATTATACGCTTGACTCCCTTTGCGCCTAGCCTCATCATTGGTTTCAGGAGTTTTCATATATGACAGACGATGCCGCAACCCCAGCAACGCCTTCTCCAACTACCGATCCCCAACCTGCCACCAGTGCGCCAGCCCCGGTCGCTTCGGCCACGAGCGATCTTCCGGCGCGCCAACCTGAACAGGTAATACTCAATGACACTCCCAACCTGCTCTTGGGGAATTTGCCGGAGCGACATCCAGAAAGGGTCATAGAAAGCCTAGATAACCTTCCACAGCGCAATCCAGAAAGTTTGACCAAGGGTCTGACTCCATCCGATATGAAGAAGAAGTAGCAGTATAAAAGCTACCGCCCACGACAGCCAACGTTGGCTTGTTTTCAAAAACTTAATTTTTCCAATATTGGCACTCTTGTGTGAGTCCATCGCGCCCCACATCGTTAGAACTCTAAATGCCTTCAGCCTGACAAGTTGGGAGAAACATTTGTCCTCCAGCCACTCCCTTTCCCCTAGCCAATCAAAGGTTCTCAACTTCATCGCCAACACTGCGAAAATTGCAGCCACAAATGCGCTAACTCCGGCAACTCCCGCAAGAAGAATGGTCACAGAATTTCCAAGCGGCACCCAAGCCTTGGCGGTCGATACGAGCAGGGTTACAATGGCCCCGCCATAGGCTGCCATTTGTGCGGCCTTTGAATCCAACCCGCGAGTATTCTCAACGGAATGATTCAGCATTAGCCGTCCAAAGTCGTAAAGTTCATCGACAACTTGCGCGTCAGAACACAGCGCCAAACGTTCTCTGACTTCCCGCTCCGTCAACCTGTTTGCCAATGCTTCCATGCGCTTCCTCCCAGACAACTATTTACGCTTGGGCGTTTTCTTCTTCTTTGCCTTTAGCTTTGGCCGATAGGCCAAAACGACATCGGCCATGCGGTTCAAAATCTCAGGTATTTTCTTCATGCCGTCAAATCTCTGTAGGTGATGCGCTTGCCGACTACGGCGTCAACAAAGCTGTCGAGCCGCTTCAAGGTGTGGCGCTTCACATCGCCTTCGTTCAGGCGAAAGGTGAACTCATCCAAGTACCGGGCAAGGTGTTTCTTGCTGATTTGGTGATAGACGCCATTCAGCCCGCGTTTCAGGACCGCCCAAACGCTCTCGATCCCGTTCGTGCTGGCCATGCCGTTGACGTACTGATTCGCGGAATGGTTCACACGCCCTTGCCGGAAGAACAAGCCGTCCAGGTCATTGTAGGCCGCGTGCTCGTCAGTATAGAGAGTCGAGCCGACTTCCACATTGGCGTGTATCGCCCGCTGAATCTCTTCAATGCTCGTACTCTGAATCGGCATGGCCTTCGTTCTTCCGCCACGCTCCCGCATTCCGAGCACAGCAGCCTTGCCAACGGAGCCGCGTCCCATGTTCAGCTTTTTGCTCTCGTGCTTGTTGGCTTCCAGTCCGCCCACGAAGGTCTCATCAATCTCGATCTGGCCGTGAAGTTTCTTCAAGTCTTTGCCGCACGCTTCGCGGAGCCTTTGCAGCATGAACCACGCGCTTGCTTGACGGATACCGATTTCTTTGGAGAGTTGCAGCGAAGAAATACCCTTCCGGGCAGTCACAAGCAGGTACATCGCATAGACCCACTTGTGAAGCGGGATATGGGACCGCTCGAAAATGGTTCCCGTGCGGATCGTGAAGTCGCCGCATCCGTAATTGCAGCGATAGAATCCGCCCTTGCGTGGGGTAATCTTTTCGCCGCCGCTGCAAGCTGGGCACTTCGGGCCATCGGGCCAGAGCCGAGATTCCAGGAAACGGCGGGCCGATTCTTGGTCTGGAATCAGCTTAAACAATTCAAAGGTGCTAATAGTAGATTTGCTCATGGGCCAATAGTATCAGACTTTCGCAAGGGAGTCAAGCGTATAATTCCCATTTATTATGCGCCGCTGCATTTCCTGGTGGACTGGTCCAGCACGGCCGTCGGGGTAATTGACGGATACCGGCAAATCGCGATCGTGGTCCCCACGCTGCTCGATCCGGGACCGAGCAACGTCGCGAATATCTTCGGGACGTTGCGGCGCCAGGGCGTGATCACCGTTCCCACGCCAACGCGGTCCATCCAGCCCGCCGACCTGGCGCAGTTCGGCATCCACTTCACTCACACGGGCCCGATTCCGCCGTTTTCTCTTCTGGCTGCCAGTTCGTCGGACCTGGTCAACCCCTACGCCCACCAGGCCAGCCTTGCCGTGGAGCGACAGATCGGTCAGGACTGGGCGGTTTCAATTGAATACGGTTTCGTCCGCACGCTCAAGTTATACCGGCTGCGCGACCGGAACCTTCTGCCGGCGCCGGTGGACCCAAGGCTCGGCATCCGAATCTGGAACTCCCCGCAATATTTTGCCGACCCGCTGATCGGGCAAAACAACTTCTTCGAACCGATCGTGCGGTCCTTCTACAGCGGCATGATCGTGGAGGTCCGGAAGCGCTTCCGCCGTTCGTTCAGCCTGGGCGGAAACTGGACCTTCAGCCGCTCCACGGATGAGGCGGTGGACTACGTGCGGGACTACCAGGCAGCCGACCAGACGAATCTGCGGGCGGAGCGGGCGTTGTCCTCCTTCGACCAGCGCCACAAGCTGGTAGCCTACGGCTTATGGACGGCCCCCGGCGGCTTCCAACTCTCGCCGATTTTCCGGGCCAACAGCGCCAGGCCGTTCAACCTGATCGTCGGCTTTGACCTGAACCAGGACCGCAACGACACCACAGACCGGCCCCCGGGAGCCGGGCGCAACACTGGCATTGGTCCCAACTTCTGGACCATTGATCTGCGTCTGGCCCGCACGATTCCATTCCGGGAGTCGCTCTCAGCGGAACTCACGCTCGAAGCGTTCAACCTCTTCAACCGGCTGAATTTTGCGAGCATCAACAACATCGTTGGGAATATTCCCCCGCCGTTCAACCTGAGGGGCCGTCACGACCGCAGCCCGAGCGAGCCGCTCGGCTTCAGCTCGGCATGCGATCCGCGCCGGATTCAATGGGGAGTCCGGATTCGGTTCTGACCGCTGGGAAGTTCCGTACCGGCCAGGACCGCTAGGAATTGGTTGGCCATGAAGTCGGAAGAGCATCCGTCGGCGTATCGGAAACAAGTCCGCAAGTACTGGCGGCAGGCGCATCGGCCTTACCTGGAATCGGTCGGCACGACGTTCCAGGCGGGCCTGATGAATCTCGGGCCAGCGGAAGAGCCGGTAACCCGTTCCAATCTGCATCTGGCGGCAGCCGCGGGGATTCGTCCCGGGGATCGGGTATTAGACGCCGGCTGCGGCGTTTGCGGTCCTGGCATGGATATCGCCCGCCAGATCGAAGGGGTCACCGTCACGGCCGTGACCATCTCCCCGGAGCAGGCGGCCACGGCGAAGAAACTGATTCACCAGGCACGCCTCTCTTCCCGGATCAAAGTCAGTCTCGCCGACTACCACCGTTTGCCGTTTCCGGCGGGCTTTTTCGACGTGGTGTACTTCTTTGAATCGGTCGGGTACTCGTATGACCTGGCACGACTGTTTTCTGAGGTCTTTCGTGTGACTCGACCCGGGGGCGTTGTCTACATCAAAGATGTCTTCAGCAGAGAGCGCCCGCTTTCGCAGGCCGAGCAGGAGGAGCTTGCCGGATTCAATCGCACCTACGCCCAGTTCCAAACGCCGACCTTGCGCCAGGTCCGGGAGGCCCTGGCGGAAGCCGGATTTGAACAAGTCCGCGGGCGTGACTTGACCAAGCGGATCACCACGGCTCATGCGCTCAATGCAATGTTTGAAAACCGGAACGGATCCTTACGGCCCACGGAATTCGGCAAGATGCATTTCCGGTCCTATCGCTGCGCGGCGGTATTCTTCGGAGAAATCAAGGCTGCTCGCCCGGAGCCGAAACGGCTCGGTCCGGGGAACAATTCCAAGCGACAGCACAAGTGTAGAAAGGCCCATAACCCAAACCAAGGAGAGAAAACATGGCAAATAGAAGCACGTCGAAGTTCGAGAAGCTCATGAACAAAGTTGTGGCAGAACCTGCATTCGGCAAGCGGCTTCATCGGAACCCGCATGCTGCCTTGCGAGAGATCGGAATCAGACCGACCGATGCCATCGTGGGTGCGCTGCGGGATGCCAACGGGGCTCCGGAGAAGATTCACCGGGCGATGTATAAAATGGCGACCTCACAGCCGGCGTAAGGCGCGGGACGCCAGGTCGTTAGCGCGTGCTTCCAGGGGCGGTCTTTGACCCACAGTTGAGAAAGCTCCTGTCCAGGGCGGTTGCCCGTGCTGGCTCGGAGATGGCACGGGACGCTCCGGACATGGCAGCCGAAGTGTGCCTCTGGATGAAAGCGCTGGCGGGGACGGGTCCGGCGGAGGAATACTTTCAGGAAGGCAGGGCGACCATTTTCCTGCTGCCCTGGTTCCTGGAAAAGAGCCTCCGCCCGGCCCCGGACCCGGAATTTCAGTCCGGCCTGGTCTACTCGAGCGTCAACGCCTATTATTACGTCCGGCTCATTGACAATCTCCAGGACGGGCAATACGGGAAAGACCGGCAGGACGTCCCGGAGTTGCGCCTTCTGCCCGCTCTGGGCTTCTTCCACGCCCAGTTCCAAAGCCCGTATCAGCGTTATTTCCCTTCCGACAGTCCTTTCTGGAAATTCTTTCACTCGACATGGGTCTCCATGGCGGAAGCCACCTTCAAAGACGCCACCACACCGAATTTCTCCGCAGCGGAATTCACCGCATTCGCAGCCCGCAAAAGCGCCGGCGTGAAGATTCCTCTGGCCGCCGTTTGCTTTCGTTACGACCGCACAGACTTACTGGATCGCTGGTGCTCGTTCTACGATCGGCTGGCGTGCTGGAACCAGATGCTGAACGACTTGCTCGGTTGGCAGAAGGATATGAATGCGGAGATCAGCACCTTCTTGCTCTCCGAAGCCCGGCGATCGAAGCGCTCCCGCGAATCGGAGACCGGCTGGATGGTTCGGCGAGGCTTTGCGTGGGCTTGCGGGTTGCTGCGGTCCTGGATGCAGGAGTTGCAAACGCTGGCCCCGGCCCTGCACAGCAGCGATCTCGAAGCCTATCTACGATATCGCGAGCGGGAGATAACGAACTGGCAGAAAACTCTGTCGCCGGATTTGGTGCGGCTGGCAAGGCTTGCCAATCTTTTGGAGAGGACACCGGCAAAGGGTGCCCGCTTTCCCCAAGTCCCTCCCGAAAAAGAAAAAAACGGTAAGAAGAAGAGCAAACCGAATGGCGTCCGCAGGCGGACCATTCCCCAATGATTGCGAAGGCCCGTTGGGGAATAGATTTCTTCCGTTATGTTCGGGCACTCGCGATAGAATACAATCTCGACACTGGAGCTGATGAAGGAGGAGACGAAGATGGCTTTACAGCCTCTGGGGAGACAGACCGCCCGGTGGAGGGGAAGCGGGATGCGGGACCATAGTATTCGCCTTGTTTCCATGATGGCGCTTGCTGCTTTGGTGTACGCGCTGCCGGCAGTGGGGCAAACCGGAGCGAAGGGGGGCGAATGGCGCTTCTATGCAGGGGACGGTGGGAGCACGAAGTACTCCGCGCTCGATCAGATCAACCGCGATAACGTCAAGAATCTCCGCATCGCGTGGCGCTGGAAGACCGACAATTTCGGCCCCAACCCCGAATTCTATTACGAGGCCACTCCGCTGATGGTCAAAGGCGTGCTCTACACGACCGCCGGCTACCGGCGCGCGGTGGCGGCCATTGACGCCGCGACCGGCGAGACGCTGTGGACCTACCGGATGGACGAAGGCCAGCGGTGGGAGAATGCGCCCCGACGGAATTCCGGACGCGGCGTCGGCTACTGGACCGACGGAACCCAGGAACGGATTCTCTTGATCACTCCCGGCTACCACCTGGTGGCGCTCGACGCCAAGACGGGAATCCCGATCCCCGACTTCGGCAACAAGGGCGTGGTGGATTTGAAGCAGGGCCTCGACCGGCCCGTGGACCCCATCACGGGAGCCATCGGGGCAAGCTCCCCTCCGATTGTCGTCCGGGATGTCGTAGTCGTCGGGGCGGCGTTAGTAGTCGGAAGGGCGCCGAAGTCGAAGGAAAATACTCCCGGATTCATTCGGGGCTTCGATGTGCGGACGGGAAAACGCCTCTGGATTTTTCACACTATCGCGCAGCCGGGCGAAGTCGGCCACGAAACCTGGGAAGGCGACTCCTGGCGCTACACGGGGAACGCGGGCGCCTGGGCGCCGATCTCCGCGGATGAGGAGTTGGGCTACGTATACTTGCCGGTCGAAGACGCCACTGGAGACTACTACGGCGGCCACCGCTTGGGGAACAATCTCTTCTCTTCCAGCTTGGTGTGCCTCGACGCCAAGACCGGAAAGCGAATCTGGCATTACCAGTTGATCCACCACGACATCTGGGACTGGGATCCGCCCACGGCTCCCATTCTGTTGGATGTGACGGTCGGCGGGCGTCGGATCAAAGCCGTCGCCCAGATCACCAAGCAGGCGTTCACCTACGTCTTCGACCGCGTGACCGGGCAGCCGGTCTGGCCGATTGAGGAACGGCCCGTCCCGGCCAGTGACGTTCCGGGCGAGCGGGCGGCTCTGACCCAGCCCTTCCCGACGCGCCCGGCGCCTTTCGATCTGCAAGGGATCACTGTAGATGATCTCATTGATTTCACGCCCGAGCTGCGCGCCGAAGCGACCAAACTCGCCTCCCAGTACCGCCTTGGGCCTATCTTCACGCCTCCCGCGCGGGGCGAGAACCCGGACGGCACGAAGGGGAGCCTGCAGGTCCCGGGCAGCGGCGGGGCTGCCAGTTGGGACAGCGGCGCCGCCGATCCCGAAACCGGGGTCGTCTACGTGACGTCGTCCACCAGCCCCAGTCTCCGGGCACTGGTGAATGATCCGCAGCGATCCGACATGAACTTCTTTGATGGTGCGCCGGGGGGAGAGGGGTATGTCTTCCCAGGGCCTGATGGACTTCCCCTGACCAAGCCGCCCTGGGGACGGATTACCGCCATTGACTTGAACACTGGCAATCACCTCTGGATGGTCCCGAACGGGGAAACCCCGGATGAAGTCAAGAATCACCCGGCGCTGCGGGGAATGAATATTCCGAGAACCGGAAAGGACATCCGCGGCGGCATCCTCGTGACCAAGACGTTGCTCTTCGTCGGCGCGAACAAGAGACTCTACGGGGAACGCATCTTGCAGGCGTTCGACAAGCGGACGGGCGAACGCATTGCCGCCATCGAACTGCCCGGGGTCACCACCGGCGTGCCGATGACTTATGCTCTCAACGGCAAGCAATACATCGTCGTCGCCATCGGCGGGCAAAACATTCCGGGAGAGTTGGTGGCGTTGACTCTTCCCGCGTCGTCGTCCCCAGCAAACCGCCCCGCCCGCGCAGGGGATTAGGAAGCTGAGCCACGAGCGTAAGCGAGTGGGCCCGCTCCCCGACAGGCCCGGCTCGAAATGGTCTGTCCCGTAACCCGCGACATGGTACAATGAGGCAGATTGGCGGAGGAGGTATGATGCGTTCCCTTCGACTCGGCTCCCTTCGTCCCGCCTTTGCGGGATCAGGGCAGGCAGGGCAAGCCTTACGCTTGGCTGTCTTGGTGTTGCTGGCCGTTGCGGTGGTCCTCCCGGCGGCGGCGGAGGACAAGACCACCCGCTTGACCTTGCAGGTGGTTCGGGAAGCCGACAAGCTGCCGGTCCCCGACGCCCACGTGGTCGTCCATTTCAAGGAACCGAAGCTGCTCAAGGACAAGCGAGCGACCTGGGAAACCAAGACCAACCGCAAAGGAGTGGTCGTGCTGTCGGACGTTCCGCTCGGCGTGGCCAAGGTGCAGATCATCGCGAAAGGCTACCAAACCTACGGGGACGAGCATCCCTTGACCAAGCCCGAGGAGGAACTGACCATCCTGCTCAAGCCGCCCCAAAAACAAGTCAGCGCGTACTAGGAGAAGCCAGAAGAACTGCAATCCTGGAGCATTTTCACCATTGGTGTAGAGCAGGTGGGGACGTCAGGGCACGACTTCAGTCGTGCCGTAAGGTGTGTCGAATCAACTCCACTTCCTTGCGGCTTCAGCCGCTGAGGGACAGACCTCAGGGGCTAAAGCCCGCTCCGCGAGGTGCGTCTTTTCGGCATGGCTGAAGCCATGCCCTGACGAGAAAGCCTCGCTCTACAACAAATCTGAAATCGGCCCAGTTCACGTTCGCGACAGTCGTTTCCAGCAGAAATTGTCTAAACGGTGAACACTGTGGACCCGGTCGTCTTGCGGGCCTCGAGGTCCCGGTGGGCCTGGGCGGCCTCCCGGAGGGGATAAGTCTGGTTGATGCGGATCTTCACTGCGCCGCTTTGGACCACGTCGAACAACTCCTGTGCCCCGGCCAGCAGGTCCTCGCGCTTGGCCGCGTAGGTGACTAACGTCGGGCGGGTGACGAAGAGCGAGCCTTTGACGGCCAGCAAGCCGAGATCGAACGGCGGCACGGGTCCGGAGGATTGTCCGTAGAGCGCCATCATTCCAAAGGGCCGCAGGCAGTCGAGCGATTTCAGGAACGTATCTTTCCCGACCGAGTCGTACACCACCGGGACCTTCGCTCCGCCAGTAATCTCGAGGACGCGGGCCTGAAAGTCTTCCCGCGTATAGACGACGGCGTGCGTGCAACCGTTGGCTCGGGCAAGCGCCGCCTTCTCGTCACTGCCGACCGTGCCGATCACGGTGGCACCTAAGTGTCTGGCCCACTGGCACAGGATCAGCCCGACTCCACCCGCCGCGGCATGGACCAGGATGGTGTCGCCCGGCTGCACGCGGTAGGTTCGGCGGAGCAAGTATTGCGCCGTGAGTCCTTTCAGCATCATGGCCGCTGCCTCGCGATCCGCGATGTGGTCCGGAAGCTTCACCAGCCGATCGGCGGGCATCAAGCGCGCCTCGGCGTAAGCCCCCATGGGCGGTCCCACATAAGCCACCCGGTCGCCCGTTTTGAAAGCGGTTACGTCCGGTCCCGTTTCCTCGACCACGCCGGCGGCTTCCATGCCGAGGATCGCCGGAGGCCGGACGGGGTACAGGCCGTTGCGGTGATAGACATCAATGTAGTTCAGGCCAACGGCAGTCTGACGCAGCCGGACTTCACCCGCGCCCGGTTTTGCAACTTCTACCGGCTCCCACTGGAGCACTTCCGGACCACCGGTCTGGTGAACGCGAATTGCGTGGGTCATCTCGACTCGGACTCCTTGCCCGGTATCGTGCTGGGAAAGCGAAGCGAAACTCTACGCAATTCCCCCCCAAGGTTCGAAGCTATCCCATTCCTCTGCAATAAATTGACGCTTTCCTGACATCCTGCTGAACCTCGGTGCAATCTGCACTAACCACCGGAGAATAAGATAATTACGGGCGGGCAACAGCTTTTTTCCACAGAGTTTTCCACAATTCTGTCGGAAATTTCGGCAACCCTTTCATAACATTAGTTTATTTCCCTGGAAAAGCCATTATCGCGGAGGGACGGGCGTAGCCCCGGGCAAGGTCGGTGCTGTCTCCGGAAAGTAGCGGGGGTCCATCACGACCGGATACGTAGTTTTCATCCGGTTGAGAAGCTCCACCAACTTTTGCTGGCGGAGGTTGTTCTCGATGGCCGGCTGCGCTTCCGCGAGGGGCTGGACGCGCTTTCCTTCCAGTTGAAAGATAAAGAAGCCGAAGCGGTCTCGCAGCGGCGCGCTGACCTGTTTGGGTTCGAGCGCGAAGACGGCGCGGTCAATCTCCGGAGCGAACTGGTTTCGCTTGACATAGCCGAAATCCCCGCCATTGGCGGAGGAGGGATGCTCGGACTCAGTCTTGGCCAGTTCGGCGATGTCCGCTCCGCCTTGAATGCGGCTTCGGAGTGACTCGGCTTTGGCGCGCGCGGCGGCTTCCGTGAGTTTCGGCTTGCCGGCATTCGCCGCCTGGCCTGCGGCGCCCGGCTCGGTGTCAAAGGGTATGTAGATTCCTCGCAGTTTGGCCTCTTCAAACTCGGAGGAATGGGAAGCATGGTAGGCGTTGATGTCGTCCGCGGTGACCGCGCCCGGCGCGGTCGCCAGCTCATTCAAGGTGGTCTGCGCCAGCATTAGAGTTCGCTGGAACTCGACCATGTGGCGGAAGTCTTCACGCTGATCAATCTTGAGCTTTTGCCCTTCCTGGGCCAGCCCCAGCAGATTGGCGTACTGGTCCGCGAACCCTCTCTTGCCGAGCGCGCCCACCGCCCCGGCAAACTGCGGCGGCAAATAGCGAATCAGTTGCTCAATCTCCGCCGCGGTCAGCTTCACGTTCCCCACGGTCAGAACCACGTCGGTGGGAGCTACGGGCGCCGAGGCAGCCGGGGCCTGGCCCCAGACGACTCCTGTTTGCAGCGCGCAGCAAAACAACACTGCGCCGCTCACCATCCCGCTGAAATGAAACCGCTTTGTTTGGAACACGCTGCCCCCTTCCGCCGCTGGATTCTGGCCGACCCAGCATTATAGCATAGCGAGACGATCGGTTTCCCAAGCGGGCCGAGGCGCTTGCCCCGCGTGCATTGCGCCTCAGGTGGGGCGTGGAGTACATTAAGAGCGATTGAAGATAGATGGCCGCTCGGGGAGACTGCCCTTTGGGAAGTTCCGTTCAAAAAGACAAATTACGGCTTGGCTGGCGGGTTGCCCTCGCCAGCGTCATCGTGAGCAGCGTGTTGGCTGCGGCGAACATCCTGGTCGGCTTGCTGGCCGGTTCGACCTCCGTCGTGGCCACCGGAATCGAGTTCGCCGGCGACGTGGTAGCCTCCAGCGTGGTCCTGCTGGGCATGTTTGCCGCGACCAAGCCGGCCGATTCGGATCATCCCTACGGCCACGGGCGGTTTGAGATTGTCGCCGGACTCGTGGTCGGGATCATCCTGGCGCTGGGCGGCGTGGGCATCTGCGCGCGCTCGCTGCAAAAGGTGAGCGAAATGCACGAGCCTCCGGCGAGCTATGCGGTCTGGCCGCTGATCGCCGCCATTGTCCTGCGCACGGTCATGTCCACCATCAAGTTTCGCGTGGGCCGCCGTATTCAGAGCACTTCCCTGGTCGCCGACGCCTGGAACGATGCGATTGACATTCTCTCGGCGGTGGCGGCGCTGGTGGCCCTGGGGTTGACGCTCTCCCGTCCCGAGCAGTTTCTGGCCGCGGACCATTACGGCGGGGTTGCGGTGGGCGTGATTGTGATCTTCGTCGGGCTGCGCGTCGTTCGCGACACCTCCCTGTACCTGGTGGACACCATGCCGGAGACTAAGCTCATGGGTCAAATCCGCGAGGTCGCGATAGCCGTCCCGGGCGTGCGCGGGGTCGAGAAGTGCTTTGCTCGCAAGACCGGCTTGCAGTATCATGTGGACCTTCATTTGGAAGTGGACCCCAACCTCACCGTCTGGGAATCGCACGAAATCGCCACCCAAGCCCGCATACACATCTGCGAGCAACTGGACTGGATCGCCGACGTCCTCGTGCACGTGGAACCCGCCCCCAGCATCGAGCCGGCCAAACACCGTTGAACGGCAGGTCCCTGCCCGGCCTCTAAGCATCTGCTCTGGTTGTCATTCCGAGCCGGTAGCCACGGCAAGCCCGCCCCGAGCGGAGTTGATGGGCTACACCTCTCGCCGTGCCTATCGCTTTTTCTCAGTAAGTGGTGGAGGTCCGGCGGACCAGCCGAAAGATGTGCACGGTCCTTTGTGGCAGCAGCACTTCATAGAAGATGCGGTAGGGCCCAACTCGCCGGCGCCATACCTCTCTCTCACCGCGCATTTTGGAAACATCACCGGAATAGGGGTTTGTAGCCATCTCGGCGATTGCGGACAGGATGCGGTCCGCATCTTTCTTCGGGAATCGTTGAAGGGTTTTGTGGACGTCCCGGTCAACGACGAGTTGCCAGCGCGCGGCGTAGTTCATCGAGTGTCAGATATTCTCCGCGGTTGCGCCGCTTTCTCGCTCGGGCCAGAGCTCTCTTTTCAACGGCAGTGGGGGTAAACATCTTTGCGGATTTAACTTTTCGCTGCCACGCGACAAACCGTTCGTACTCGGGGCGGGGGACGGCCACCAAATCGCGTCGCTCGGCCAATTCCTTCGGAATGCTGACGGTCGCCATAGGGCAAGTATACTCCGAACGAGGTCACTCGTAGAGGCTTACTCTGTCAGCAACGAATCGTCCGCCAAATCACCTCCGCCGGATGCAGCGGTTGCCGTCCCGTGGTGTGCGCGATCTGCTGGCGGCAGGAGACGCCGGAGGCGATGACCAGCGCGTCGGGCGGGAGCGAGCGGACGGCGGGAGCGAGGCGGCGTTCGGCGATGGCAAGCGAGAGGTCGTAGTGCTCCTTCTCAAACCCGAACGACCCGGCCATGCCGCAGCAGCCCGAGTCCACTTCCTCGACTTGCAGTTCCGGAATCGCGCGCAGCAGGCGCAGCGACGGGCTGCTCCCGACCAGTGCCTTCAAGTGGCAATGGCCGTGGAAGAGCGCCCGGCGCGGTTCGAGTTTGATCCCTTCGGCTTCCCTTGGCTGCGGTTCCCTCGACTGCGCTCGGGAAAGGCCGCTCCCTTCGGCTGCGCTCAGGGCAGGCAGAGCAGGCCCCACCAGCGGCAAGGGGCGTAGGCGCACGGGATTCGGATGCGGCTTGCTGGGATCGAGAAACTCTTCCAGCAAAAAACTATTCTCGGCGACGCGCTGGGCGTCGAAGCCAGGGAACAGGTCGGGATACTCATCGCGGAACGTGAGCAGGCAGCTTGGTTCCAATCCGACGATGGGGATGCCCGCAACAGTCGCTTTGCTTAGGATGGCAAGATTCGTCCGCGCATTTTCAATGGCCCGGTCGAGCAAGCCTTTCGAGATCAGCGGCCGCCCGCAGCAAACCGTTTTCAAAGGGACCACGGTGTAGCCGAACGCTTCCAAGACGAGCGTGGCAGCCCGCCCGACCTCCGGGTAATGGAACTCGGTGAAGGTATCCACGAAGAGGCCGACGGTTGAATCGCCGAATTCCGAATTCCGAATCGCGGATCCCGATTGTGCCCGCTCCCTCACGGTCGCGGCTCGGATTCGTTTTTCAAACCACTCCGAAAACCGTTCCCGCGCCAGCGGCGGCAACGGGCGGCGATGGTCAATGCCGAGCAAACCATCCATCAAACGCCGTAAGAGTGGGCTTTGAATGCTCCAGTTATAAAGCGCCGCGACGGACGACAACGCCTCGTTAAACCGCGCGACTTCGCCGAGCAGCCGCGCGCGCAGCGGCGGCGAATGCTGCTCGTAGTAATGCGCCAGGAACTCGTACTTGAGCTTGGCCATGTCCACGTTGGCCGGGCACTCGCCTTTGCAGCCCTTGCATTCCAGGCACAGGTCGAGCGCCTGAAACATGCGCGCCGAAGACAGTTCGGTGCGCGGCAGGCGGCCCGAGAGCGCCGCTTGCAGCAGCACCGCGCGCCCGCGCGTCGAGTGCTCCTCTTCGCGCGTGACCATGTAGGAGGGACACATCGTTCCCTCGACGCTCTTGCGGCAAGCCCCGACCCCGCTGCACATCTCAATCGAACGCGTGAAGCCACCCTGCCGGCTGTAATCAAACCGCGTCCGGATCGGTTCCAGGGGCAGCGCTGCTTCGGTGGCACTCCCCAGAGACAGCGAGAGCCTGCCCTGAGCCTGCCGAAGGGACGCTGGCGCTGCGCTCTGGAGGGCGCGCAGGTTGTCCGTCATCGCCGGCGTATCCACGATCTTGTTGGGATTCAGCAATCCTTCGGGATCGAAGGCGCGCTTGACCTGCCGGAAGGCTTCGTAGAGTTTTGGACCGAACATCTTGCGCAGGAACGGGCCGCGCAGGAGTCCGTCGCCGTGCTCGCCGCTCAAGGAGCCGCCGAATTCGAGCACCAGGTCGGCGACGGCCTCGGCAATCGAGCGCATCTTCTCGACATCGGCCTTGTCCTTGAGGTTGATGAGCGGGCGGATGTGCAGGCAGCCGACGCTGGCGTGCGCGTAGAACGACGCCCCGGTGTGGTGCGCCCGCACGATCTCGCGGAAGCGCGCAATGTAGGCCGGGAGCTTCTCGGGCGCGACCGCGGTGTCTTCGACGAAGGTGACCGGTTTTAAGTCGCCGACCATCCCGAGCAGCAAGCCCTGCCCCGCCTTGCGCACCTTCCAGACGTTCGCCTGCGTCTCGGCGTCCAACGCTTTCAGGAACGCATAGCCAAGCCCCGCGCGCTGGAGTTTTTCGACCGCCTGGTCGAGGCGCGCGGCCAACTCCTTTGGGTCAGCGCCGGCATACTCGACCACCAGCACCGCTTGCGGGTCACCCTCGATGAACGTCATGCGGCGGCTGTATTCTTGCGAGAGGCGCGTCAGGTCGAGCAGCATTTTGTCGAGCAGCTCGACGGCCGAGGGCTTGGTTTCCAGGATCACTTGCGTGGCTTCGAGCGATTCGATCAGCTCTTCGAACTGCGCCACCAGAAGCACGGCGGCTCGCGGCCGGGGCACCAGATCAATTTCCGCTTCGAGCACCAGGGCGAGCGTGCCCTCCGACCCGGCGATCAGGCGGCTCAGATTGATCCCATCACGGCCTGTGAACGAGTCCAGGCTGTAGCCGCCGTTGCGGCGCAGGATTTTGGGAAATCGGCAGTCAATCTCCTCGCGGTTCACTTCGACGATCCGCAGGACGTCCCGGTAGATCGCGCTTTCGCGGCTGGTTCCTTCGAGTTTGGCGGAAAGCTCGTCTGCCGGCACGGGCTTGGCCTCGAACTGCTCACCATCTTCCAGCAGCAGGCGCAGGCGGCGCAGGTAATCGCAGGTTCTTCCATAGACAATCGAGCGCGCGCCGCAGGAGTTGTTGCCGATCATGCCGCCGATGTTGCAGCGGCTGGCGGTGGCGGGGTCGGGCGGGAAGAACAGGCCGTGCGGCTTCAGCCGCTGGTTCAACTCGTCGAGCACGATGCCCGGCTCGACGCGCACCCGCCGCTCTTCGGGATTCACCTCGAGCACGCGGTTCATGTATTTGGAGAAATCGAGGATGAGGCCGCGCCCGATGGACTGCCCGGCCAGCCCCGTCCCGGCGCCGCGCGCGATGATCGGCACGCGATGACGCCGGGCGATCTCCATCGCGGCCATGACGTCGTCGCGGTCGCGCGGGATCACCACGCCCAGCGGCTCGATCCGGTAGATGCTGGCGTCGGTGGAATAGAGAACGCGGGAGTAGGCGTCAAAGCGCGCCTCGCCCCGAATTTTCTTCTTCAGCTCGAATTCAAGTTCGTTGGCGGAGCCCATGACCGAAAACATAACACAGTTGCCGAGGATGCGCTCGGGTTGTGGTAGAATCGCGCAAAGTTGTAAAAAGGTTTGGCGGGGGAAGGCTGCTTGGGGAATGACGCGATGACCACCACCAGTGAAGCATCACGGAAACGCGCGCGGCGGCTCGGCCTGTGGATGCTGGCTTCCCTCCTTGCGCTCGCCGCTCCGGACGTTGGAGCGCAAATCCGGGACGAGGATTTCACGAGCAGCAGCAGCGCGATCAAGGTCGGGCAGGTGGCGCCGGCCTGGATCGTTCGCAGCTGGATCAATTCCGGCCCGCTCGACATCGCGCAACTTCGAGGCAAAGTCATTTTGCTTCGCTTCTTCTCAGACAGTCCTACGAGCGCCGCTACCCTGAACGAGTTCTACCGGACGTATCGAGAGCAAGGGCTGGAGGTGGTCGGTTTCTACGCGCCGCAGCCGATGCCGAGCGAAACCGATCCGGAGAGCGTGCGGCGTCTGGTGACGGCGATGGGCTTTGAATTTCCCGTCGGGGTGGACTCCCGCTGGGAGACTGTGAATCGCTACTGGCTCGACCAGGCCGGCGACCAGATGGATGCCGCGACGTTCCTGATGGATCGCAAGGGAGTCATCCGGGCCATCCTGTCCGGCGGGCAGTACGAGAAGGGCTCCCCGAACCGGAACGCGCGGCGAGCGTACGAGAGCTTGCAGCGGCAGATCGAAAACCTTCTGAAGGAGAGCGCCCCGGTGCCGCGCGCGCCAACCGTGCCGCCGGGACCAACACAGTGAGGGATGGAGAACTATGGGAACGCCAATGAACTTAGGGGTATCCATTCGGAAGATTCGACAGACCAAAGGAATCTCGCAGGGGGAGATGCAAAAGCGAACGGGGATCTTGCGCTCCTATCTTTCGCGCGTGGAAAACGGGCACACCGTCCCTTCGTTCGCCACCCTCCAGCGGCTGGCAGGGGCCATGGGAGTCACACTCTCGGATTTTTTCTCGCCCGATGGCGCGCAGCCTTCTGCCGTCGGGTCGGGTGACTCCGGAAGCGATTACCTTCGGGAATTGAAAAACCTCCTGCCGCAGCTCACCGCCGAGCAGCGCCAACAGTTGCTCGATATGGTCAAGCAAATGGCCCGACCGCGCCGAGCCTGAAAGGCAGTGAACAAAGGCAGTGAAGAGTGATAAGTGACGAGTGACACGCAAGAGCAGCGGAGGCCGCCTTCTGGTCGCTCCTACTTCCTATTCCCTGTTCCCTGTTCCCTGTTCCCTACTTTCACGGGCCGCTCGGACAGCATCGCGAACCCGTCCCGGGCCGCCGCAAGCGTCGCTTCAATGTCTTTGTCGGTGTGAGCGGCTGAAAGAAACGCCGCTTCAAATTGCGAGGGCGGGAACAGTACGCCCCGGTCGAGCATGGCCCGGAAGAAGCCGGCAAACCGCTCCCTGTCCGCCTGGAGCGCCGAGTCGAAATCGAAGACCGGCCCGCGCGTGAAGAACACCGTGAACATCGAGCCGACGCAATTGATACACACTTCGACCGCGGCCCGCGCCGCTTCCTTCCGCAAACCTTCCGCCAGGCGCAGCGTGCGGTTCGCCAATTCCTTATAAATCCCCGGCCGGCGTCCCAGCTTTTCGAGCACTGCGATGCCGGCGGCCACTGCCAGCGCGTTGCCGGAGAGAGTCCCGGCCTGATAGACAGGCCCATCCGGGGCGACGCAATTCATGATGTCGGCGCGGCCTCCATACGCCGCGATCGGCAGCCCGCCGCCGATGACCTTCCCCAGCGTGGTCAGGTCGGGCCGAATGCCGTAGAGAGACTGCGCGCCGCCGTAGGCCAGCCGAAAGCCCGTCATTACTTCGTCGAAGATCAACAGTGCTCCATCGCGCTCCGTGAGTTCCCGCACTGTTTTCAAAAACCCTTCCGCCGGCGGCACGCATCCCATGTTGCCGACCACCGGCTCGAGGATCACGGCGGCGATCTTGCCCCGATGTTTTGTAAAGACTTTCGCAAGGGCCTCGGGTTGATTGAACGGGATCGCGAGAGTTAATTCCGCGAACTGCGCCGGAATGCCCGCCGACTCCGGCAGCGCAAACGTGGCCACGCCCGACCCGGCCTTTACCAGCAGCGAGTCCACGTGTCCGTGATAGCAGCCGATGAACTTCACCACCAGGTCCCGCTTCGTAAACCCTCGCGCCAGGCGGATGGCGCTCATCGTGGCTTCGGTCCCCGAATTGACGAGCCGCACTTTCTCAATCGAGGGCACAGCCTCGGTGATGAGCTGGGCCATGCGAATCTCGGCCTCGGTGGTCAGGCCGAAAGCGGTGCCGCGCTCAAGAGCCTGCACGACCGCCCGCTCGACGTCCGGTTGCGCGTGCCCGAGAATCAGAGGCCCCCAGGCCCCGATGTAGTCAATATAGTGCCGGCCGTCCACGTCGGTGACTTGCGAGCCGCGTCCTCGCGCGATAATCAACGGCGGCGCGCCCACGGCTCGAAATGCCCGCACCGGCGAGTTCACTCCGCCGGGGATCAGCCGCTGCGCGCGCTCATAGAGTTCCTGGGAACGGGATCGCTTGGAAGGAGGCTTCATCGAACTCAGAACCACCTACTCTCAAAAATTCGGGAGCCTATTGTAGCACGGCAGTCCGCCGAAGCTCCCGCGCCAGCCTGCCGGAGCAGTGTTCTAATTTACGTTCCTTCGATTGAGATTGTTGGGCTTGAAAAACAAAAGGCCGAACAAACTAACTGTTCGGCCTCGGCGTGTAGGAACCTTCTAGCGCCCTGTCACCAATTAAAGTATGACCCTTCGCAATACCGCTCGTCAAGCCCAATTTTTGGGGAGATTATCCCTGTATTTTCTCCCCGGATTACCCACCTCCAAAGAGTTGCCCTCCTCAAAGGTGTGGACCGGCCGGGGATCGAACCCCTGTCTGCGCTGTGACAGGGCGCCGTGTTCCCATTACACCACCGGCCCAAACGCATCTTATCATCACATTTGCCGAGAGGTGTACAGTCAACGCAGATTTTTCTGTAAGGCCACGGCGATCGTTTGTTTCGCCGGAGGTTCGGAAATTCGGGAAAAGCCCACGGCGAGTTAAACCCTTCGCTGTGGCTACCAGGCCCTTGTAACAAAGGCCCTTATTTTCCTCTTGAAATTAGCGCTCTGTTAGCGGTACTGTTCGCAGTATATGTGGCTTGGAGTGCCCTTGGAAGGTTGGCTGACGATTGCCGCGATTGTGCTCGGCCCGATATTGGCCCTGGGTGCCCAGCGCGAGCTTGACCGCCTCCGGGCAAGACGCGATCGACAACTTCAAGTCTTCCGTAACCTGATGACCACGAGGGCATCGGCATTATCACCCACACATGTAGAAGCCCTGAACTCCATTGATGTGGAATTTTCTCCGCCCAAAGGCAAGAATAAGAGAGTTGTCGACTCATGGAGAATTTATTCAGAACACCTGATTGATCCACGATCGCAAGATCCGCAGCAAGTCGTAACGTGGGATACGCGGAGGTTCGAATTGCTCGTTGACCTTCTGTATGAAATGGCACGGAGGTTGGGTTACGATTTCGACAAAGTAATGCTCAAGCGAAACGCTTACTACCCCAGAGGCTATGGGGAGATGGAAGCAGAACAACATGAACTCAGAAAGGCATCGCTTGAAGTCTTTTCGGGGCGGCGTGCGTTGCCGATGAAAATCGTTGGACCAGTAAATGTGTCCGGAGATGATGTTCCAGAAGCGCACTTGGTTCGACCCGAACGCAATCAGCAATAACTTGTGTGATCTGGTGGGCGCAGTCTAGCTCCGGGTAGCGCCTTTTCTCGCCTTGGGTCCGTTCTCGTTTCAAGGAACTTCCAACTGCAAGGGCACGACCACAGTCCCCCAGTGCAGCACCAGCTCCGCTTTCTTCCCGCCCACGACAGGGAAGTAGAATGACAGCGTTTCCATGTGCTCTCCGGCGCGCGGCGTCACCGGCACGCGCAATGCATCGCGGCCCGCCGGATACGGCGTATGGAACACAGGATGCGCCCGGCTGAAGATCATGGTCCAGCGGTCTTGTTGCGGCTCGGCCCAGAGCGAATAGGTTCCGGCTTCCAAGGTCTGCCCGTTCACCTGGACGTTCGTGGAAAAAGCGATGTTGGTGGCACTGTCCGCGCCGGGGTTCCAGATGCGACCCCACGGCACCAGCGAGCCGAAGAGTTGCCGCCCACGAGCGACCGGGCGATTGTATTCAATGGTCACCTTCGTGTTGGCAATCTGCTGGCTGACCGAGCCGTGCTGACTCAGGCGCGGCCTCTGCGCGGCCGCCGTCACGCACAGCATGGGCAGGCTGCCAAACACAGTCGCAAGCAGCAAACATCGCGCGCTCCAAAATCGGTTCATAGATACCTCCTTTGCGGGCCGAAAAATTCTGCCTGGCGGCAACGTTTTTTCCCTGCGGGCTTCCTGGTGTTGCCAAAGAGAAAGTATACCCGGTCGCGCGCAGTCTAGATCACAAGTTGTTCTTGCTCTACCCTCTCGACTTTGATCCGGCCGGCTTTCTTCTCAGCTTGGGTGAGATCGTATTCCATCTGCATCCCTAGCCATACCTCCGCGCTGCTGCCGAAGGCCTTGGAAAGCCGTATGGCCATTTCCGGCGAAATCCCTGCTCTTCCATTCACAAGATTATTGAGGGTCTGCCGGGTCACGCCGAGCGCGCGTGCGGCCTGGGTCACGGTCAACCCCAGCGGCTCGATGCACTCCTGCCGGACAATGCGGCCGGGATGCGGCGGATTCTTCATGCGCATGGCGGCTTCTCCTAATGGTAGTCCGTCAAATCAACGTCGCAAGCGTGCCCGTTCTGGAAACGGAAGATCACGCGCCAGTTGGCCCGAACCACAACGCTCCAGAAGCCTTTCCGGTTGCCTTTGAGCGGATGCAGTCGAAACCCCGGCAAGGCCATGTCCTCGGGCACGCGGGCGCGGTTCAGCACGGCCAGGATGTTCTGCACCTTCGGTGCCTGGTCCCCGCGGATTCCTTGTGGTTCGTCTTTCTCAAACAGTCGCTTCAACCCCTTGTGTCGGAAGTTCTGGATCACGGATTCTAAAATAGTCTGGAAACTGGCAATTGTCAATTGTCGCAGGTGGCATCTGCTGACGAAGACAGTCTTCAGCGATCCGCCGACTCGAACAGACCACATCCCTCGCGCGCTTCCGTTACAATGAATGATAAGGGCAGTGACGAGTGATGAGTGTCGAGTGACACGGCTGCTGGCAATGTCCGCTCGTCACTGATCACTCGTCACTGGTCGCTGTTTATGGAACATCCGGTGAAGGGCCTCCTGATGGAGATTGCGGAGGCCCCAGAGTTTCGGGAGATGGTTCGCGCGCTCGAACGCCGGGCGCCAGGGAGAGAATCGTCTGCGCCGTCCGTGACCGTCTCCGGGTTGACCGCGGCCGCGAAGACCCTCTACGCGGTCCTGCTGCGACGGGCGCTCGGCAAGCCGCTGCTCTACGTGGCCCGGTCCAACCGCGACGCGGAGCAGGTCCTGGATGCCATGGAAACCTGGGCGCGCTGGTTCGGCGAACCGCCGCCGGTCTGGATTCCGGCGCACGACATCCGGCCTTATCAGGGTCTCTCCCCGCACGCCGACATCAGCGAGAAACGGGCGCTGGGGCTGGGGAAGCTCGCCGCGGGCCAGGCGTCGCTGGCCGTGCTGCCCATTGGGGCGGCGGCGGCGCGCCTGGAATCTCCCGAATTTTACCGCAGCCTGGCCCGGCCCGTCCGCCGGGGCGATGCGCTTGCCCTGGAAGACCTGCTCGAACACCTGGAGACGGTCGGCTATCTGCGTCACGATCCGGTCGAGATGGTGGGGCAATTCTCGCTCCGGGGCGGCATCCTGGATGTCTATTCTCCCGAGGCGCGGCGTCCGGTGCGGGTGGAGCTGTTTGGCGATGAAGTCGAGACCATCCGGGAATTCGACGTCAACACGCAGCGCTCGGTCGGGCCGCTCGGAAGCACGCTGCTTCTCCCCCTCACGGAATTCCCGCTGCGCCAGGACCTTCTGACGGAACTCGCGGCTCGCAGCAGCGGCTCGGAGACAGAAATTTTCACCCCCGGCGAGCCTTTCCCCGGATGGGAATTCCAGGTCCCGCTCCTCACCCCTTTGTCGAGCACATTACTTGACCTGTCGGAGCAAGCCGTCCTGTTTTTCGACGAGCCGCAGGAACTCCGAAAGGAAATCGAACGCCTGTGGTCGCTTCTTGAACCCGAATTCGCGCAAGCGCAGCGCAACGGAGAGACTTGCCTCTCGCCCGATCACTTCTATCTCCGCTGGGAGGAACTGGCCGCACTCTGCGCGGGCCGGTCTGTGGTGAATGCGGAAGAGCTGGCGTTGGTCCACGCGTCGTCTTCCGCTACGGTTTCGTTTGATTTTGCGACCCAACCGGCTCCCCGGTTTCATGGGAATCTCGCGTTGTGTCTGGCGGAAATCGAAAACCGGCTGCGGGAGCAGTATAGGGTGCTGTTGCTGACCACCGGGACGGGAGAGACCGACCGCCTGGCCGAGCTTCTGGCGGAGCGCCGGATTCCGTTCCAGCGCGCCGAGCGGCCTGGTCTCCGAAGCCCTGGCGCGGGGGGGCAGGGAAGCCTCTCCTGGGAAGCAATCGTGCCCGGCGATCCGGCCATCCCTTCCTGCTGGATCGGACAGGGCGCCGCGCCGCACGGCCTCATCATCCCGGCAAGGCTCATTCTGATCCTCGGAAATCAGGACCTGTTTGAAACCAGCGAGGCCGCGGCCCGGCCGGTGCGCCCCCGCTCGAAGATTTCGACGTTCCTTTCCGACTTCCGCGATTTGCGCGCCGGCGACTACATTGTTCACGTCGAGCACGGCATCGGGTGCTACCGGGGATTAAGGGAGATCGCGCACGAGGGCGTGCCGATGGAATTCATGGAACTCGAATACCAGGACGCCGCGCGCCTGTACGTGCCGCTGGCCCGCCTCGACCTGGTGCAGAAATACCGGGGGCTGGAGGGATCCCGTCCGGCGCTCGACCGTCTGGGCGGCGCTTCCTGGGGGCGCACCAAGGCGCGCGTCCGCAAGTCCATGGAGGAAATGGCGGGAGAACTTCTGAAGCTCTACGCCGAGCGCGAGACGGCGAGCGGCACGGCTTTTCCCGGCGACGACCACTGGCAGCAAGAGTTCTCTGCCGCGTTTGAGTACGAGGAAACCCCGGACCAGCAGACGGCCATCGAGGAGGTCCGGCGCGACATGGAGAAACCGGCGCCGATGGACCGCCTGATCTGCGGCGACGTCGGTTACGGCAAGACCGAAGTGGCGATGCGGGCGGCCTTCCGCGTCGCCACGCACAACCGGCAGGCGGCCGTCCTCACGCCCACGACGGTTCTGGCGTTCCAGCATTACGAGACCTTCCGCGGGCGCTTTGCCGCGTTCCCGATCCGGATCGAGATGCTGAGCCGCTTCCGCACCGCCGCCCAGCAAAAGGCCGTGCTGCGGGACCTCGAGTCCGGCAAAGTGGACATCGTAATCGGAACACACCGGCTGCTCTCGAAAGACGTTGTGTTTCATGACCTGGGACTGGTGGTCGTGGATGAAGAGCAGCGGTTCGGCGTGCGGCATAAGGAGCGGCTGAAGGAGATGAAGAAATCCGTGGATGTCCTCTCGCTCTCGGCCACGCCCATCCCGCGCACGCTGCACATGGGGCTGGTGGGCCTGCGCAACATGTCGCTGATCGAGACGCCGCCCCGGGACCGCCTGGCCATCCAGACCACCGTGGCCCCGTTCAGCGAGGGGATCGTCAAAACGGCGATTGAGCAAGAGCTGGAACGCGGCGGACAGGTCTATTTCGTCCACAACCGGGTACACTCGCTTCCCGGCATCGTCGCCCGAATTCAAGAACTCGTTCCCCACGCCCGCATTGCGATGGCTCACGGTCAAATGAACGAGCGACAACTCGAGCGGGTGATGCTGGGGTTCCTGCGGCATGAAACAAACGTCCTCGCGGCGACGACGATCATTGAGAACGGGCTCGATATTCCGCTGGTCAATACGATCGTTGTCAACCGGGCTGAACGGATGGGGTTGTCCGAGCTGTATCAATTGCGCGGCCGGGTGGGGCGCTCGAATCGCCGGGCCTATGCCTACCTGCTTGTTTCCGAAGAAGCCGAATTGTCGCCGGAGGCCCGCCGCCGTCTGAGCGCGCTCAAAGAGTTCAGCGAACTCGGCTCCGGCTTTCGCGTGGCCGCGCTCGACATGGAGCTGCGGGGCGCCGGAAACCTTCTCGGACGGCAGCAGCACGGGCACGTCAATGCCGTCGGATTTGAACTCTACTGCCAGATGCTCGAGCGCGCCGTGCAGGAATTGCGCGGCGAAGAAACGCGGCCCGAATTGGCTCCCACCATTCAATTGGGCCTCGACATCCGTATTCCGCCGAGCTACATCCCGGAGGAGCATCAGCGGCTGCGGATGTACAAGGTCATCGGCTCGCTGCGCGCGCCCGAGGAGCGGACCCGCGCCGAGCAGGAACTCGAAGACCGCTACGGGCCGCTCCCGCCGCCGGTCCGCAACCTGCTCGATTACGCCACGCTCAAATCCGCCGCCGAACGGATGCGGATTCAATCCGTCGAACGGCGCAACGAGACGCTCTATATTCAGTTTCATCCCAGCGCCGCCGTGGACACCGACCGCCTGATGGATTTCCTCGGCCGGCATCCCGGCGTTCAGTTCAGCCCCTCCGGCTCCCTGCGCGTGCCGCTGCGCGGAACCGCACGAGGGGTGTTGCCGCAGGCGCGGGCGGTGCTGGAACAGTTGCAGGGGTAGCCACGGCGAGCGTTTCCCTCGCCGTGGGCTTTTCCGTTTCCCCGTTGTCTCTTTCAGCACGCAATGAGCGCGCTCACACGATACAAATTGACTGCCATTTTCCTGCCGTGATACTTTGGGCTTAGGAATCCTCGGAGTGGGGTGAATCGGAAAGAAGAGGAGTGATTGTGCTTGCGGTTTTGTTTCAAGTTTCGGCTCCGGGGAACATCTCCACCCTCATCGCGCAAACCGGCCTGGTTGCGAAGATCGTCCTGCTGATCCTGCTTTGTTTCTCTATTTTTTCCTGGGCCATCGTTTACGTGAAGTGGAGGCGGTTCCAGGCATTGCAAGTCCAAGGAGACCGGTTTCTCAAGGCATTTCGCAAGGCGCGCAAGCTCTCGGAACTCAATGTCGTGCTGGAGAATTTTCCGGCGAATCCGCTGCGAGCCGTCTTCGAGGCCGGCTACAAGGAACTCTGCGCGCAGGTGGGAAACCCCGGCGGACCGGTCAAGAACCTGAACGCCCTGACAAGAACATTGCAAATCGCCTCCAGCGAGCAACTGAGCCAGTTGGAACAGCACCTCGGTTGGCTCGCGACCACCGGCAGCGTCACGCCGTTCATTGGGTTGTTCGGAACGGTTTGGGGAATCATGAATGCGTTTCTGGGACTGGGTTCGGCGGGAGTGGCCAGCCTGCGAGCGGTCGGCCCGGGGATTGCCGAGGCTCTGGTGGCCACGGCGGCAGGGCTGTTTGTGGCGATCCCGGCCGTCATCGCCTACAACCACTTTCTCGGCAGGGTCCGTGAAACGGCGAAAGGGCTGGACAACTTTTCGCTGGAGTTCCTGAACGCGGCGGAACGGAACGTTTCCTGAGCGGATGCGGGGCTAGGACGGCGCGCTGCGCGACCGGAAGTCCCGCCCCCCGTCCCGCAATGCGCGGCAACCTCAGCTACGGATCGCCGCATCGCAAGTTTTGTTAGGCGGAGGAACCGATGGCATTTACCAACGCAGAAGGAAGAACGCAAACCGCGCTCTCGGACATCAACGTCACGCCCTTTGTGGACGTGCTGTTGGTGTTGCTCGTGATCTTTATGCTGACCGCTCCGATCCTGCAATCGGGGATCGAGCTGGACGTGCCCCGGACGCGCACCGTGAAGGAGATTTCGCAGGAGAGGCTGGTGGTCAGCATTGACCGCGGACAACGCCTCTACCTGGGCACCGACCCGGTGAACATTCA
>MEKR01000113.1 GCA_001767035.1 Acidobacteria bacterium RIFCSPLOWO2_02_FULL_61_28
TAGCCGGGAGCGAGATTCGGTCGCCCAAAGCCGAGCCGGTACAACCCTCCCGAGCCGCTCCCGAGCGCCGCCGCGGGAAGCCGAAGGGAGCGATTGAATCTCGCCGCGGAATTGTGACTCGCAAAATTAAAGGCCCACATTAACTGCGTTCATTTTCGCGTATAATCTGCGGGAATAACCGGAGGAGGCACAATGGACGCAGGACAATATGTAGCCTTTTTGAGTCTCATCAAGAACAAGTCTGAGACGAACTATATGGGTGCCGTTCTCGTTACAGATTTTTTCGGCGTCCCTATGGAGTTTCGTTGTACCCATCCTGTGAAGCCCACAGAGATTCAGAAACAGCTTTACGGCTCAACGCTGGATCGGTACATTGGTGTTGAACTTTGTGGGAAACCCCTTCTTGGTGCCCTTCAGCGAACTACACAGCTCATCATCGTCAGCAGTCAGCTCCTGCTTGCTGTGCGGGAAGGCTCGCAAAGTCCTGTTTTGCTAGTCAGGCGAGCAGGGGAAGTCTTGAACGTTTTGGGAAGTGACGGCGCGACACCTCAAGAAATGAAAATTGATGTCAAAAACAGGGGTTTCGAGTCCATCACAATTCGAGTCCACGAAAGTTTCCCGGCTGATATGGACGAATCGAAAAAACTCATCGGTGAACTAATTCAGAACGTTGATCCTCTCGAACCGTTTGACCGTATCGCCAAGGCAGTTGAAGCGCTCAGCAAGCAAGACTCCCGTTTCCAGTAACATGGGCCGCTTCCGGAGAGCATTAGAGGGCACGCGCTTATTTGCGCTCAGGCGTCTCTCGCCGATAGACGCTCCTGTGCATGAGCGTGTCATTCCGCGAATTGTCAGGCCGGATAAACTTGACCTGAGCGGACTGGTTATCCGCGAGAATCCCGAAGTTTACAGGTTTTCCAGCGATCAATTTGCGTTTCTCCCAGCTTCGATCCAACAAGTCAGGATACCTTCGATCTCCCCTGCCGTCATTACTTCCTCTTATTGCTTTTCCGAGCCGATAACTGCTTTCGATGCTTTGCCAAGTTTCGCGCCGTCCGTCGTGCGGGAAGTTGTTCTGACGCCGCCTTGCCCCGAAATCGGGTTCATTTCTACCATCCTCTCAACCCAATATTCGGACCTTACAGATTGGCTGGCTCAATTCCTTGCGATTCCTGAGATTCATTTGATTTCTTGTGCATTAACCAAACCGCAAATTGCAGGAAAGGATTATTTAGGAGCAAAGGAACAGAAAGAACAACCCCGCCTGGATTTTGGCGCGGAGGGAGACGAAAATTGCCGTCATGGAATGAAGAAAAGCTGGTGTGCGATTTGCCATCGAGAAGCTACTCCGGGCAAAACGCAATCCAAGGTTGACCGCCCTGATGTCTTTGACCTGATCTTTCCGTTTTTACAGCCCGACCCTGGAGAATCGCTCAGCAACAGAATGTGGTTTCCCGAAGGATGCGTGCTTTATGAATTCCAGCGTAAAGGAATCAGGTTTCTCACGGAAAACCAGCACGCCTTGCTTGCCGACGAAATGGGCCTTGGGAAAACTATTCAGGCGATTGTTGCAGCCCGCTTGCTTTTCCGGTCAGGAAGAATTTCCACAGCCTTGGTAGTGTGCCCGAAGTCAATGCTCACGGATTGGAAGCGAACGCTATGGGATTGGGCGCCGGAGTTGGCGGTCATTCGAGTTGAGGGTAATCAGGAATCTCGAAAGCAAATTTGGGCGTCGAACCATCCGGTTCACATAGTTACATATGAAACTCTCCGGGAAGATATTGATTTTCTTCAAAGCAGATCATTTGGCTTGTGCATCCTTGACGAGGGGCAGAAGATAAAAAATCCAGAGGCGGGGGTTTCCAAAGCCTGCAAGCAAGTCAAGGCCGATTGGCGTTGGGTTCTGACGGGCACGCCATTAGAAAACAAAGTGGAGGATCTCATTTCACTGTTTGATTTCATCAAACCCGGCCTTCTGCAAATACGGGACGCATATTCACCGACTCTTATTCAATCCCAAATCAAGCCTTACATGCTGAGAAGGCGTTATGCCGAGCACGACAAGGAACTAAAGCTCCCGGAGAAAATTCATAAAGAGAGGTGGCTTGAGTTGCTGCCGAGACAGAGAGAGACTTATGACAGAGCCGAAAAAGAAGGAATCGTGCAGTTGAATGAACTGGGAGAGACCGTGACGGTCCAACACGTGTTTGCGCTTATCACTGAGCTGAAGAAGATTTGCAATTTTGATCCAAGTTCAAGAGAGAGCTGCAAGTTGGAATTTATTACGGAAGAGATCGAGGAACTGGAAGAACAGAGACCGGATGAAAAGGTTCTTGTTTTTTCACAATATGCCGAAAAATCCATTCCTCACCTTAAAGAAGGATTAGCTCGCTGGTTCCCATTGCTATATACAGGGAGCCTTTCACAAAAGCAACGGGATGAAACAATCCGTCGCTTCCAAGATATGGAAGAAAACAAGATTCTATTGGTCTCCTTGCGAGCAGGCGGGCAAGGGTTGACGTTACACCGGGCGAACCACGTCTATCTTTTTGATCTGTGGTGGAATCCTGCTGTCATGGCCCAGGCTGCAGCCCGCGCCTACAGAATTGGCCAGAAACGGACTGTTTTCAACACAACTTTTCTTGTTGAAGACACGATAGAGGAAAGAATCCATGAGAAGCTGCGTGAAAAGAGGGACCTTTTTGAGAAAGTTATTGATAATTTGACTGACGAGCAGGTCGAACAGACACTTACCGAGGAGGAACTGTTTGGCCTTTTCGGGCTTGAGTCACCGCGAAAGCGTGGTACTTCTGGAGAAACCGGGAAACCGAGGGGCAGAGATAGCCTAGACAGTCTCAGCCCAAGAGAATTTGAGGAGCAAGTGGCAAATCTTTACCGGCTGATGGGATATTCCGTGAGGCTTACGCAGCCTACAAGGGACGGAGGCGTTGACATTTACGCTCGCAAGCAAACGGATGCGGCAAGCGACAATTTGATTATCCAATGCAAGCACTACCCAAACCGCACGGTAGGTGTGGCTGAGGCACGGGAGTTGAACGGGTTACTCGGGCAGCAGTATACAGGCGGCCACCTTGTTACAAGCGGGACGTTTTCTACCGACTGCCGGGAATTCTGCAGAACAACTCGAATCCGCTTGATAGACCGCAGCGAGTTATTGGGACTGTTAGCAAAATACAAGTCACCTTAACCGTGGGTCCCACCGGAGATCCCGCCGTTGGGGCCGGTTTGCGCAACGGCAAGGCTGTTCAGAAGCAGGATTGCCGCCAGGACCAACCAGAATCTCTGTAGGAAGCAGGACATTGGATTTATTCGTCTCCTTTTTTGTTGGGGCATAGCGCCCGTTTGCGTTTTACACTGCGGCCCGTAAGGCCCGGGCTTCGTTGGAAACCAGGGCATGTTCCACCATGGTCAGGACCGAGTATTCCTGCGAGGGCGCCAGGAGCAGGTCAAAGGCCCCGGCTTCGAGCACCTCGGTCCACTCCTCGATTCCCTCCTCGACCCCGCTGGTCTGGCTGATCACGATGGCGGGCGTGGCCACCCGGCGCGCTTGCAGTTCCTGGAGCGCCTCCCGCCAGGTTCCCTCGGAAAGCTGCCAGTCGCACAGGACTGCGTCAAACTTCCGGGTCGCCACCAGGCCGAGCATCTCCGGGATGCTCTCCGCTTCGGTCAGGTTCGCGCGCCGGCGGAGAATCTCCTTGAGATCGCCCTGGTCGCCGCCGCTCACCAGCAGAACCTCCGGTTTTGCGTTCGTCATTTTTTTCCTCCTTGTACTCCAGGCGACAATATCCGGTTGACAGCGGGGGTGTAAATCCACATAATTTGCTTGATGACTATTCTTTTAATAAGAATGATAAGTACACAAATCATTCTACAATTAAGTATAGTAAAGTTCTCCAAAATCGAATGAGGTGAGCCATGGAGTTCTACCAGCTCGAGTATCTTTGCGCGGTGGCGAACAGCGGGGGCTACAACCAGGCGGCGCGGCATCTCTACCGCGTGCCGAGCGCCGTCAAGCGCGGCGTGGCGCTGCTCGAAGAAGAGATTGGAGTGCGGCTCTTGCAGCGGGACGGCCGCGCCGTCCGGCTGACGCAGGAAGGAGAGGAATTTGTCCGCTGGGCCCGCAGCGCGCTCGCAAGCCGCTCGGAGATGATGGACCGCATCCGCACCAAAGGGCCGCTGCGCGGGCGCGTGGTGGTGGCCGCCGGGCAGGCCATCCTGAACAAGTTCCTCCCGCGCCTGAAGAGCTTTATGAACCAGCACCCGCAGGCCGAAATCCTGATCCTGCGCCGGAGAGGATTTGAGATTGCTCCGCTGATCGAACAGGGGGAGGCGGACTTCGGCTACCTGCCGAGCGAATACTGCCCGCCCACGCTCCACTGGCACCGCGCCATCGAGCTCAAGATGCTGCTGGCCATCCCGAAAAGCCATCCGCTGGCGCGCAAGCGGAACATTACGCTGCGCGACCTGAGCCACGTCCCGCTGATCCTGCCCGACCGCCAGGCCTCCTCGGGGCGGCGCATCAACCGGGCCTTTCAGGAACACGAACTCGAATACCGCACGCTGGTCGAAACGGGCGATTCGCGATTGCTTCTGGGATTCGTGCAGGCGGGCTTGGGGGTGAGCATCCTGCAAGACCAGGAAGTCAGCCACGACACGAAAAAACAGGTGAAGATTGTGGACGCCACGCGGCTGTTTGGCCAGCAGGTGGAAGGGATCGCCTGGCGCAAGCGCGGCTATCTGCCCGAGGCCGCTCGCCGCCTGATGGCCGTGCTCGCCCCGGACGCGCCTCCCCATTTATCCGAGGAGATGAACAAGGAATCCTTTGCCGTCAAGCGGTAAGGCATTTTCGATTTCAGAGCAAAGCACATATCGTAGCGCCGCCGTCTCGGCGGCCTGTGGGGCCGGCTGAAAGCCGGCGCTCTGGCCAGCGAGGACGCTGGCGCTACCTGCCCTCCGCCAGGTTCTCCCAGAACCGTGTTACGGCGCGGATGCCGGCAAAAAAATTCGGCAGGTGGAACTTTTCGTTCGGCGAGTGCAAGCGGTCGTCCGGAAGCCCGAAGCCCATCAGCGCCACCGGAATCCCGAGCGACTCCTGGATGCGGGCCACGATCGGGATCGAGCCGCCCCCGCGAACATACACGGTGGGCTGGCGGAATGTGTCGCTCAGCGCCCGGGCGGCGGCCTGGATCGAGGGATGCGACGGGGACATCAGAACCGGCTCGGCTGTGCTGAGCGTCTTGACCTCGACTCGAAGCCCGCGCGGCGTGAGCCGCTTCACTTCCTTTTGAAATGCGGCCAGGATTTCTTGCGGGTCCTGGCGCGGGACCAGCCTCATGCTGACCTTGGCGGAGGCTTTGGCCGGGATCACGGTTTTGGCCCCTTCGCCCATGAAGCCGCCGACGATCCCGTGGACTTCAAGCGTCGGGCGCACCCAGAGGCGTTCGAGTACGGCAAAACCTTCTTCGCCGACCAGCGCCGTGGAGCCGACCTTCTCCCGCAGGAACTCGTTTTCGTCGAAGGGCAGCCGTGCCCACGAAGCCTTCTCCTCGGGCGAGGGAGCTTCCACGTCGTCATAGAAGCCAGGAACCTGGATGCGATAGTCCGGCGAGATCAACTGCGAGAGGATGCGCGCCAGGCCCAGCAGTGGATTCGGCGCTGCGCCGCCGAAAATCCCGGAGTGCAAATCCTGCGCCGCGCCGGTGGCCACCACTTCGGTGTAGACCAAGCCGCGCAGGCCCACGCAGAGAGTCGGCAGGCCGGGGGCAAACATCTCGGTGTCAGAGACCAGGGCAACGTCGCTTTGGAGCTTCGTCGGATGTTCCGCGACGTAACGGTCCACGGCCTTGCCGCCGACTTCTTCCTCGCCCTCGATAAGAAACTTCACATTGACCGGCAGGCGGCCCTGCGCCGCCAGCAGCGTCTCGGCGGCTTTCACGTGAATATACATCTGCCCTTTGTCGTCGGCAGCGCCGCGCGCGTAGATGTTTCCGTTGCGGATCAAAGGCTCGAAAGGCGGCGAGACCCATTCTTCCAGCGGGTCGGGCGGCTGCACGTCATAGTGGCCGTAGCACAGCACGGTGGGCTTGCCGGGCGCCTTCATCCACTCGCCATAGACCAGCGGATGGCCGTCGGTCGGAATCCGCTCCACGTTCTCGATTCCGGCGGCGCGCAACCGTTCCGCCACGAATGCACTTGCCCTCTCGATGTCCGGCTTGTGCTGCGGCAGCGTGCTGACGCTTGGAATCGCCAGGAATGATTTGAGTTCCTCCAGGAAGCGATCCTGGTGGCTCTCGATATATGTGTCAACGGATGAAGCCATTCACGCAGCCTCCGGCGTATAATTCGCAAGAGGGAAGTATAGCTTGCGAAAAAGGTCCCTGGCAGCTTTTCCATGGAAATCAAGATTCTTCATCATGCCAAACAGAGAATGGAAGCGTACAATGTGGATGAAGACACGGTGCAGGAGGCAATCCGAAATCCAGATCGGGAAGTCCCGGGACACGGTGGGAGGCAAATCGCGCAAAAGAAGCTGGATGGATACGTGCTGAGAGTTGTGTATGAAAAGCAAAATCACAAGAAGGTTGTCGTCACGGTTTACAAGGCGCGGCGCGAAAGGTATGAAATATAAATACGATCCGGAAGCGGACGTATTGCTCATTACGCTCAGCAGGGAAAAGCCGGACTTCGCTGAACAGAGTCAGAACGTCATCACCCACTACAACAAGGAGGGGAAGCCCATCGAGATCGAAATCCTCGATGCCAGTGAAACCGCTTTAGATATCCTCGGGGCTGTGCTGCTCAGAACCCGTGCCACAGCATGAGTGTTTGGTCTTCCGTTTCTTTCAAAGAATGCTGCGTCTGTTTCTCAAGTTCACGTAAGCATTCCGCATCGGTTGTGAATCCGCGTCCAGATAACCAATTCCCGAAACGGGCTAGCATGGCAGACCGCCAATGCCAATTTTAGTGACTTTGCCTCTCCGCCACCGTGTGCCCCAATGACGCATTTTCGTTCAACCCATTTACTTGCGAGGTCGATTCTTCCTAGTTGCTTTGCTCTCCCTCTGCTCCGTGACTTCGGCTCCGGCCTGACCATCCGCACGTCCGAGTGGGTAGCCACGGCACGCGTCTTGTGCCGTGGGCCTTTGCTCAGGCGGCAACTGCCGCTCGAAGGATTTCTTCCGTGGAAGCCAGCTTCGCGCCGCCGGCTTCCAGCTCGCGCAACACGGCTTGCCCGGCTTCGGGTTCGATCTCGCGGATCGCGTCCACGAGCAGCGTCACCGACCGTTTGCGCTCCAGCAATCCCTTGACGGCGAGCTTGACGCAGTATTCGGTGGCCACTCCATAGACCACATACTGCGCGGCATCAAGGCGCTTCACCAGGTCATCGGCCTGCGGGTTTTGGAACAGGTTCAGGACGGCTTTCTCCAGAATCCACTGCTGGTATCGCAAAAGGTCTATGTCGGTCAGGGGCGCGAGCCGTTCCCGGGGCACGACCATGAATTGGCGCACCAGCGTCTCCGGCAGTTTCAATTGGCCCGGCGTCATGCGGACGCAATGGGGAGGCCAAATCTGGAATTCGAGGTCGTCGGCGGCGTGCGCATCCGCGCTCGAGAGGATGGGGACCCGGTGCAGTTCCGCGAAATCGCGCAGGCGCGCCAGCGTGGGGATCAGCTTCTCCGCCCCCGGCACGTAGAGTCGCCCGCCGGGGAGCATAAAGTCCGCCTGCGTGTCCACGTCCACAAAGACCATCGGATGACGGGGCATAGCAACCTTCTTTCCATTCGGAGCCACGCGCGGCCGAGCCTCTTCGCAGCTGTTGCAAAACGCTCTCGCCCCCCGTCAGGGCACGACTTCAGTCGTGCCGTTCCGGTGCTCCTCGGGAGGCGCTTTAGCGCCTGAGGTGGCTTGTCGGAAAAACGGGTCGGAGAGGGACATCCCTCAGCGGTTAAAACCGCTCCTTCTTCTATCCTTTTCGGCACGGTTGAAACCGTGCCCTGACAACACGCCAAAACAGGTTTTGCAACAGCTTCTAACTTGGTTTGCGGCCGCCGGCGGCGGCAGGCGCCGGCAGGTAGCGGCTGCGCACGGCTTCAAGCAGATCTCGCAACGCCTGGGATTTCTCGACCGGATAGGCGTCGGCTGCTTCCAAGCGCCGATACGGCGCGGGCAGGCGCGCCAGGTTCTCCGCCGCGCGAGCCTGAATCCGGTCGAGCGTGGGCAAGGGGCGAATCAATTTCCCGTTCTCGATGACCGGCTCGAGCAGAGTGTCAGCTCCGGGAAACGTCTCGGAAGCAAGACCGAGCACATCGTGTGTGTATTCTCCGTCCGACTCGGAGAAGCGAAACACCTGCTTGGTGCCCGGATAGCTGATCTTCGACTCGCTGAACTTGGCCGTCGCGCGCACGTGGCCGCCGCTTTCGATCTCGACCATTTTGTAAATGCCGCTCAGCGCCGGGGCATCGCGGGAGGTGACCAAATCCGTTCCCACGCCGAACAGATCAATCGGGGCGCGTTGGCGGACCAGCTCTTCGATGACATATTCATTCAAGTCGCCGCTCGCCAGGATTTGGGCATCGGCGCGCCCGGCGGCATTCAGAACCTTCCGCACCTGGCGACTGATTTCGAGGAAATTGCCGCTGTCCAAGCGCACGCCGCGGAACGGCAAGCCCTGCCGCAGCGCTTTGCGGACGCCCTCGACGGAATCGTAGGTATCCACCAACAGCACGGTTCGCGGGCCGTAGATTTGGGCGAACTGCCGAAAGGCCTCGGCTTCTTCCTCAAAGGCCATGGTCCAGGAATGGGCCAGCGTGCCGTAGGTGGGGATACCCAGCTCGAAACCGGCCAGGACGTTCGAGGTGCCCAGGCAGCCCCCGATGAAGCTGGCGCGCGCCGCCAGGAGTCCCGCGTGGGGCCCGTGTGCGCGCCGCGTGCCGAACTCGACGATCCCCCGGCCGCCCGCCACCTGCGTCATCCGCGCCGCCTTGGTGGCCACGGTGGTCTGGTAAGTCATCACGGCCAGCAGGTAGGTCTCCGCCAACTGCGCTTCGATGATCGGGGCCGTCACGCGCAGCAACGGCTCCTCGGCAAAGACCACAGTCCCTTCCGGCACCGCCCAGACCGTCCCGGTAAACCGCAACCGCGACAGGAAGTCGAAAAACTCCGGCTTCACCGACTGGAACGTGGGCTGCTTCTGGAGAAAGGCAATCTCGTCCGGGGCAAACGAAAGCTGCTGCAAGTATTCCACCGCCTGCTCAAGCCCCGCGGCCAGCAGGTACGAACGTGGCGTCGGCAGCGAGCGGACGCTCAACTCGAAGGTGGCCACATCATAATACTTGCCGGTCTGCCAGTAGCCGGCCGCCATGGTCAGTTCATAGAGGTCGGTGAGCAAACCCAGGCGAGATGGAGTCAGAGAAGTCAT
>MEKR01000114.1 GCA_001767035.1 Acidobacteria bacterium RIFCSPLOWO2_02_FULL_61_28
GAGAGATTGCGGGTACGCCCAGCAGAAATGGACGAAGAGCGCCGGCTGCAACAACAACGCTGCTACCGAGGCCCAGTAAACGGCCCAATCGAAGGCGTCCAGCCGTCCGACGTAAGAGAAAACGAAGAGCACGAACGAAGTCAGGCAGAACAAATAAAAATGCAAAGTGGTTCGGGCCCCGCCGCGACGCCACAGGACCAAGAGTCCCAGCGCCAGGTACAATACGCCGGCAAGTTGCAGGTAGAAGCGAACGGAAGGCCGCGCCTGCGCTGCGAGGACCAGATCGAATTCGGCCGGGAATCCCTGCCGGACCACTCCGTAGCGAACGCCGGCTCCCGCTCCGAGCGCAAACAACTGCCGGGTAACGTCGGCGGCGCTGCGGACCCGGCGGCCGTTGACCTCGGCCAGAACGTCCCCCGCCACCAAACCGGCCCTCGCCGCCGGACCTTCGCGGTCCAGAGACTCGGCCAATACACCGGCGAGCGAGGCCCTCCAAACCACCCCGTCCTCGGGCAGACGGTAGCGGCGCTGCTCCCGCAGGTTCAGAAAGCCCACCGCGACTGCCGCCACAGTCAGCAGGGCAAGGGCAAAAACGGAATGCGAAACCCGATACCGATTCATCAGAGCGCCCTGGAAACAGATCGAGACTGCTCCACTCTAAAGCACGTCGCTTGCCACGCCTTCCAGTTTACATGAAGTGTTTAACTAATTGAAACGATTTCAATTATGTCCATGAAACCGATCCCTCCAATTGCTTTGTTTTCAAAAACCATATTGGCAATACCAAAAATGGGAGGAGGGGTCGCCAGTTTGAAGAGACAGAACTTCTTGATTCCGTTCTAAATTCTATCGCATTCTTCAAAAAATGAAATTGAATCCGCCACGGAAGGAGCGAGCGGCGGGAAAGAGAAGGGCTCTTCCTCCGTCGGGGGTCTGAATGGGCAAATAACCTTGCGCGATCAGGTTGCTGAAGTCGGCGACGGCCTGGAACTGGCCGGGGAGGATATTGGGAGACGGAAGGGGCTGCAAGAGGACAACATTCAGGAACGGTTCGGCCCGGCCCATTCCCTGGTCGTAGGGGTCCGGCGTCACGACGGAATGGCGGGGGAGCCAGCGATAGGAAGTAACCACCTGGGTGTTGAGTCTGGGGACCTTCGAGGTAACTTTCACGGTAAAGGAATGTCCCCTTCGAGCGTGGACCAATTCGCGCAACGCCTGCGGGCCTGACGCACGCAAGCGGCTGGAGGCTACCTGCAACCCACCCGCGTAGCTGTATCCCACGGCCACCTCGGAATTGCGGAACAATTTCGCCGAGAAGGAAGCCCGCGCCCCCGGTCCGGAATAGCTGCCTCCGCTCAGAAAGTAGCGGTTGGAGAAGGGATCGCGGAGCAAGCCTGTCAGGAACCCCTTGGACTGAGCGGCAGCCAGCGAAAGCGCCACCTCGGAGAGGGAATCATAGAAAGCGCCGGCCTGGAGGCGGTACTCGGCTCCCCATTGCTGCTCCCAAGCGGCTTCCAGGTGTCTGCCGCTCTCGAGGGTGGGGCGGAGGTTCCCGCCGCTGCTCAGTTGCGGGATGGCAAGCCAGCGGTCGGCTTTTTGCCGGCCCAGTTCGCCGTCCGAAGGCAACACCCGGGGCGCAGTCCCCGCGTAAAAAAACGACAGGCGCGTGGAGTCGGAATGACTGTAGGTGATCCGCCCGAACGGACTCCAGCGGATCATGCGCTCGCCGAGACTCAGCGTGTCGAGCAAGGCTCCGTAGCGCACTCGCAGCCGCTCGGACGGCGCGTTCTCATGCTCGTAGCCGAACGACATGGACTGGAGCCTCTCCGCGGTTCCCCCCGGACTGGCCAGACTCCTCCAATACTCGCCGGGAAGGAAAACCTGCCGGAGAGTGGCAGAGAATGTGGAGGTGGTATCGTCGCCAATGCGGCGATTCCAGGCGGTGCGGAAGCTGGCCGCAGGAGTCCCTTGTTCCCAGCCCGCCGATCCGGCGATTCCAAGCCCGTTTGCGCTGCCCGCTCCATACTCCATGTCAAACGTGGTCCGCAGACCGGGATCGCTTCCGAAGCTCCGGGAATCATTCCCGGCCCAGAATTGAACGGTGCCCCGCACCGCGTGCTCGCGGGGGTCTGGAGGGGCGGCAGCGGCAGCCGTCTCTTCCTGGAACCGCAGGATATGCCGGGGCGGCGCGCCGCTCCGCAGCACCCACATCCACTCCTCGCGCGCTTCCGCCGGATTGTCCGGCCAGCGCACCGCGACCGAGTCCGCTAACGATCGCAGGTTAATGTCGAGGAGAACTTGCGCTCCGGGAAGGACCAGAATCGGGGCTTTCCAAAAGGGAAGGAAGGTGGGAAGCAGCACTTCGACCGAATAAACGCCCGGCGCCAGGCGCGGCAAGGCGAAGCGGCCGCTCGCTTGCGTGAAGATCTTTTCGACAAACCGCCCGTCACGGCTCGTGATCGTGACCGGAATTCCACTCTGCACGACGCCGCGCGGATCGCTGACGCGCCCCGCGATGGTTCCGAACCGAGGGCCTGCTCCGGGCGCCGGCGGACTGGATTGCGCTCCTGCTATCGCCGCCCCGCTCAGGGCGACCGCCGCCAGCCAAAAACCCCATTTTGCCATGTGACCTGCCCGGGTTCCGCCCTATTGCACCGTAAAGTCGGCAGAGGGCGTGACCGATTTCTTGGTTACGTTGTCGGTGACCGTAATCTGCAATTTGTACTTGCCCGGCTCGAGCGTATTGAGCGGCATCATCTTCTCGACAATCATCTGGCTCGGAGACGCATCCGGCAGCTTGGCCCCGTCCTCTTCCAGTTGCAGGACCGACTGGTTGTTTTTCAGGAGGTTGTAGCGGATGGTGGCCGCCGGCTTGTGGCCGCTCGCGTCGGGCTTCACGTTATAGACCTGGAGATAGATGCCCAGCTTCTGGTCGCGGGTGAAAGTTTCCCCGACTACGGGCCGAACCTTGCTGTCGCCGAAAACGAATTGTCCGAGACCGATCCGCTTCGTGGGAACTTTCTCGATCTGATCGGCGAGAATGAGCGAACTGGTGGCCAACTGCTCTTCCTGGTAGCGGGGGACTTCCATGCGCAATTCCATCGTGCCCGTATTGCCGCTGTTGACGTCCTTGATCGCCAGGCTGAGCCGGTACAAACCCGGCCGGAGCGGCAGGGACTTCCAATAGACGGAAGGTTTCTGCAGCATGGGTTCGAGCAGGGAAGCCGGAATGTCCAGGACCAGCGTGTCCTCGAAAGTCTGCACCACGCGCCGCGTCAGCGTGGTGATCCGCCCAAAGATATTCACCGTGGCGTGCTGCACGCCGGTGACATTTTGAAAAGCGATATCCTTGTTCTTGAGCGCCACCGTCAAGCCCGCCAGCACCGTGTCGTCGGTGACCTTGATGTAATCGGTGCGGACCTGGAACGGCAACAGGTTGAAGCGGATGTTGGTGGTGACGATCTCTTCGAGGTCCTTGAACTTGATGGCCGGAGGCTTGTTGATGTTGGCCAGCAGGGCCAGCCGGTCAAACTCGCCGCCGTAGCGCGAGCTGGTGGCGTAGCCGGCCCCCGGACTGCTGTCAATCGTGCGCTTGGGCAGGCGGGTGCCGTCGGTACGCGTGAAGCGGTCCACCTTGCTCGAAAGCCCCATTTGCTCCATCAGGGACAAGCCCGCGCCCGGCACGTAGAGGAGCGCGTCTTTTTCCGACGGATCAATCGTCATGCGGTATTCACCCGTCATGGTGGGGTCTACAAACTCGATCTCGATGTTCTGCCCCACGCCCTCGAGGTAGCGGTACCGCCAAACCTCGAAGGGATACGTCGAGGTCGAGCCGCCGCCTTCTTCGATGGGCCGCTCGTAGTGGCCGCCGCTCGGGTGCGCTTCAATCTCATCCGGCGGGCCGTACATGATGTAAAGCCGGCCCCGGTCCGTCTTCCAGCCCGGTATCCCGCTGGCAAAGTGCTGGTTCGTGTATGCGATCCGCCGGTAATGCTCTTCCTTATAATCGTTGCTCGTGGATTCCGGGTCGGGAGCACGGCGGAGCCAGAACTGCTCGATGAACTGCTCGCGCTCCTCGTCGTTCGACAGGCGGCGGAACGCGGCGCGCTCCTCGTCGGTGATGATGTAGCCGACGTCGTCCTGAAGCCACTTCTTGTATGCTCCCGCGAGTTCCTTCTGCAGCGACTCGTCACGCCGCTTCTGCTCGCTGTCGGTGACGCCGGGCGCATCGATCTGGGTGGAAGCTCCCCCCTGGGCGGGGCGGTTCTGGGCAGCCGTCACTACCGGCAGCCCCAGGCACACCACCCAGAACGGATACACGAGGAATACTCGGAGAAGTCGTCGCATAAGCAAACCCGCTTTCCTCCGCATGTCTACTTATCCCATATCATACGGTTGGCCCCAGGGAAGAGTCAAGAGAAAGTAACGCCCGCCCGCCAGAAAAATGACACCCCCGGCGCAGCGCCTGTTCCTTGCTCAGTACTCCTGAACCACACTCTCGCCGGGGCAGTTCCTTTGGACGGTTGCCCGGGGCGACAGGTTGCACGGATCAAGAACGTCCACCCGCTTTCTGTGGTCCGGACCAATCGGCCATGAACTTCGGGTCACAAGGCGGAGACGTTGGGCCACGGGATGGCTGAGGACATTCCGTTCTACCCGACCATCCTGCCCCCCGGCGCCGGAAGCCCTTCGCGGAGACTCTCAGGCTGCCGCTGCGAAGCAAGATCATGGGCTTGACATCCACAACGAACAAACCCAACACAATGCGATTCGGTGTTCTCACATGTAGAATTCCAAGTCTCAGATCTCGGATTTTTTATACTATCTTAATGAAATTAAACAAGATAAATTACTTGACAATACAATACTCATGTTTTATTATGATCTTGCGCTAAACAATGCGCGTTCGAATTACCTTCAGGAGGTGCACCATGTCCTCAATGATACGTTGGGAACCGTTCCGTGACCTGGTTTCACTTCGGGACCGGATGGACCGGCTCTTTGACGATTTTGCCGGCCGCGGCTGGCCGATCGAGGAAGGCCTTACCGCCGGCGTTTGGAATCCTGCTGTGGACGTTTATGAGACCAAAGACAGCATCGTCTTGAAGGCCGACCTGCCGGACGTGAAAAAGGAGGAAGTGGATATTTCGGTGGAGGGCAACGTCCTCACCCTTCGCGGCGAGCGCAAACGGGAAAAGGAAGTGAAGGAGAAAGATTTCTACCGCATGGAGCGCAGCTATGGCGCGTTCTCCCGCAGTTTCACCTTGCCCGGCAGCGTGGACGCTGACAGAATTGAGGCGGACTTCGCCGGAGGCGTGCTGAAGGTGACGCTGCCCAAGCGAGAGGAAAGCAAGCCGAAGCAGATCAAGGTCAAAGTGAACGGCGACGGCAAGTAACTGGCCTGCCACAGAGGCACAGAGACACGGAGAAGAAGAATTCAGAAGCCGAAAGACAGGAGTCAAAATAATTAAGAAGCAGATGTTTTTTTCCGCCTTCTGAATTCTATCCTCTGCTTTTTTTCTCTGTGCCTCTGTGTCTCTGTGGCAATCTTGAAAGGGAGCGCGGATGAGATTTGACAAGTTCACTGCCAAGGCCCAGGAAGCCATCCAGGAAGCGCAGCAAAAGGCGTTCAAAGAACATCATCAATCTCTGGAGCCGGTGCATCTGCTCTGGGCCATGGCGGTCCAGCCGGAGGGAGTGGTCAGTCCTACGTTCGAGAAGATGGGCATCCCCCCGGACCGCATCGCGCTCGAGGCGGAGCGCGCTCTGGGTATCCTTCCGCAGGTCTCCGGAAACGTGGAACAGTATCTTTCCCCGGCGCTCAACCGGGTAGTTCTGATGGCCGCCGAGGAAGCCGAGCAATTCAAAGACGAGTACGTCTCGACGGAGCATCTGCTGCTGGCCGTCTCGCGTTTGTCGGGCGACCCGGCGGAGCAAATCCTGCGCCGCCACGGAGCCACGCGCGAAGCCATCCTGAAGGCGCTGGCTTCCGTGCGCGGCACGCAGCGCATCACCGATCCCAACCCGGAAGCCAAGTATCAGGCGCTCGAACGCTACGCCCGCGATCTGACCGAGCTGGCGCGGCGCGGCAAGCTCGATCCGGTGATCGGCCGCGACACTGAGATTCGGCGCGTCATTCAGGTGCTCGCGCGGCGGACCAAGAACAACCCGGTGCTGATCGGCGAGCCGGGCGTCGGCAAGACCGCCATTGTCGAGGGCCTGGCGCAACGCATCGTGGCCGGCGACGTCCCGGAAGTCTTGAAGAACAAGCGCGTGGTCGGGCTGGATCTCGGGTCGCTGGTGGCGGGGGCGAAGTATCGCGGCGAATTTGAAGACCGGCTCAAGGCCGTGCTCAAGGAAATTGACGAGTCGGCGGGCCAGATCATCCTTTTCATTGACGAGATGCACACGCTGGTGGGCGCGGGCGCGGCGGAGGGAGCGATTGACGCCGGGAACATGCTCAAGCCGGCGCTGGCGCGCGGCGACCTGCACTGCATTGGCGCCACCACGCTCAACGAATACAAGAAATACGTCGAGCGAGACGCGGCGCTCGAGCGGCGGTTCCAGCCCGTGCTGATCACGGAGCCTTCGGTCGAGGACACCATTGCGATTCTGCGCGGCCTGAAGGAACGCTACGAGCTGCATCACGGCGTGCGGATCAAGGACGCGGCGCTGATCGCGGCGGCCACGCTCTCGCACCGCTACATCAGCGACCGCTTTCTGCCGGACAAAGCGATTGACCTGATTGACGAGGCCGGCGCGGCGCTGCGGATGGAAATGGACTCGATGCCGGTCGAGATTGACCAACTCGAGCGCCGCCGGCGCCAACTCGAGATCGAGCGGCAAGCCCTGACGCGGGAAAACGACCCGGCTTCGCGCGAGCGATTGAGCGATCTCGAACGGGAACTCGCCCACGTCCAGGAAGAGGCCACGCGGCTGAAGCTGCGCTGGCAGACCGAGAAGGAATCCATCGGCAAAATTCGCCAGATCAAAGAGCAAATGGACAAGCTCAAGCTCGAAGAGGCGCAGGCGGAGCGCGAGGGCGATCTCGGCAAGGTTGCCGAGTTGCGCTACGGGCAGCTCGTGCAACTCGAAACAGAACTCCAACAGGCCAACGCACGCCTCTCCGAGGTCCAGAAATCTTCCCCCATGCTCAAGGAGGAAGTGGACGAGGAGGACATCGCCCGCATCGTCTCGAAGTGGACCGGGGTGCCGGTGACGCGGATGCTCGAGGGCGAGATTGCCAAGCTCGTTCACATGGAGGAGCGCCTGCGGCAGCGCGTGATCGGGCAGGACGAGCCTCTCGAGCACGTGTCGAACGCCGTGCGCCGCAGCCGGGCCGGGCTGGCCGATCCGCGGCGGCCCATCGGCTCGTTCATCTTTCTCGGGCCGACCGGCGTCGGCAAGACGGAGCTGGCGCGCGCCCTGGCCGAGTTCCTCTTCGACGACGAGCGGGCCATGGTGCGTCTGGACATGTCCGAGTACATGGAGAAGCATTCGGTGGCGCGGATGATCGGCGCGCCTCCGGGCTACGTGGGCTACGAAGAAGGGGGGCAGTTGACCGAGCACGTGCGGCGGCGGCCGTATTCCGTGGTGCTGTTTGACGAGATCGAGAAAGCGCACCCGGACGTCTTCAACGCGCTGCTCCAAATCCTTGAAGACGGGAGGCTGACCGACGGCAAAGGACGCACGGTGAGCTTCCAGAACGCAATCCTGATCATGACCAGCAACGTCGGGAGCGCCTTTCTCCAGCAGATGAGCAGCATCGGCTACCATCCTGTCGAAGAGCGGGCCGTCGATGAGCGCGCCGGAAAGATTCAGGACTTGCGGCACCGGCTCGACGAGGCGCTACGCCAGACCTTCAAGCCGGAGTTCCTGAACCGCATTGACGACATCGTGTATTTCAATCCGCTCGGCGAGCCGGAGATCACGCAGATCATCGAATTGCAGATCGCGCAGCTCAAAAAGCTGCTCGAAGAGAAGAAGATTCGGATCGAGCTGCTGCCCGCCGCCAAGCAACTGCTTTTCCGGCGCGGCTATGACCCGAACTTCGGCGCGCGGCCGCTGCGGCGCGCCATCCAGACGCTGATCCAGGACCCGCTGGCGCTGAAGCTGCTCGACGGCGAAATCCAGCCCGGCGACGCCGTCACGGTGGACGGCGACCTCGACAAGGGCGTCATGAAATTCGAGCGGGAAGCGGTGACGGCCCTATCGGAGCCGCGCGCGTGAGCAAGCGGGCCAATTTTTGCCACAGAGACACAGAGGCACAGAGGATTGAAGAGAAGGAGCCAGAATTCGAGGCCGCCAATCCGAGCCGTGATTTATCCTCCGCAGTCTTGGTGAGGGAGGACCGGAAGCGAGCGGTCTTTTGCTTTTTTGTGGACGTGAAGTCGGGCATAATAGGGACCGGATTCCATAGCTTTATGATTCACGTCGGACCGATCGAACTCGACGAGAGCAGGCTCGCTGAAATCTGTCGGCGCTACGGCGTGCGGCAGCTCTCCGTCTTCGGTTCTGCGGCCCGGGGTGAGGCGCGCCCGAATAGCGATATTGATTTGCTCGTCGAATTTCTTCCGGAGGCAGAACCCGGACTATTGGATCACGCGGGGCTGATGCTGGATTTGTCTGAGTTGCTGGGCCGGAAGGTAGACCTGGTCTCCAAAAATGGTCTCAAGCCCCTCATTCGCGATTCCGTGATCCAAGATTCCCGGCGGCTTTATGCGGCGTGAGGGGTTGGTAGCCACGGCACGATTTGTGTGCCGTGGGCTTTTGCTGGAACGTGCCCACGGCATAAACAACATGCCGTTGCTACCATTCCCTATTCCCTAACCGCTCAGCGACCCGGCTGCATCCCCTGCGCCGTGTAGACCGCCGCTGCCTCGGGCGACGAGAGGTAATCCAAAAGCGCCTTGGCAGCTATGGGGTCCTTCGCGTGGGAGGACACGAACCCCACCAAGCGAGTTGGCGTCGAAATCTCCGGCGGCAGGGGCCCCACGACGGTGATGCCAGGCTCGCTCATTTCGCTGAGGAAAGTCAGGCCGATCTCCACCTCGCCTTTGGCGACCGCCGCCATCGCGCCGGCGCCGCCTTGGGCGGGCTTGAGCTTCGGCTGCATTTGCTCGGCGATGCCGAGTTGCTTAAGCGTCTCGTTGAAGCTGACCCCGGCGGCCGCCCCGCGCGCCGCGTTCGGATAGGAGATCGAGTTCGCCGCCAGCAGCATCCGTTTGACTGCTTCGGGTGTCGAGATGTCGGGTTTGGGGGCGCCCTGCCGCACGGCAACCCCCACCGCCACGCTCGCGAGCGGCGTCGCGCTGCTCGGGACGACGTGGCCCGAGGCGAGCACCTCGGGATAGGGCGGCTGCACGATGGGCACGTCGAAAGGCTCGCCGCGCGCAACCTGCTGCTTGGTTCCGAGGCCGGAGCCGAACGTCGCCTTGACCTTGCGGCCCGTCTTGCGCTCGAAGCCCGGGATGAGTTGCTCGATCGCTGCCCGGATGCCGCCGGGCGCGATGAGAGTGATCTCGCTCTGGGCGCGGGCGCTCGACGTATTGCCCAAGATAAGGGCGATGACAAGGGCGACTGCGACGGCTGACGACAGCAGATATTTCATGGATTCCTCCCTGAGACGGCCGGATCTTCGACTTCGGCGAAGCAGCATTGTACGCCGGGTCCGCCGATTGCTGCCACATGTTTTCCGCGTCCGGCTACCACGCCGGCGAATCAATTCGCGCCCTTTTGAAGAACCTCCAGTGAAAGATCGCGCAGTTCAGGCTGACTCCATTTGCCTATTGACTGCCCCCTGCTTTGCCCGATTCGGGGCCGGACAAAAAGCCCTTGTCCCCTGCTTGCAAGACTTATCAAAAATGATAAACTGTTGCTGGGACGGATATGATTCTCAATGAAGCGCTGGCAGGTCGAATTCTTTGAGGAGGGCGGTGAGCGTGATTATGAGAAAGTCGTGGGATGCTTACCTGGAGCGGCAGCTTCGAAAACCAAAAGTGAAGAAAGCTTTCGAGGAGGAGAAAAGGGTGCTGACTATTGGCATCACTCTAGCTCGAGAGCGCAAACGGAAGGGTCTCACGCAGCAGGAAGTTGCCCGGAAAATCGGGACGAGTGCGCCTCAGGTAAGCAGGACCGAACGCAAACCGGAACACGTCAATATGAAAACTCTGATGCGCTATGCCGATGCCGTCGGCATGACCTTGGACATGAAGTTGGTTGCCAGGCAGGACCCGCAGTAGCGCGCGGCTGCGTGCCGACCCCTTTCCCCCTGGAAAGGCAGAGCAAAAGGGGATGGACCTTTCGGAACTTTTGACCGAAGTCCTCCTGCGCGATATCGAGATCAACGAGGCACGCCAGTAGTTCCTATTCCGGCCAGTTCCTCCATTTGGACGAAAACGTCCCGTCTGTCCCCGGTATTCCCACGATCTGTTGCAGGGCAGTATTGCACAGATGACTATTTCTGGTTATGATATGGTCATGAAGCAAGTGCGGATCGCCGAACTCAAGGCGCGGCTCAGCGAGTACCTCCGCGCGGTGCGTCGCGGCGAGACCGTCGCGGTGCTCGACCGCGAGACGCCGATC
>MEKR01000115.1:0-1129 GCA_001767035.1 Acidobacteria bacterium RIFCSPLOWO2_02_FULL_61_28
AGACAGATTCTTCAACTTGAGCGCGTAGGCGCAACAGTCTATTAGAGGAGGTGGCCGTGTTCGATGTCTTCATGTGTGTGCGGTTCTGGCTTGCAGCGGCGATCGTCGCCGCGTGCTCGGGCGCGGGTGTTGCGGTCGCGCAAGGCGGCGCGAAGAACGAGATCGTGATCGGGTACAGCCTTTCCCTGACCGGACGATTCAGCACTGAAGCAACGGATACCCACAGGGCCTATCAGATGTGGGCCGAAGAGGTGAACAAGCAGGGCGGGATCGCCGTGAAGGAACTCGGCAGGAAACTCCCGGTGAAGCTGGTTCACTACGACGACACCAGCGACACGAACAATTCCATCAGGAACTACGAGCGCCTGATCAGCAGGGACCAGGTGGATCTGCTGTTCAGTCCCTGGGGCAGCGGCATCAATTTTGCGGTCACGGCGCTGACCGAAAAGAACAAGTATCCGATGGTGCTCTCCTCGGCCGCTTCGGACCCGATATTCGGCAGGGGATTCAAGTACATTTTTGAAACGACCCAGCTCGCCTCGAACATGTACAACGGCCTGGTCGATTACCTCGCCTCGGTCAAGGATCAGATCAGGACCGTGGCGATTGCCTACGAGAACTTCCTGTTTACGCAGAGCCTCCGGTCCGCGCTTTTGCCCAAGCTGGAGCGCGCGGGCATCAAGGTCGTCGCTGACGAGCAGTATCCGCTGGGGGCGCAGGACTTCACCAGCCTGCTGACGAAGATCAAGGCGGCAAAGCCGGATGCGTTCCTCGCCATCAACATCATGCCGTCATCAGTGTACCTGACCCGGCAGATGGCCGAAGTCGGATTCAAACCGAGACTCTACGCAGTGAATATCGGGCCGATGTTTACGGAAGAGTTTGTCGCGAAACTGGGCGGTATCACCGAAGGAATCATTGAAAACGGATTCTGGCACCAGGATCTTCCGTACGAAGGCGCGAGGGAGTTCTACGACAGGTTCGTGGCGAGATACAAGAAGAATCCGTCGACCGATGCCGCGTATGCGTACATCAGCAACCAGATCCTGCAGCAGGCGATCGAGCAGGCCGGAGCGCTGGACCGCGAGAAGATTGCGGCAACGCTGCATTCGGGGAAGTTCACGACCAT
>MEKR01000115.1:1144-5655 GCA_001767035.1 Acidobacteria bacterium RIFCSPLOWO2_02_FULL_61_28
GTACGATCAGAGAGGCGTCAACAAGCATCAGCTCAGCTTCCTTGCCCAGGTCCAGAGCGGGAAACGCGTGGTCGTATGGCCCAGGGAGGTCAGCAAGACGGGGGTGAAGCTGTCGCCTCAATAGGCGTGGGAGACCCTCGCAAAACCCTATCGTGATCGCCTGCAGTCCGGCGTTGCGGCAGCGGCTGATCGCTGTCGCACAGGAACTGGCGGCGCCGGACCTGCTGATCCGCGCAGCGGATGTGTGGAACGCTTTCACCGGCGAGATCCGGCGGGCCGACATCGCGATCTGCGCCGACCGCGTCGCCAAGGTGGGCGCCTGGTCGGGACCGCTGCCGGACACCACATCGGTGATCGACGCCGCGGGCCGCGTCGCCGTTCCCGGCTACATCGAGCCGCATACGCATCCCTGGCCGTTCGCAAACCCCTTGAGTCTCGCCGAAGCGGCCGTTTGTCGCGGGACCACCTGCCTCGTGTACGATCAATTGCTGCTCTTCCTCGCGCTGGGCGCCGAGCGGCTGGAGGAGGTTGCCAGCGCCATCTCGGCTGCGGCGATTCCTCATGTCTTCTGGATCGCCCGCATCGCGTCCCAGTCCCGCTTCGAGGGCGAAGAGCAGGTCTTCTCGCAAGCGGTCGTCCATCGGCTGCTGGGAAACGCGGATTTTCGCGGCACGGCGGAGATGACGCGCTGGGCCGACCTTCTCGATCCGGATCGGTCCGGCAGGCTCCTTGCCATTTTCGAGGACGCGCGGCGCATGGGCAAGCACAACGACGGTCACATGGCCGGTGCGAGCCGACGCCGGCTGGCGGCGCTGGCTACAGCGGGGATCCGCTGCTGCCATGAGGCGACCGATGCCGACGAGGCGCTCGAGCGGCTGCGACAGGGCATCTGGGTGATCTTCCGAAACTCGAGCCTGCGCGAGGATCTGCCGGGACTGCTGGCGAGCCTCGATGCTTCGGCGTTCCAGGACAGATTGGCGTACACGACCGACGGCACGGCGGAACCCTTCCTCCAGGACAACGGCCATATCGACTACCTGATCCGCATCGCATTGCAGTCAGGCGTGTCGCCGGCCGTTGCCTATCGCATGGCGACGCTCAACGCGGCAACGCTGCTGCGCCTGGAGGACGATATCGGAGCGGTGGCGCCCGGGCGCATCGCGGACGTGAATCTGCTGGCCGGTCTCGAAGCGCCGACGCCGGAGGCGGTCGTGTGCCGGGGCCGGCTCGTCGCACGCGGGACCTCTCTCGTGGTGCCGGCGCCCAGCGAGGGTTTCCCATGGAACGATCGGTACGCCGGCAGCGAGCCGGCGATACCCGAGTGGGGACCGGAAATTTTCGTTTTTCCGCTCCATGCGCCGAATCCGTTTCCGGCCGGACGACTCTCCAACGCGGCGATCAACCGCGAGTCCCCGGTTGCGCTGGCGCCGGCGTCAGGGGGCCTTTGGCCTGCCGAGCCCGATGCGCTGGCGGTGGCGGCGACGGGCCGTGGCGGGCGTTGGATCACGCGCGGGATCGTTCAGAACATGGCGCCCGATCTGCTGGCGCTGGCGACGACGTACACGACGAACGCCGGCATTCTGGTGCTCGGAAAATCTCCGCGTGCCATGGCCGAAGCCCTGGCACGCCTGCGGCGCCTGGGCGGCGGAATAACGCTCTGCTCGGCCGCCGGCAAGTGGTCGGAATTTCCGTTTTCCATGGCCGGCGTCCACCGCAGCGGCGGTTTCGCCGAGGCGGCGCAAGCGGCGCGGGAGTTCCAGGGCGCGCTCGCCGCGTGCGGCTATCCCCACGCCGATGCAAGATATACGCTGCTGTTTCTCACCGCGGATATCCTGCCGGAGTTGAGGGCGACCGAGGCCGGCTGGGTTCGCGTCAAGACGGACGAAGTGCTTTTCCCGTCCGAGCGGTTGATCGATGATTGAAGCAAAGCGATTGAAAGGGTGAAGCGGCGTGGATGCAACAACGTTTCTGCAATTGCTCTTGTTCGGCGTGGTCTGGGGCGGACTGTACGCGCTGATCGCGACCGGCCTGAACGTCATCTACGGCGTCATGAAGATCCTCAACATCGCGCACGGCGAACTGCTGATGCTGGGCGCCTACATGACCTTCTGGATGTTCACGCTGTGGAACGTGAGTCCCCTGGTCAGCCTGCCGCTGGTGGCCGTGGCGATGTTCGTATTCGGCATCGTCATTCACAAGACGTTGATTACTCCGCTGGTGGCGCACAGCGCGTCGATGGAAGCATTCGAATACGCGACCCTGATCGTGTTCTTCGGCGTGCTGCTGATCCTGCAAAACGTGGCGCTGCTGCTGTGGACCGCCGATTATCGGGTCATCAGCTACGCGACCGAGCCGGTCAGTCTCGGACCTGTTTCGGTGGCCAGCAACCGGCTCATCGTCCTGCTTGTTGCGCTGGCCGTCTCGGCCCTGATGTTCATCGGGCTGCGGTACACGATGCTCGGCAAGGCTATAAGGGCCGTCAGCCAGGACATGACCACGGCGAGGCTGATGGGGGTCAACGTCAAGCGGGTCGGCCTGATCGGTTTTGGCATCGGCTCGGCGCTGGCGGGCATCGCGGGCAGCCTGGCGAGCACCATCTACGTCATCACGCCGACGGTCGGCCTGCTGTTTACGATCAAGGCCTTTACGGTCATGGTGGTGGGCGGGCTCGGAAGCCAGGTCGGAATACTGCTTGCCGGGCTGTCGCTGGGAATCCTGGAGTCCTTCGCCAGCTTCCTCATCGGGGCGGAGTACAAGGACTTGAGCGGTTACGTCCTGCTGATCGGCTTCATCGTGTGGAAATCCCGCACCTCAGCGGCCTTCGCGGGCGAGGTCAAGTGAGGGACGCGGCGGCAAAATGGGCGATCGCCGGGGTCGTCGCAGTCCTGTTGGTGCTGCCGTGGTGGGCGTCTTCGTACCACATCTCGTTTTTCGTCAGCGTGTTCATGTATGTCGCCCTCGCCGGCAGTTGGAACCTGTTCTCGGGCATGACCGGTTACGCTTCCCTGGGGCAGGGAATATTCTTCGGCATCGGGGCCTACGCGTTCGCCGTTTCGACGGTGCTGCTGAAATGGCATCCCCTGGCGGGGTTCGCGCTCGCCGCCGCCGTGCCGGCTATAGGCGCGCTGCTGCTCGGATCCGTTCTTCTCACCACGCGAATACGCGTCGCCTATTTTGCGATCGTGATGCTGGGATTCAACGAAATCGCCAAGACCATCGTCGCGAACATCAAGGAGATCGGGTCTTCCCACGGTCTGACCTTTGCGCCCCTCGCAAGCAATCTGGTCGCGTACTACTTTCTGCTGGGTCTCGCCATAGGCGTCACGGCGCTTGCCTACGCGATCAAGCAGTCACGCTGGGGACTCGGCTTGAGAGCGATTCTCGCCGACGAGGTCGCCGCGGAGGTCACGGGGATCGGAACCGTGGCCCACAAGATGGCGATGTTCGTGTTGAGCGCGATCCTGATCGGCCTGACCGGCGCCATGATCGCCTGGAACTGGAGCTACGTCGATCCGTACATGGCGTTCGATCTCGCGGTATCGTTCGACATGCTGGTGATGGCCGTATTCGGCGGGGTCGGGACCGTCATGGGGCCGGTGCTCGGCGCGGTCGTCATGAGCGTTCTCAAGGAAGGCTTGTCCACCACCATTCCGCAATTCCATACGATCATCTTCGGCGCACTGGTGCTGGTGCTGATCATCTGGTGTCCCGGCGGGGTGATACAGGTCGTCGATGTGCTGCGCAGGCGGTTGCAGGGGCGCAGGACTCGCGTCGCGCGAGAGCCCGCTAAATGAACCCGAATCGCGACGCCGCGCTCGAGGTGGGGGACCTGGGGGTGCATTTCGGCGGCGTCGTCGCGCTGAGAAACCTCTCGTTCCGCGCCGTACCCGGAAAGATCATCGGCGTCATGGGACCGAACGGCGCGGGCAAGACGACGCTTTTCAACCTCATCACCGGCGTGTACCGGCCTTCCACGGGGAAGATCCTTTTCGGCGGGATGCCGTTGCAGGGGCTCAGTCCGTCGCAGGTCTGCCGGGCCGGCGTCGGGCGCACGTTTCAGAGCGGCAGGCCGTTCGCGAACCTAACGGCGCTCGAGAACGTGCTGGTAGGCCTTTACTACGGTGCGGATGCGCGGCGCATGCGCGCCGCGGATGCGAAGCGGCGCGCTCGGGAGATCCTCGAGTTCGTGGGTCTGGAAAAGCACGCGGACCGCCCGGTGTCCAGCCTCAATCTCAGCGAAAGAAAGATCGTCGAGATGGCGCGGGCGATCGCGACGCGGCCGAGGATTCTGCTGCTCGACGAGCCGCTCGCCGGGTTCAATCCGCTCGAACTGGAACCCGCCGTGAGGATCGTTCGCCGGATCAGGGACGAGCTGGACGTTACCGTGATGTGGATCGAGCACATCATGAAGGTGCTCATGGAAACCTGCGAACACCTGATCGTCCTCGACCACGGCGAGAAACTCGCCGAGGGCTCGCCCGGGGAAGTCGCCGCCGACCGCGCCGTGGCGC
>MEKR01000116.1:0-22153 GCA_001767035.1 Acidobacteria bacterium RIFCSPLOWO2_02_FULL_61_28
CACCTATAATTTCCGGGTGATGTGCGTGCCCGGGGAGGAGCGCCGATTCGCGGTCCACGTCTTGTTGGGATCGTTCCGCCCCACCCGCCTGAAATTTCAGGATGGTCCGAACATCTGCTTCGCCCGATTGAAGAAGGAACTGGCCGATGAAACGGAAGACTTACACGCCAAACCCTCCATGAATATCGGCGAGCAGGATATTCAGAGCTACCTGGAACTGCAGTATCCACGCAAGGTCAAGACCTCCAAATTCTTGCTCCCGCAGCCGCGCCCATCCGTCGCTTAAGACGCGCGCCTGAGACACGCGTCTGAAACGCGATGACCGCTACCAATTTTTGATTAAGGCTTCGAGCCGCCGCCCAATCCGAGCCGCGCGCGTTCGCAAGCGGGGGTTGGCCGTTGGCGCCGAGAGGAACCACCGCTCCCTTGCGGTCGCGGCTCGGATTAACCGCGAAAACTTCCCCGCCTCATCATTGATTAAGGATGTAGACCCGCAGTCGCTGCTGTAAGGGCGCTAATAAAATTTGCGTGTCATTCCGAGGCCCGATGTTTTTTCGGCCCGAGGAACCTGCACTTTCTCGAAAGCTCCGAGGGGAACGGGGGGACGTGCAGGTCCCTCGTCGCTGGCGCTCCTCGGGATGACAAGCAGAGCGAGCGGGTAGCCACCGCAAGTGCTTTTGTCGCCGCGCGGTTTTCTCTCTAAAGCAGAAGATCAGAAGGTGAAGGCGATGCCGACGCTCACTTCGAGCACGGTCAGCGACTCGTTGAGCACGCTGGGCAAGGTATAGCCGCGCGCGTCAATCTGGGCTCCCACCGGACCGGCCAGCGTGAACTTCACGCCGCCGCCGTAGTTCACGGCGAATTTTCCGCCCGTGATGCCAGCGAACCCGTCGCCGCGGATGTACACAGTTCCCAGTCCCGCCGTGGCGTACGGGCGCACAAGCCCCAGCGGAGCGTGCACGATGAAGTTGCTGTTATAGATGAAGGCGCTGTTCTCGCTCGAAATGAAATTCGGGCTGTAGGCGAGCGTATGCTCGCTTCCGACGACATTCCCGGTACTGACGCGCAGACCGAACGTGCCGAAGGATCGGGAATCGAAAAGACTGGTTGTGCCGCTCGCAGCGGAGCGCAGCGTCAGTTTTCCGGGACGTTGCACGCCGCCGAACAGAGTCAGGTCACTCGCATGTACGGGAAGGCCCGCGAACACCAACAGGAACAGGAGAACCCATCGAAAGTTTTTCATGTCTAAAAGTATAGTCGAACGAACGAAGCCGGCAAAACGAATTGCGTGTAGTCCGGGGCGAATCCGAGCCGCGCGCGTCAGCAAGCGGGCAACAGAGGGACCCGCGTCGGATCGCTTTCCTGCCCGCTCCCTCACGGTCGCGGCTCGGATTCCGGCGCGGCTCGGATAAGAAACCGCGCTTGACCTGCGGCGTGGGGGAGCATAGAATCTGAAACCAGCAGACAAGGTGGAATCGAACATTCCGGCGGAACGCAAAAGAGAACCGGGGAAAGGTCAGCAACAATGAAAGCCACGATTTCGGAGAGACTCCCTAGGAAGAAGAGGTACACCTGGGCCGTAGTCCTGATGACGGTTTTGGCGGCGGTCTGGACCTACCCATGGCCGGCAGGGATCGCGGCCAACGAGCCATCGCTTTTGGGAGGCAAGGTCACCTCTTCTACGGGACAGGCCTTGGCGGGAGTTCCGGTGCGGGCGCACCGCGACAAGAGCAACAGGACGGTGAGCGTTTACACCAACAGCAAAGGCGAGTACTCCTATCCGGGATGGTCGGACGTGTCGCCCGGTTCCTACACCGTGGCCATCGAGCTGGCGGACTATGTGCCGGCCAAGCGGGAGGCCGTCACGCTGACCGCCGGGAAAACGGCGCGCGCGGATTTCGCACTGCAATCCCGGACGCCGTCCGTCATTGACGTCACGGCGAGCGACATTGTGGCGGCGTTGCCCGGCACGGATGAGCAAAAGCATTTGCTGATCCAGTGCGACAACTGCCATTCGTTGCAGTTCGCCTTCCGGACTCCGCGGGACAAAGAAGGCTGGATTCAGATCATCAAGCGGATGGCGGGCGAGCGAGCGATCGCGCGGGAAACTCCCGGAACCCGGGCGTTTGGTCAGAAGCAGTACGTGGAGCCGTTGGCCGAGTATCTGGCGCAGGTTCGCGGGCCAGGCTCTTCCGACGTGATTCCGTTCAAACTGCGGCCGCGGCCGACCAGCGATGCGTCCACGCGCCTGGTCGTGACCGAGTACGACGTTCCGCGCGGCGGCAACCGGCAAGAGCATATCATTCGCGGCGACCGGCGGGCGGCTTGGCCGCACGACATCTTGCTGGAGGCGAACGGCCCCTACGCTTACTACACCGACCACTTCAGTTTCAACATCGGCAGGCTCGACCGCCGCACCGGCGAAGTCAAAGAGTTTCCGTATGCCATCCTCCCGGGGATGGGGCGGGAAGAGATGGGGATCGTGAACCAGGCGCAAGAGCGCGCCGGCAATCCCGGCGGCGGGGCGCATGACATGGCCTGGGACCGCGAGGGCAATGTTATCTTCGGCCTGGGCGGCGGCACCATGCGGTTTAATCCCAAGACCGAACAATTCACCCCCTGGGCCGCCGGCAGCAACATGTTCGGCCTCGACGGAGCCGGTAATGTCTGGTACCTCGAAAAAGGGTTTCACAAGCTCGATCCCAAGACGGGCGAGGTCACGACCTACAAGATTCCCGGCGACGTCGAAGACGACACCTACGACATGGAGACCGATGCGCAAGGCCGGTCGTTTATGAACATGTTCCGGCAGGCCAAGATCGGCATGTACGATCCCAAAACGGACACGTTTCAAACTTTCCCCACGCCTTCGCCGGGGTCGGGTCCGCGGCGCGGCGACATGGACTCTCGGGGGCGGGCTTGGATGAGCCTCTACTGGGCCGGCCGCATTGGCCTGTTCGATCCCAGCAAACGCGAGGTGAAGGAATATGCGCTGCTGCCCGGCCACAAGCCGTTCGGCCCGCCGTTTGTGTCGCCGTACTCGGTCGCGGTGGACGACAAGAACCAGTTCGCCTGGGCCAACGACTTCAACAGCCAGCGCATCTACCGGGTGGATTTGAAAACCGAGCAGGCCACGGAATATTTCATGCCCTTGCCGTATGAAATCCGCGACTTGACCGTGGATGAGAAAGCCGACCGGCCGACCGTGTGGATTCCGGCCTACCGCCCGCCGTCGAAGATGGTGAAAGTCGAAGTGTATTGAGCCGGCAGGTAGAGCAAGGACCTTCCGAACGTGGAGTGGGGAGTGGCGAATGGGGAGTGAGAACCTTCTCAGTCGGGGTTCCCGAATCGCCACTCCCGATTCCCTATTTTTCTGATCTTGCCGCGCGCCTCGGCAAGGCCGTCAAAAGGCAAGCCGCACGCCCCCGTTAAAGATGCGCCCATCCAGGGGCGCCCAGGCATCCACGGTCCACCGCCCGTCATAATTTCGACCCGGCCGCACGAGCGGCGCGTAGCGCGTCTGCCGCACATCAGTGAAATTTTCCGCGTTGAAGAAAAAGCGCAGGGGTCCGAAGCGGCGCTCGACGGAGATTCCGAACACCACGTAGGGCCTGCCCTCCTCGGCATAGGGATTCTCCTCGAGCCGCTGTCGCCCCGTATAAAAAATCTCAATTCCGACCCGGCCTCGCAAGGGGTCTTGCCACATCCCGACGATCTGGCCGGTATGCCGAGGGGTCAGCGGCACGTCCCCGCGTTCGTTGGTCTCCGCGTCCACTTCGGTCGAGCGGACGAAAGTGTGATTGGCGACCACTGCGATGCGCCCGATCCGGAGGCGCGCCAGCAGTTCGGAACCCACCGTGCGCGTGGGTCCGGGGGCGTTTACGATCTGCAACGATTCCGGGGCGGCGTACGAGCGGCGCAACATCACGGCGTCCCGAATCCTGGAACCAAACACAGTCGCATTCAACTCGACGCGCGCATTGCGCCACCCGAGATCGAGCGACCCACTCCGCCCCCGCTCGGCCTCGATGCCCTGGAGCGGCAGAACCCGCGATAACCCGATCGCTTCGGTTTCTTCGGTGAAGGGTGTGGGGGCAAAGACGCCGGTTCCCGCCGAAGCGCGCACCACCCAGCCACGAGGCAAACGCAGGAGGAGGGAGGCGCGGGGGTTGAAGAACGCGCCAAACTTACTATGAATGTCGAGCCTGCCGCTTCCGGCTAATGTAATCCACGGGGCGGGTGTGTAATCGTCCGATGCGAAGATCCCCGGAACGGTGTAGGTATAGTCAAATCGAGGCACGTCCCGGGACCGATACAGGTCGCCTTGTATCGCCGAACCGAGCAGCCAGGTGTTCCGCGCATTCGCGCCGGTGACCGTGACCTCGCCAAACCACGTTTCGTGCCGGTCCCGCTCCCGAATTTCGCCAAACGCGTGCCGGTGCCGCTGCGTCATCACGGAGCCTCGCGCGGCGAGGAGTCGCTTCCCAAGGAGAAACCGACCTACGAAGCCGCCATCGAACCGGCGCGTCGTGAGTTTCTCCCGGAACGGGTTCCCATCCGGAAGAGTGGCTGCGCCGATCGTTCCGCCCTCCCGGTTCTCGGCCATGGCGCCGAGAGTCGCAAACAACGAACTGCCCGAGTCGTTATTCCAAAAGACGCGGGGCCGGATCAGGCCCCGACGATACCCGGCCAAGTCCGCCCAGCCGTCGCCGTCAACGTCGGTCCGTTCCTGAAAATGGCCGCCGCCGAGCAAAGTATAGCCCCAGCGATTTTCACTAGGCCCCGCCAGCCACAGCACGGCATCCCTGCCGGTGCGGGTCGTGAGATTGACCAGCAGCTCGCGTTCGCGCTGGAGGGGTCGGCGCGAAACGAGGTTAATCACCCCGCCGAGCGCCGAAGCGCCATAGAGGGCCGACGCGACGCCCTTAATGACTTCGACTTGACCCAGGTCCATCGGCGGGATTTGCAACAGGCCAATCGCTCCGGTCTGACCGCCGTAGAGCGGAAGTCCGTCCGCCAGAAGCTGCGTATAGCGTCCGCGCAGTCCCTGCACACGCACATTCGCAGCGCCCAGGGACGGCGCGGTGACCTGTACACGCAGGCCGCTGGTTTCATTGAGCAGCATCGAGATGTCGGCGGGCGCCATGACGACCTTTTCTTCGATCTCTTCGCGGCCGAGCACTTCGACGCGGAGCGGCACATCCTCAATCCGAACGTCGGTGCGCGTGGCCGTGACAATAATTTCTTCATGGATCGCTTCTGCTTCCAGTTGGACCGTGACCGTCGTCGTCGCGTTTTCGGCAACCGACGCTCGGACGCTTTGTGTCCGAAACCCGAACCGTTGAATGGTCAATTGCAGTTCTCCCGGCGGCAACTGCAACCGGGCTTCCCCGTTCGCATCGGTGACGGCAGCCTGTTCCCCGGCCAAAATCTCGGCCTGTTCGACCGGACGCGAGCCGCTTCGGACCTCCACTACCAGCGTGCCTTGCGTTTGGCGTGCCTCGGTGTCCGCCGGCATCGAGAGAACGAGGAGCACGAACAGGAGGATAGATTGGCGTGGCATCGCTCGCTTTACGATACGGACCAGCGCTGCAATGGCTGGACCGACACGGTTCCCTTTCCGCCAAATTCAATTGAATATCCATAGTACCCCGCAAACCAACTGTTTGGCTTAGTTGACAACCCAGGGGTGAGGAGCCAAAGTTCGAGCCGCTCAGGGCAGGCAGGACATGCGCGCCTCGGATTCGCAGGAGGGCACCACGGCGAATGACTTTCCTCGCCGTGGCTCTTGGTGAAGTTAGGGGTTACCAGGACCTACCGGGACGCGCCGCCCTCGAGGCGCTGGCCGACCAGTTGGGCCGGGTTGGCGCCGCGCTTGGGCCGGAATTTCTGAATGCGCCCGACGTGCACGTCGGCGATGTAGAAATTATTTTCGCTGTCCACGCTGAACTGATGCGGCCCCCAGATGCCGCCGGGAAACGACCCGAACGTCCCCCAGGAAAACAGGAGCTTCCCGTTCAGGTCGTATTTGAGAATCTTGTTCGTGTACCCGTCCCCGATCCACAAGTGCTGGTCTTTCGACATGTAGATGTAATACGGGAACCGGATATTGTTCCACTCGTCCAGATATTTGCCGTTCTCGTCAAAAATCTGGACGCGGGAATTGGCGCGGTCGCCCACGTAGACGCGCCGCTGGTTATCAATGGCGATGCCGTGCACGGTGTTGAATTCGCTGGGTCCTTTGCCGGGCTTGCCCCATTCGAGCAGGTACTTCCCGTCCTTGTCGAACTTCACCACGCGCGTATTTCCGTAGCCGTCGCTGACAAAGAATTCGCCTCCCGGCAGCCAGGCGATATCGGTGGGCCGGTTGAAGTGGGTCTTGTCATTGCCCGGCACGCGGAACTCCCCGAGCGTCATCACGAGCTTCTTGCCGTCGCGAGTGAACTTGTAAATCGAGTGCGCCCCGTCATCAATGAGCCACACGTGGTGTTCCGGATCGTAGGGACTCATGACCACGCGGTGGGGCCGCACAAACAGCTTGTTGTGCTGCTCCCAGGATTCCACCTGCTTGCCTTCCCGGTTGAAGACCATCAAGACGTGGTCCCAGCGAGGCCAATTCTCCTGCCTATCCGTAGCCAGCGAGTACCCCGAGGCGTTGCGCGCGGGCACGATGCTGCTGGACGGAGGGAGCGCCGGCAAGCAGCCGCGCTGAAACACAAAGACCGTATCCGGGGTTTCCGCCCACACTCCACTGACCGATCCCCATTGGTACCCGTCCCCGCAGACCGGCAGCGGCCAATTGGCCACCAGTTCATAGGGACCCGTTTCGTCCTCGCCCCCCTTTTGGGCGATGGCCCCGACTGCAGACAAGACTGAAAATAAAACCAGCAATAGCAGCGTCATTCGTGTCGTACGCATCGGCATCTCCTCGTTTGGGTCTTGCACCCGGAATGCACTGAACCTTCCGCCTCACCCAAGAGCATACCCCCGCCCGCCCGTCCGCTTCAAGGGCAAATTTCGCTGGCCGCATCGGGATGGGATCGCGGCTCGAGATCAACTCTGCCGAGGTAGCCACGGCATGTTGTTTATGCCGTGGGCAAGTTCTTTGCGGCCAAAAACCCACGGCACCCAAACCGTGCCGTGGCTACCTCTCTTAGTTGCCCTGAGCTACTGCTGCCCGCGAGCCGCCGCCGTGTTTGGCGTGGCCGAGGCAATAGGCGGAATGACGAAGCGCTCGACAAGGTCGTAGACGGCGCGCGTGTGGCCGCGGCGGTCATCACCAACGGCGGTGGACGAGGTTGTGACGATCACCAGGTCGAGGTCCGGCACGAGGAAGATGAACTGCCCGCCGTAGCCCCACGCGTAGGAGGTCTGGTAGCCGGCCAGCTCGCGGATCCACCAGCCGTAGCCGTAATACCGCTCGCTCTCGCGGCGCGACTGGACGCGGGGGACCAGCGAAGCCTCCACCCACTGCGCCGGAACAATCTGCCGACCGTTCGCGCGCCCGCCGCCGTTCGCGCGCCCGCGATTGAGATACAGCTCGCCGAACGCCAGCATCTGGCGGGGCGTCAGCAGCATCTCGTTCCCGCCGAAATAGACCCCCTGCGGGTCGCGCGGCCACTGCGCCAGCGTGAAACCCAGCGGCCGGGCAACGGCCTCCTGGGCGAACTGCCAGGTGCTCGCGCCGGTCACCTGGGTCAAAATCGCCGACAACAAGTGCGAGCTGCCCGTGCTGTACTCCATGGTCGTGCCCGGCGCGCTCACCAGCGGGCGGCTGAGCGCGTACCGCACCCAGTTCGGGCTTTTGACCCACGCCCCGTAGTTGCGGTTGCTCGTGGTCTCCAGCCCCGACCGCATGGTCAGCAGGTCCTCGACGGTAATCGCCCGCTTCGGGGAATCGCCATTGCCTGCCACCAGATCGGGCCACAGGTCGGGAAAGAAGGCGGTGATCGGTTGCTTGATACCCGGTATGAGGCCCCGCTCGATGGCGATCCCGACCAGCGCGGAGATCACGCTTTTCGCCGCTGACTTGATGTTGGCCAGCCGCGCCGGACGCGCGCCGTGGTAATAGCGTTCCAGGATCAGCTCCCCGCGACGGCTCACCAGGAGGCTGTGCAGCCGTGGCATCGCCGCGCCCGCGTCGCCGGCGGCATCCAGCGCGACGGCCAGCGGCGGCTTGGCCGGCTCCGCCGTACGGGCGGTCATTCGGGCGGTCATTGGAACCGGAGCGCACAGCATCCAGGCGGCCGCCAGGACGCCGGACCAGCACCGGAAAGCGATCAAGTCGTTACCGCGCATTGCCTGTGATTGTACCAGAGTTGCATCGCATCCCAGGACTGGGTTTGCGGCCTGTTATCGTCCATTCTCTCTTGCCCGAAGGGCAATCCCGTGAATAGCCGTAGGTGGAACCTACGGAAACGGATTCATAAAATTGAACACGGCCCGAAGGGGCCGGCCAATCACAACATGCCAGTCAACCCCTCGCGGGGTTGAATTTGCTGCGTGCGCTCTCGTTCCGTAGGTTAAAACCTACGGCTATTCACGGGTCGCCCCTCCGGGGCTAGTGTGTCAACTGCCTTCGCGGTCCACGGCAACTAACTTGAAATCCCGATCAGTGCGTCATCGAGAAAATAATGTAATTGATTCCGAGGCGCAGGGCTTCGGTCGAGGGTTTCAGCGGATACATGGGCTGGTCAATCCACTCCCAGAAGTCGCCGATGTCGTTGTTGAGGTTGATAATCATGCAGAGCCGGCCCTTGTCGTCGAAGTACCCGTAAAACTTGGGCGGGGAACCCACATCGTAGGGAGGTTCGAGGTCGAGCGTCGGGATGTCATAAAAAGTGTGGAAGATGGGGTGATCTATGGTCAGCTCGACGAAATTGCGCTCGGGGAAGACCCGCCGCATCTGCGACTGAAACCAGTCGAGCGAGTACTGGCTGTCAAAGTCGTCAATCATGGCAAAGCCGCCGCGATTCAGGTATTCGCGGAAATTCGTGACTTCTTTGTCGTTCAGCGCCATGCGGCCGACTTCGCTGAAGTAGAGGAAGGGGTAGCGAAACACGTCGTCGTTGTCCAGCCGCGTGATCACGTAGGACATTTTGCTGAGGTTGACGGCGGTGGCCTCATTGGCGATCTGGAGGATGTGCTCCTCGGCGTCGGGGTAATCGTGTGCCCAGCCCCCGCCTCCAGGACCGTATCCGCCGCGGCCGGCGCCAAACTGCACCCGGGCAAACACAAACTCGGCCGCCGCGATGGCGCGCTGGTTGCTTTCCGTCCCTTCCCAGAGCCTCTGGAACCGCTGCCGGATTTGGGGAGCGGCCCAGGCGCTCACCAGAAAGAAGGCGGCAACCCCCGCCATCCCCGCCATCGAGGCCTGCTTCGCAGAACTGCTGAGCCGCACCGCTTCTCCCTTCTGCCCCGCGCCAGTCCGTCTTGCAGCTATTCTATCCAAATCGCCGCCGGAGCGGTGTGAAAATCTACCGGATACACTCGGTTGACAGGGGGGAGCAAAAAAGGGGTAGAATGAACTTGTACCTACGGCGTAAGGGAGTGGTGTCGGAATCCGACTCACAGAACCGGCTCTCTGGGGGGCCAGCCAACCCTGAATTTTGCCGAGGCAGAACCGAGGAGGGACTTGTGAAGCTTACATTAACTCCGGTGGCGGTGAACAAGGTCAAGGAGATCATGAAACAACAGGAGCCGGCGCCGGCCGGGCTCCGGCTGGGCGTCATGGGCGGAGGCTGTTCCGGCTTTTCCTATGCCATGACCTTTGAGAGCAATGGGAACAGCGACGACCTGGGCATGGACAAGGTCTTCCAGTTCGACGGGCTGAAGGTGTTTGTGGACCAGGCCAGTTTGCTCTATCTCGACAGCACTGAAGTTGATTACGTCGAAAGCCTGGAAGGCTCCGGGTTTAAGTTCTCGAATCCGAACGTGAAGAGCACCTGCGGCTGCGGCAGTTCCTTTAGTGTTTAATTCCGGTAGTGTATAATTCCGGCTCGCTGGATTTGTTCCGCGTGCCGGGGCCCGACTGGGACGAAGCAGGGCAGGGGCAAGCCTCCCTCTCTGTTTCCATGGCCGCCGGAACCGCTGTTCCTTTTCGGGCGCAGCGGAGAGCCGGGGACTCACGGCTTCCCTTGGGATTGTTCTCCCGCGAACGGGTGCGCTTCGGCCAAACATACCCGGAGCGCCGCCGTTTTGAACGGTGCCGTTTTTGACGGTAAAGACCGAAGGCAGGCACATGCCGCTCGACCAATACCAACGCGAAATCAACTACCTTCGCATTTCGCTCACCGACCATTGCAATCTGCGCTGCGTCTATTGCATGCCGATCAATGGCCTGAAGTTCTTTACGCGCGAGGAGTTGCTCAGCCCGGAGGAAATTGCGGAGGTCGTGCGCGTAGCCGTCTCGGTCGGATTCCGCAAGTTCCGGCTGACCGGCGGCGAGCCGACCCTGCGCCACGACCTGCTCGATATTGTCCGGCGAATGGCGGCGGTCGAGGACGTGGGCGACTTGGCGATGACCACCAACGGCGTCCTGCTCCCGGACCTGGCCCGGCCCCTGGCTCAGGCCGGCCTGCGGCGCGTGAACATCCACCTCGATACGCTCCACCCGGAGCGGCTTTCGCAAATCATGCGCTGGGGATCGTTTGAACAGATCTGGCGCGGAATCGAAGCGGCCGAGGAAGCCGGGTTGGTCCCCATCAAGATCAACGCCGTCATCGCCCGCGGCTACAACGACGAGGATGTGGCCCAACTCGCCACTCTGACGATTCGCCGCGACTGGCACTGCCGCTTTATTGAGATGATGCCGTTCGGCATCGGGGAGTGCGCGGGCGTGGCCGAGGAAAAGTTTGTCTCCAACCGCGATGTCCGGGCGCGAATCGAACAGGAGCTGGGCCCCCTGACGCCGCTTCCGGGCGACGCCTCCGACGAAGCCCAAAATTTCCGGCTGCCCGGCGCGCGCGGCGTGGTCGGCTTCATCAGCCCCGTCTCGGAACCCTACTGCGGAAGCTGCAACCGCATGCGGCTGACCGCCGACGGCAAGTTCCATCTCTGTCTGCTCAACGACGATGAGATGGACATCAAGCGGCAGCTTCGGGAAAACGGCCCGGAAGCCGTCCGCGCCATCCTCCTGAAAGCGGTCCAGCTCAAGCCCATCGGACACCGCCTCGACCAAGGCATCTTCACCCAAAACCGCCGCATGTTCCAGATCGGGGGCTGATGCGCGGCGGGGCTTGACATGCGATCCTCCTCGAAAACCTCTAAGACTGATTGGACTCGCATCCGGGCAATGAAAGACACGGACATCAGACGAACCTCCGAGCATCCGGAGGCGGATACCCGGCATATCGTCCGAGGGATCGTGCGCCGTGGCCTGAAACCCGTGCCGGCGAAAACGTCTATTTCCCTGCGAGTGGATGCGGATGTGTTGGAATGGTTTAAGGGCCAAGGCCCCGGATACCAGACGCGGATAAATACAGTGTTGCGCGCCTTCAAGGATGCTTTGGCCTGACGATGAAAGGGTCAATTTGCACCCGCCGGCCTGGAAGTCCCCGGAGCAATCAGGAAGAATAAGCGAATGCAGCCCCTGGAAAATTGTCCCTTGATCCGCGAAGCCGGGCCGCTTTGGGCGCAAGCCACTACGGCGCGGTTTTTGGACGCCCTGGCCGATGGCAGCCTGCCGGCCGACGTCCTCCACCGCTGGCTGGCGCAGGATTATCATTTTGCCCAAGCGTTGAACTCGTATCAGGCCATTGCGTTGGCCAAGACGCCGCGGGAATTCCGCAAGATTCTCCTGCGCGGCTTGGTCTCGCTCGACGCCGAGCTGGATTGGTTTGAGTCGCTGGCGGCGGCTCGCGGCGTAAGTTTGAACGCGCCGCAGCACCCCGTCTGCCGCCATTATTGCGACTTCCTCCTGCGGGTCGCCTACATTGAATCTTATCCGGTCTTGTTGGTGGTCTTGTTCGGCGTGGAGGCGAGCTATCTGGCGGCCTGGAGCCGTCTCCGGCCCGAGGGTCCCTACCAGGAATTTATCCGGCGCTGGTCCAGCCCGGAATTCGCCGCCTACGTGGATTCCTTGCGCGGCCTCGCGGAACAGCATCCCCATGATTCAAGCCAGGCCTACTTTGAAGAGGTGCTCAACCACGAACGCGACTTTTGGACGATGGCATGGGAGGGGTAAGGGCGAGGATTGCGCTCACCATCGCAGGCTCGGACCCCTCCGGGGGCGCGGGCATCCAGGCCGATTTGAAGACGTTTCATCAGTTCGGCGTCTATGGGATGAGCGTCCTCACTCTGCTGACCGTCCAGAACACCTGCCGGGTCAGCGCGGTTGAAATGCTTTCCGCGCAGTTTGTCCTCGACCAACTGGACGCCGTGCTCGAAGACCTGCCCCCGCACGCGGCCAAGACCGGCGCGCTCGGCAGCCGGGAAGTCATCGAGGCTATCGCGGATCGCGCCGCGCGCTTCACCTTCCCGCTGGTCGTGGACCCGGTCATGATCAGCAAGCACGGCGCGCCGCTGCTCCAGGACGACGCCCGCGCCGTCCTCGCGCGCCGCCTGCTTCCTCACGCCTTCCTGGTGACGCCGAACGTGCACGAGGCCCTGGCGCTTGCCGGGAAGGAGTTCAGCGGACCGGCAGCGCTCCCGGCGTTGCTCTCCTCCTCGCTCGAAGACGCCGCCCGAGCGATCGCCGATCTCGGCCCGCAGGCAGTTCTCATCAAAGGCGGCCACCTGGTCGCCGACGCCACGGACCTGCTCTATGCCGAGGGCCGTTTTCATTCCTTTCCCGGAAAACGGATCGAGACGCCCCACACGCACGGGACCGGCTGCACCTACTCGGCGGCAATCACGGCGGGCCTCGCCAAGGGCGCGAGCTTGCTCGAAGCCGTCTCCGCCGCCAAGCAATTCATCACCCGCGCCATTGAGACCAACCCTGGCCTTGGTCACGGCTTTGGTCCGGTCAATCATTTCACTCCGACCTAAGCTTTATCTTTGGTTTCCGTGAGAAAATAGTTGGAAGCAGCGCCGACGGGGTCACCATGGAACTGCGGACGGCGCGCGCAAGATTGTTTTGGCGGACTGTTAGGATGAAGGTGGTACTGATCTCGACGTATGAGCTGGGCCACCAGCCGTTCGGGCTGGCGTCGCCGGCGGCGTGGCTGCGCGAGGCCGGAGCCGAGGTGACGTGCCTCGATCTGTCCCGGTCAGCCTTGCAAGAAGAGGCCATTCGCTCGGCCGACCTCTTGGCCTTTTATGTCCCCATGCACACGGCGACGCGCCTGGCGATCCAGCGCCTCGGCCGCGTGCGGGAACTCAATCGGCGCGCCCACCTCTGTTTCTACGGCCTCTATGCGCCGTTGAATGAAAGCTATCTTCGGAGACTCGGCGCGCAGACGATCCTGGGCGGCGAGTTTGAGGAAGGACTGGTCGCCTTGGTCCAACGGCTTGCGTCGGGCGAAACATCCGGCCCGTCCTCCTGCGCTCCGCCGCGCGAAGCTCTGGAGCGCAGTGCGGCCAAGGCTGGGGAGGGCGAGCAGCCGGAGCCGGTCGTCTCGACCGCCCGGCAGCGCTTCCGAGTTCCTGACCGCAGCGGACTGCCGGACCTCAGCCGCTATGCCCGGCTGGAACTGGCCAATGGCGAGCGCCGCATCGTCGGCTATACCGAGGCGAGCCGCGGCTGCCAGCACCTGTGCCGCCACTGCCCGATTGTCCCCGTCTATCAAGGCCGCTTCCGCATTGTGCAGCGCGAGATCGTGTTGGCGGACATCCGGCAGCAGGTCGCCGCCGGCGCGGAGCACATCACCTTCGGCGACCCGGATTTCTTCAACGGCATCGGCCACTCCTTGGCGATTGTTGAGGCGCTTCGCCGCGAGCACCCGCGCATCACCTACGACGTCACCATCAAGGTCGCGCACCTGCTGCGGTACGCCCACCTGCTCGAGCGGCTGCGCGAAACCGGCTGCCTGTTTGTAACCAGCGCCGTCGAATGCCTGGATGACCGCGTCCTGCGCCTGCTCGACAAAGGCCACACGCGCGAAGACTTTTTGCGCGTGGTCGAGCTGTTCCGCGAAGTGGGTCTGGCGCTCTCGCCAACCTTCATCCCGTTCCACCCCTGGACCACCGTGGAGGGCTACCGGGAAATGCTGGCGCTTCTGGCGGACCTCGGCCTCGCCGAGAGCGTTGCGCCGGTCCAGCTTGCCATCCGGCTGCTGATCCCGGCGGAGTCCAAGCTGCTGGAACTTCCGGAACTCCGCGCACGCATCGGGGAGTTTGACGAACAGGAATTGAGCTACCGGTGGACTCACGCCGACCCGCGCGTGGAGCGGCTCTATCAGGATGTGCGGGCGATGGTCGGCGCGGGGCGAACGGACGGCATCCATCGCCCGGAAACCTTCGCTCAAGTCTGGGAAGTGGCGCGAAGGGCCGCAGGCGAACCGCTCGATACCATTTTCCCAACCGCGATTCTTCCTGCCCGCGCTACAATTCCCTATCTTACCGAACCGTGGTTCTGCTGAGCCGAGCCCCCCGCAGAGCAGTTGGCTCTGGTCGAGTAGCGCCGCCGTCCCGGCGGCTCCTGGAGCCGGCGAAACGGGGTCCCCAACACGCCGCTGTCAGCGTGTTGGGGTGTCCCAGAGGCCGGCGCACCACCGCGGCATCAGCCGCTGAAGGCATTCCGATGGAGTTATCACCCACATCCAACCGGCCCCAGCGTCTCCTGCTGCTTTTCACCACCACCGGCTATCAGGCGGCGGCGTTTCGGGAGGCGGCGGAGAAGCTCGGCGTTGCCATCGTAGCGGGCAGCGACCGCTGTCACGTGCTCGAAGACCCCTGGCGCGACGGCGCGATTCCGCTGCGCTTTGAAGACCCGGAACGAGCCGCCACCGCCATTGTGGAGTACGCCCGCGAGCATCCGCTCGACGCTATCATCGCTATCGGCGACCGGCCGACGTTGACGGCGGCGCTGGCCTGCGAGGCGCTGGAAATCCCCTACCATCAGCCCTTCGCCGCGTTCGCCTGCCACGACAAGTTCGAATTTCGACGACTCCTCCAGGCTGCCGGCGTGCCGGCGCCAGCGTTTGCCCGCATTCCTGTTGATGCGCAATCGCCTTCTTTGCCGCAAGGAATCGCCTTCCCCTGCGTCCTGAAACCGCTTTCGCTCTCGGCCAGCCGGGGCGTGATCCGCGCCAATGACGCGGAGGAGTTTCGCGCGGCATTCCGCCGAATTCACGCGCTGCTGGAAGAACCGGAAATCCGCCGCATGAAGGAAGAGGAAGCAGGGTGGATTCTGGTCGAGGAATATCTGGAAGGCTCCGAAGTGGCTCTCGAAGGGATCATGGACCGGGGAAGCTTGCAAGTGCTGGCTCTCTTCGACAAGCCCAATCCGCTCGAAGGCCCTTACTTTGAAGAGACGATTTATGTAACGCCGTCGCGTCTGCCGGAGGCCACGCAGGTGGAGATCGTGCAGAGCGTCACGCAGGCCGCGCGCGCCGTGGGACTCTCCCACGGCCCGATTCACGCGGAGATTCGCCTCACGCCGCAAGGCCCCCGAGTGCTCGAAATCGCGGCGCGGCCGATTGGCGGGCTGTGCGCGCGGGCGCTGCGGTTTGAAAACGGATGGTCGCTCGAAGAATTGATCATCCACCACGCCTTGCGCCACACCTTGGGCCGCCACGCCCTGGGCGAGCCGGTCGAGCGAGTCCAGCGCGAGGAAGCGGCTTCCGGCGTGATGATGATTCCAGTTCCTACTGCCGGTGTGTTGGAAGAGGTCCGCGGCGAAGCGGCTGCCCTCGCCGTGCCGGGAATTGAGGACATCCGCATCACCGCCAAATTGAAACAGAAGCTCGTCCCCTGGCCGGAAGGAGCAAGCTATCTTGGCTTCATTTTTGCGCGAGGCCGAACACCGGGTGAGGTCGAGGCGGCCTTGCGCGAAGCCCACCGGCAGCTCGAATTTGTCATCATGCCGAATCTGCCGGTAATGCGGTAGGAGTAGCCACAGAGATATAGAGGCACGGAGAAGAAGGAGTCAGAAGTCAGAACAAAATCCATTAACTGTCATCCTGAGGCGCGAAGCGCCGAAGGACTTGGTTTTCTTCTGTCTTCTATCTTCTTTTCTCTGTGCCTCTGTGCCTCTGTGGCATGAGACACCGCTCCCTTGCGGTCGCGGCTCGGATTGGACTTACTGCTTGGTCTGCGGAGGGACGTAGCCGGGCGGGAGCGCGGCGCCTTCGCCGAAGAAATATTCTTCCATCTGTTGCTGGACGATGCGTTGCGCCTCGCGGTCCACGAGGTTCAAGCGGTATTCGTTGACGATCATCTTCAGGTGCTCGATCCACATGCGCCAGGCGTCTTGGGAGACGTTTTCGTAGATGCGCTTTCCGAGGTCGTTGCCGAAGGGAGGCTCCTCCAGCCCCGGCAATTCGCGCTGCAACTTGACGCACTTGACCATCCGTTCCGCCATTTCCTTTTCCTCCCTCTGCGCCGACAGGTCTTCGGGGACCAGCGACGTAACACCTTTTCAGGCTACGAGGATTGTTTCGAGTTTGTCAACCTTGGAGTATCCTAATTTTCAAAGGATCGGAGAAGCACCGGGGGTAGCCACGGCATGATTTTTATGCCGTGGGTACGTTCTCCGGAAATGCAAAAGCCCACGGCACACAAGACGTGCCGTGGCTACCCATGCTCATTAGATCGGAAGAGCAGCCTGCCGGGAGGTGATCGCCGTGAACATCGTCGTTTCAGGGTCGCATGGCTTTATCGGTTCGGCGCTGGTGGGGTCGCTCACCGCCGCCGGGCACCGGGTGACGCGTCTGGTCCGGGGCGAGCGCAGCGCCGCCACGGCCGGGGACGCCGAGATCGTCTGGAACCCGGAGGCATCCTACGTGGACACGGCCAAGCTCGAAGGCCAAGACGCCGTGATCCATCTCGCGGGCGAGCCGATCCCCGGCCGCTGGACGCCCCGGAAAAAGGCCCGCATCCTGGAGAGCCGGTTCAAAGGGACGCGGCTGCTCTCCGAGGCGCTGGCCCAACTCGCTCAACCTCCGCAGGTGTTCGTGAGCGGCTCCGCCGTCGGATATTATGGCAACCGGAGCGATGAAATCCTGCGCGAAGAGAGTTCTACTGGCGGCGGGTTTCTCGCCCAGGTCTGCCGCGAATGGGAAGGGGCCACGGATCTGGCCGCGAAGAAAGGAATCCGCGTGGTTCGTTTGCGGATCGGAGTCGTTCTGGGGACAGCGGGTGGCGCGCTGGGGCAAATGCTGTTCCCCTTCCGGCTGGGCCTTGGCGGCCGGATCGGTTCGGGCAAGCAATATATGAGCTGGATCGCCCTCGACGATCTCGTGGGCGCGATCCAGCACGTCCTGGCGACGGCAAGCTTGCAGGGTCCCGTCAACGCGGTGGCGCCCAACCCGGCGCTGAACGCGGAATTTGTAAAGACGCTGGGGCGGGTCCTTTCCCGGCCAACCATCTTTCCGCTGCCGGCCTTTGTCGTCCGGCTCGTATTTGGGCAGATGGGCGAAGAGGCGCTGCTCTGGGGCCAGCGCGTCGAGCCGGCGCGCCTGAAGGCATCCGGCTACACCTTCCGTTATCCGACACTGGAAGGCGCGTTGCGCCACGCGCTCGGAAAAGCCTGAAGATCGGCCACAGAGACACAGAGGCACGGAGAAAGAAGGAGTAAATCGGAATTGGGAATTCCGAATAAGAATACCCCGCGTTGTGGAATCGGGTGACCGTCCGCTGTAAAATTCCGGCTCCTGGCTTCTCATTTCTGTGTCTCCGTGCCTCTGTGGCATTTGTATGCTTATCTGAGCGGATGCTACTATTTTCTTTTGCTGGGGTTCCTACAGGACGTGGAGCCGCGGGAGGCCCGCGGTCGCGGCGGCCCCTTCGCCGGGAAAAATGAAACCAACCCCCCGCCGCTTACGTACCAATCAAAGAGGGGCAGTCGTGGGTGGTCCGAGGGAACGTCCCATCCTCGGAGTTGACTCCCGGAGCCAATGGTGGGACAGGCATTCTTGCCTGTCGCTGTCAAAGCATGGCGGCCTGTACCCGCTTGACTTGGTTTCGAGGCGCGCATTGTAGAGACCGGATTCAGGAGGTTTGCCATGAAAACACGGAGTCGGAGGATCGGTTGGCTGGTGGGGATGCTGCTCGGCGGGCTGGGCTTGTGCCTGCCGCTGCGCGCCCAGAATCCGCAAGAACCGCAGCCGTTCATTCAAGACTACTCGAAAGGCCCCGGCTGGTTCCCTGCGGTTCTGCGCCCGTACCAGGAGCAAGAAGTCCCTCCGATGACGCTCGAGAACTCGGCTAGGCTCCGCAACCTGATCCGCGACGGGAGGATCGAGCTTTCTCTCGCCGACGCCTTGGCGCTGGTGCTGGAAAATAACCTCGACATCGCGGTGCAGCGCTTTATCCGGCCGATGGCGCAGGCGGACGTGCTGCGGGCGCGGTCCGGGCAGGCGGCGCGCGGCTTCCAAGGCGCGTTTGTTCCCGGGGGGCTTCAGGTCGGAGCGATTGGCGCCGGCGTTACCGAAGCCAGCGGAGGCGGCGGACTGGGCAGTGCCGGAGGCATCACCGGCGGGGGAGGAGCCGTGCAGGTCGGGCGCACCGGCAGCTTCGATCCCGCTGTGAGTTTCAATTTCAGTTGGGACCGGAACTCCTCGCCGCTCAATACCCAGGTGGTGGCCGGCGTCCCGGCCGTCACCACGTACTCGACGGCGTTTACGGGGGGCTACACGCAACTGTTTTCGACCGGCACGAGCTATTTCCTCGGGCTGACCGGCGTGCGCACCAGCTCGACGCAACAGAACCTTCTCTTCAATCCGGCCGTGATCTCGCGCTTTGCGTTTGGGTTCAACCAGCCTCTGCTCAATGGCTTCGGCCGCCTGCCGAACGAGCGCTTTCTGCTCGTCGCTCAGAACAACCTGCGGACTTCCGAGGAGGTCTTCCGCCTCCAGGTGAATACCGCCGTCGTCGCGGTCACGAACGCCTACTGGGACCTGGCGGCGTTCGTGGAAAACGTGCGAGTGGCGGAGCAGTCGCTGGCGGTCTCGCAGAAACTTTATGAGGACAACCAGAAGCAGGCGGAAATCGGCACGCTGGCTCCGCTCGACGTGGTGGTGGCGGAGTCGGAAGTGGCCTCCCGGCAGCGCGATCTGGTCGTGGCCCGCACCAACCTCCAATTGCAGGAGACGCGCCTGAAGAACTTGTTCAGCAAGAAACCCGACCCGGCGCTCGATGCCGCGCGGATCGTGCTCACCGACCGCATGCCGGAGCCGCGCGACGCCGACATCCCTGAAATTTCCGATGCGCTGACCGCGGCTATGAATAACCGTCCCGACCTGCGCCAGTCCGAGACGAACCTGCAAAACCAGAATCTTTCCATCCGCTTCACGCAAAACAGCCTGAAACCGAACGGCTCCATCTTCGGGCTTTTTGCCGGGTCGGGGTTGCAGGGCAATTCGTTGACCGCGGCCGGAGGCGCGGGAGGCTCGCTCCAGCAGGCTTTCGGAGCCGACTTCCCGGAATATGCCGGCGGCTTCAGCCTGAACCTGCCGCTGCGCAACCGCTCGGCCCAGGCCGACAATCTCCGGGCGCAACTGGAAGGAAACCAACTCGAAATCGGCTTGCAACGTTCCCGGAACCAGATCGCGCTCGAAGTGCGGCAGGCGATCATCGGGTTGATTCAAGGCAAAGCGCAGGTCGAGGCCGCGCATCAGGCCGTCCGGCTGGCTCAACAAACACTCGAAGCCGAACAGAAGAAGCTGCAAGCCGGCGTGACCACTCCGTACCAGACCGTGCTGCGGCAGCGGGACCTCCTCTCCGCGCAGACGGCAGAATTGCAGGCCGTGACGAATTACTCCCGAGGGTTGGTCGAAATGGACCGGGCGATGGGCACCACCCTCAACCGGAACGGGATCGAGATCGGGGACGCCTTCAGCGGGACGGTCTCCAAAATGCCGACCCCGCCGTTTAGCGTCCGCGGATTTACTCCGGGAGGCGAAGGAAGCCGATGAGACCGCTCCGCGTTCGCCTGGTACGAAACCAATCCACGGGAACTGTGCAGGCCGTGGCCGCCGGTTTGTTCCTGTGGCTGGCCGTTTTCTGTCTGACGGCTCCAGCCAAAGGCCCGGACGCGCCCGACTACAGCAAGAACCCGCCGTGGTTCCCTCGTTTGCACAAGCTGTACGCGTCGCAAGCGGTGCCCGACCCCGATCTGAAAAACTCGCCGGGGTTGGCGCAGGCCGTCCGCGACGGGACCTTGCGGCTGTCGCTGGCGCAACTATTGGCCACCGTTGTCGAGAACAATCTGGACCTGGCCGCGGCGCGCTATAACCTCTCGATGTCGGAGACCGACACCCTGCGGTCGCGCTCGGGACAGGCCCCGCGCGGCACGGAGGGCGTTCCGATTCCGAGCGGCCTGTTTGCCGGAGCGATCGGAGCCGGAATCGGCGGAGGCGGCGGTGGACGGGGTGGGGGCGGTGGAGGTGGCGGTGGCGGCATCACCGGCAGCGCCCGGCAGGTGAACGTAGGCCCGCGCGGCAGTTTCGATCCCAGCCTCTCCATGAACTTCAGCGTGGATACCGAAACCAGCCCCCTGAACAGCATCCGTGTCTCCGGGGTTGCCGCGCCGACGAGCCATACGACCAACTTCCAGCTCTTCTATGCGCAAGCCTTCGCCACGGGAACCAGCTTCAGCCTGAGTTGGAACGCCGAACGCGAGAGTTCCACCCAGCGCAACCTGCGGTTCAATCCCTCGTTCACATCGCGCTTGAATTTTTCTGTGAACCAGCAGTTGCTCAACGGATTCGGCTTTGCCGTCACCCGGCGCTTTCAGAACGTCGCGGAAAATAACCGCCAGGTTGCCCGCGAGGTCTTCCGGCAGCAGGCCATGGTTGCCCTGACCAACGCGCAGAATCTCTACTGGGACCTGGTGGCTTCGCGCGAACAAGTGCGGGCCGCGGAACAGGCGCTGGCCGTGGCCGAGAGGCTCCGCCAGGACAACCAGAAGCAGGCCCAGATCGGGACGCTGGCGCCGCTCGACGTGGTGGCGGCGGAGGCGGAAGTGGCCGCCCGGCGGCGGGACCTGATTGCCGCCCAGACCAACCAGCAGTTGCGGGAGGTCCAGCTCAAGAACCTGATGAGCAAGGAACTCGATTCCGTTCTCGGGGCCGCCCGCATCGAGCCTACGGACTCGCTCCCGGAGCCGCAGCAGTCCGACATTCCGGGCTTCGAGGACGCCCTGGCGGCGGCGATGCGGAATCGCCCCGAGATCACTCGCGCCGAAGGCGGCATCCGGAACCAGCAGATCGTGACCCAGTTCACCCAAAATAATCTCAAACCCAGTCTGAGCATCTTCGGCCTCCTGGCCGGCTCCAGCCGCTCCGGAGCGTTGGGCGTTGCGCTGGGGCAGCTCCGACGCTTGAGCTATCCGGAATATGCCTTCGGCTTTGCCCTCACGGTTCCGATTCTCAACCGCAGCGCGCAGGCCGACGACGTGCGCGCCCGGCTCGAGCTGCGGCAGGCGGAAACTTCCCTCCAGCGGACCCGGAACCAGATTCAGCTCGAAGTGCGGAATGCGCTGATCGTCCTGCTTCAGACGAAGGCGCAGGCCGAAGCCGCCGGCAAGGCCCTGGAACTCAGCCGGCGGACTCTGGACGCTGAAGAGAAAAAACTCCGGGCCGGCGTCTCCACACCCTACAGTGTGATTCGGATGCAACGCGACTTGCAAGCGGCCCAGTTTGCTGAGGTCACCGCACGAGCGAGCTTCGCCAAAGCGCGCGTCAATCTCGATCAGGCGACCGGCGCTACGCTTGAGAAGAACCGCCTCCCCTTGGACAATGTGATCCAGGGCCGGTCCTGATTCGAATTCTCTGCGATCGTCTTAAAGAGTGAGATGCGCTCATTGACAGCGGCTGGCCGCTGTCGTCCCCTCCAAACGCCACAGTGATCCATGCATCTCAACGAAGGAGCGCGGAGTAAGGATTTCGATGCCCCGGTAATGCGCCAAGTTCAGCAGGTGATGATCCCCGCTGACAATGTAGTCGGCGTCTCCCTCGACGGCGCATTCGAGGTAGCGATTGTCCGAGGGGTCTTCTGCGATTGCGGAGAGAGTCAGTTGTCCCGGTGTAAGAATCGCAACGTGGGTCAAGTC
>MEKR01000116.1:22161-39622 GCA_001767035.1 Acidobacteria bacterium RIFCSPLOWO2_02_FULL_61_28
ATACCCGGAGCTGCGCATCGTTCCACTGATGGCGAGTGGCTATCCTGGGATAGCGCAGGACTCGGCCAATCTCTTCCAGAATGGCCTCCGAGATGACGAGATGAAACTGCTCGTCGCGCCATGCTGCAAGAATTCTGCCGGGATAACCTTTGCCGCTGAGAACGCCGCTGACGACAACATTGGCATCCAGCACCGCCCGGATCATGGTTTCCTGCGGACCGCGCGCTTGCGGACCGCGCGGACGGCGGACTCAACTTCTCGCTCGATCACTTCCGGTTTCAGTTTTGTCGTCCGGCGCTGGACGTCCCGAACCATGCGGAAGAGGCGCTCGCGGCGCTCCCGGAAGGTTTCGAGCTGCCATAAGGGGACAACCGCAGCCATCGGATGCCCTGCGCGCTCGATGATGTACTGATCCCCTTTGTAGTAGACCTCTTCGAGGAGCTGGCCGAGGTTCTGGCGCGCTTTCAGGGCGTTGACCTTCTTGACCATGCACGGAACTCCTTCTTCTCAATTATACTGATTCTGTCAATTATATTATATAAGCGGAAGCCACTGTTGCGTTGACATTGCCCGAGTGGTTTCCTATCATGCGGAGGGATCGAAACTGACCGTGCCTACCGAAACTCAGCGGCGCATCCGGGTGATTGTCGCCAAGCCGGGCCTGGACGGCCATGACCGCGGCGCCAAGGTCATTGCCCGCGCGCTGCGCGACGCCGGCATGGAAGTCATCTATACCGGGCTGCGGCAGACCCCCGAACAGATCGTCAACGCGGCGCTCCAGGAAGACGCCGACGCCATTGGGCTTTCTATCCTCTCCGGCGCGCACACCACCATCATCCCCAAGCTGATGGCCTTGCTCCAGGAACGCCAAATGGACGACGTGCTGGTCGTGCTGGGCGGGATTATCCCGGACGCCGATGTCGCCGCGATGAAAGCCCTTGGCGTCGCCGAAGTCTTCCAGCCCGGCGCGTCCCTCGAAAAGATTGTTGAGTTCATCCGGTCACACGTCCGCCAATCCGAGCCGCGACCGTAAGGGAGCGGTCACTCCCCCGCGGAGAACAACACCATGAGACCTGTTTACATGATTTCCGGCGGCATCACCAAGTTCACCAAAGCCGAGCCGCGCAAGAGCTTCCGCGTGATGGTGAAGGAAGCCTTCGACTACGCCATGCGCGATACGCCGAAGCTGCGCAAGGCCGACATTGACGGCACCGTGGTCAGCTATTTCTCCGACCACTTCACCCGGCAGCTCAAGGCCGGGGTGATGGCCGTGGACATGTGCGGCCTGGTCCCCAAACCCACCATCCGCATCGAGGGCGGCGGCGCTACGGGCGGCCTGTGTTTCCAGGAAGCCTACCGCCACGTGGCGAGCGGATTCATGGACTGCGTGGTGGCGATGGGCTTCGAGACCATGTCCCGCGTCAACACCTGGAAGGGCAACGAGTTTATTGCGCTCGCCTCCGACACGAACTTCGACTACCCCGTCGGCGGCTTTTACTCGGGCTATTACGCCATGATGGTCGTCCGGCACATGCATGAATTCGGCACCACGGTCGAGCAGATGGCGCGCGTCTCGGTCAAGAACCACAAGAACGCTTTGCACAACACCTGGGCGCAGAAGCACCTGGACTTGACGGTCGAGGACGTCCGCCGCTCACCGATGGTCGCCTGGCCGCTCACCGAACTCGACATCTGCACCATGTCGGACGGGGCGGCGGTCTGCATCCTGGCGAGCGAAAAAATCGCCGAGCGCGTCACCGACCGACTGGTGCGCGTCGCCGGGATCGGCGCGGGTTCCGACGCCATGCGCATGGCCGACCGTCCGCAGAAACAAGTCGTCCTGCTCCCCCACGAAGACCCAGCGTGGTATAAGAATCTCAAATACCCCGGCGTGCATTCCTTCCGCGCCGGGCGCACGGCAGCCAAGATGGTCTATGAGAAAGTCGGGATTCGGAATCCCATCGAGGAGTTGGACTTCATCGAGCTGCACGACGCCTACACGTCGAGCGAGCTTCAGACCTACGAAGACCTGGGCCTCTGCCGCTATGGCGAGGGCGGGAAGTTTATTGACTCCGGCGCGCCGGAATTGCGCGGCGTGATTCCGGTGAATCCCTCGGGCGGGTTGCTCGCCTGCGGCCATCCTGTCGGCGCGACGGGGCTGATGCAGGCCGTCTTCGCCTTCTGGCAATTGCAAGGCAACATCGCCAAGCATAACGGCGGCGACGGCCGCATCCAGATCAAGCCGCGCTCCAAGCGCCGCCCCATGCGCGGCCTCATCCACAGCCACGCGGGAACCGGAACGTATGTGACTGCTACCATCCTGGAGCGGGCGTTCTAGGGTGGTAGAATGACAGGTGATATCCTGGCGTAATCCGGGGACGTTTCGAATGACTGATGAACGAAAGAAGTCATGAGCACGATTGAAGAGATAGAAAGCGCTGCAAGGTGCCTTAGCCCCGAAGAGCGGCTCCAACTGTTGGACGCGCTGTGGGAGAGTCTCTCGGCGACGCCCGAGGCGATCCGGCTCACCAACGCGCAACGGGAAGAACTGGACCGGCGGCTCGATGAGCTGGATCGAGAGGGACCTAGCGGCATCCCTTGGGAAGATGTCATCCGCCGCATCCGCGAGCGCGGCCGCTGATGCGACCCATTCTCCGCCCGGCCGCTGCCGCGGATATCGAGGAGGCGTTGTGGAAGGACTCACGAAACAACGGGAAGGTTCCGGGCTACTGAGAATACTGAAATCCAGATGGAATCTGCTGTTTGTGGTCGCATTTGTTTTGGGAGTTCTTGCCTTGATCTCATTTGGTGGATGGCATCAGTTGGCCAAAAAGTACCCCCATCAGCCGCCGGCGGGGACTAAGACATTCCGATTTGTTTCTATGGGGACAGATCGCGGGGCAAGTTATGAATTCGTCCTCACGGTACAGGCAGACCCGCACTACATTCATCTGTCAACACCTTTTTTCTACTTCCCCTTTCACCCACCGCTGTCTATCCCGTGGTCTGCTGTCACAGAATGTAAATGGGATGGCTCTGCGTTAGGGATATACCTGTCGGAGCCGAAAATAGGTTTGAGGTTTGGTGGGGGCGAACTGGGAAGTTACTTGCATGACCTCTGTGTGTCACGACGCTAAAGGGCAATCCCCGATCGTGGAAGAGCGCGTAGCCACGGCGAACGCTTTTTCCCGCCGTGGGTTTTTGTGTTTTGGCCCTGTGCGCCGTTGCACGAATGTTGACAGAACTACGCCAAAGGCGTAGCATGGTCTCGTGTTCACGTTCATCGAGTCGGCTGCGTTTGAGCGGATGCGTGCTCTCTACCTCGATGACGAGGAATACGCCGAGTTGCAGCAGTTCATGCTTCTTCACCCGGAAGCGGGGAAGATTATTCGCGGCGCCGGCGGAGTCAGGAAACTACGCTGGAGGCGCAAGGGCACGGGCAAGCGCGGCGGGTTGCGCGTGATCTACTTCCTGCGCTATGAACCCAACGAGTTCTGGATGCTGGCATTGTATGCCAAAACCAGGAGGGAAAACGTGCCTGCCTATATTCTCAAGCAACTCAAGGAGGCGTTCCGAGATGAGTAAGAAACTCAACCGAAGCGCGCTGGCCCGGCTGGAGGCTGGCCGCGACATCTGGCAGGAGGTCCTGGATGGCGTGCGGGAGATCAAGGCGGGACGGGGCAAGCGGCTAAAAGTTGAGCCGCGTTCGCCGATCGTTCGAGCACGCTCGCAATCCGGGCTCACCCAGGCGCAGTTCGCTGCGCTGTTGGGAGTCTCGAAGCGCACGCTGGAGCAGTGGGAGCAAGGTCGCCGTCAACCCAGCGGAGCGGCAAGAACACTCCTTCGATTGGTGGAACGGCATCCCGAAGTATTACGCGAAATCGCGGCGTGACTGCCCGCACGACCACCGGGCGTGCAGGTCCCTCTCCCGGCATGCCGGGATCGGGATGACACACAATATGACCGAGAGCTAAAGACGAGAAGGGAGGCAATGCAAAGTGCCTGGAGTACAAGCCAAGAGGAAATCTGCGAAGAATCTAGCAGGGGCCGAATCGAGGCCTGCCCGCATTGCCAAGCCCAAGTTCCGTCTGCCCGAGACTGAAGACGGCACCGTGGTCTTCAACACCGACCCGCTCATAATCAAGTCGCACTACAGGATTGACTACATCCACAGCTATGCCGAAGACTCGCCGTTCTTTATCGGGCTGTCGCAGGGGAAGCTGCTCGGCAGCGAGTGCCGCCGGTGCCACGAGCGCTTTGCCACGCCGCGCGCCTACTGCATGCAGTGCGGCTCGGCGACGAAGTGGATCGAGCTGCCGCTCGAAGGCCGCGTGCACACCTGGACCACCTGCTACATGGGGAGCGAGGAATTCCTGAAAGAAACGCCATTCAACCTGGTCCTGGTCGAGTTCGACGGCGTGGACACGCTGTTCCTGGCGCGGCTCGTCGGCGTGACCCAGGACCAAATCCAGATCGGGATGCGCATCCGCGCGCAGTTCCTGCGCAACTCGAAATTCAAGCCCACCGACGTCTATTTCGTCCCGGCCTGAAGTAGGCCGCAAAATTCTTGTTTCCTTTGGCGGCAAGCTGCGGTAGTCTCTAAGTAGTCGAGAATCGCTCCAAACGCGGGGGGCCACCGATGAAACGACTTTTCCTGACGGCGTGCATCATTGTTTTGCTGACTGGATTGCTGTCCTTGCACAGTTTCGCGCAAGCGCAAGGCGGCGGTTCTTCGACGGGATCCACAGGCACCTCCGGATCCACGGGTGGCCGGCAGCCGGCGCCGCGCCAACCCACCCGGCCGATGGGGCAGCCGCAAGGCCCCATGTTTGTGAGCGGACGCGTGCTGATGGAAACCGGCCGGCCGGTCTCCGAGCCGGTCTCGATTGAGCTCAATTGCGGCCTGCGGCCCTTGCAGGTCATCCACACGGACCTGGGAGGATATTTCACCTTCAGCCTCGGCACGGGGGTGCAGAGCAATTTTGACTTCAGCGCCAGCAACGAAAGCCCGGCGTCGCTGGGGAGCAGCCCCACCAGCAGTATGACCCGGGGAATGGGCAATTCCTTGACGGGCTGCGAATTGCGGATCACCGTTCCCGGCTACCATCCTCTGAACCATACCCTGACCCAGCTCTCGGACATGGGACGGATTGACGTCGGGACGCTGCGGCTCCGGCGCATCGCGGGCGTAGAAGGCTCCGCCATCAGTGTGACCTCCTTGCTGGTTCCCGACGACGCCCGCAAAGAATACGAAAAGGCGATCAAGGAGTTGCGGAACAATCAGGCGGCCTCGGCGCGCGAACACCTGGAAAAAGCCATCGCCAAGTACGACAAGTACGCGGCGGCCTGGAATGAGCTGGGCCGGATTTTTCAAACACAGGGACTCAAGGAGAAGGCCGGCGAAGCCTTTGAAAGGGCGATTTTTATTGATGCGCAGTATATTCCTCCTTACATCAACCTCGCGTATTTGCAGGTGCAGGAGCAGCAATGGCAGGCCGCCGTGGACACCGCCGGAAAAGCCCTGGAAATGGACCAGAACATCGGATTCGCGAGCTTCCTCCAGGCGATCGGGAAGTTCAACCTGAATCAGGTCGAGGCCGCTGAGAAAAGCGCCCGCGATGCCGAAAAGGGGCCGCATGAAAGCATGCCCCAGGTCCACGCCTTGCTCGCCGAAATCCTCTTGAAGAAAGACGCCTACACCGACGCCGCGAAGGAAATGCGAACCTACCTGGAAGAGGCTCCGCAGGGCCAGTTCGCCGAGCAGATGAGGAAAAGCCTGGCGCAGATTGACCAGTTCTTGGCCAGCCCCCAGAGCGACCTGAACCCCCCGGCTCCGCCCGCGCCGTAGGCCCCCTCAGCTTTGTGGTTTCTCGCACTCGGACAGCAACATCTCCCCCGACGCCAGACTCTCGACCAGGGGCCGGTCCGCTTCCAGGAAGTCGTAGCTCACCAGGTCCGGCAGCGCCGTCCAGCGCACTTGTTGAAAGACGCGGTTTTCGACCGTACCGGAATAGCTCCGGACCGCAAAGAAAAGCAGCCGCACGGGAGGATACCCTGGATACTGGTGCTCGGTTCGCCAGACCTCTTCGCCGATCTCGGCAAGGATGGCCAGTTCTTCGAACAACTCGCGCCGCAGGGCCGCCTGGGGGTCTTCGCCCGGCTCGAGCTTGCCACCGGGAAACTCCCACTTGTTCGGGAACTCACCCGTCGGCGCTCGCTGGCAGATCAGCAACCGCGCTTGCTCGCACAGAAGAGCCGCCACGACGATTGTTGTTCTGTCAGCGCACATTGATCAGGGCACTTCTCCCGGGCAGAAAAGCCCGCGGCGAAAAGCCCACGGCGAAAAAACCATTCGCCGTGACTACCAAAACAGGGCGTATGCGAGCACATTGAGGATAGAAAAATCAACGGGAGCGCAAAACACTAGGAGTGCCCGTGCACAACCCGACAGTTCTCGATCACTTCCAAAATCCGCGCAACGCCGGGGAACTGCCGCCGCCGGCGGTGACGGTCGAGGTGACCAACCCGGTCTGCGGTGACATTCTGCGGCTCTCGGTGCTCGTCGAAGAAGGACAACTCCGCGAGGCACGCTTCAAGGCGAAGGGTTGCGTGGCCTCCATCGCCTGCGGGTCGTTGCTGACCGAGCTGGCCATCGGGAAAACGCTCGAAGAGGCTGGACGAGTGACCGCCGCTGAAGTGGCAGCAGGGATCGGAGGCCTGCCTCCGGAGAGCGGGCACGCCAGCGTGCTGGCCGAGGACGCCATAAAAGCCGCCCTCAAGGCTGTCCCCCACGAGGCTCGTCGCCGCCAGCGGTAGGCGCCTCCCAACGTCGGAGCAGAGCTTCGTAGTCCGCCGGGAGGTCCACATCCAAAAGAATCCCTTCCGCGCCCGTCTCCACCAGGTCCACTTCGGCGGCGTGACGCCGGACCACAGACCGGGCGCCTTCCTCCACCGGCGCATCCAACAATTCCTGGAACAAGCCGGAGGCGAACAGGACCGGATGGCCTCTGCGTCCGTGGCAGGTAGGAATGATGATTCGCGTCGCCTTTTGCTCCGAAGCCCCAGGGCGTCGGGCCGCCCGCTGGCGGAAGCGTTCCAGCAGCGCCCGGACGACTTCCTTGGAAATGGCGGGATGATCCACCAGGCAGACCAAAGCCCCGGCTACAGGCTGATTCTTCAAAGCGCGCAGAGCTGCTTGCAAGGAACTGAGTTGCCCCTGCTGGTAGTCAGGGTTCCGCACTATCTGAGTTTCGGGGAAGGACGCCAGGCGGGTCTCGATTTGCCCGGCATGGTGGCCGAGAACCACGAGCAGAGGGCTGACCTCACCGCGCAGGACTTCGATGAGGTGTTCGAGGAACGTCTCGCGGCCAAGGGGGAGGAGCGCCTTGTCCCGCCCCATGCGGCTTGATTCCCCGGCGGCCAGGATAATGCCTGCAATCATGTCAACTCAGTAAGAATTTGCCACAGAGGCACAGAGACACGGAGAAAAGAGGAAGAAGGCAGAATGAAGACCAACCAGCAAGACTACCATTCCAAGCGCCCCCAAAGGGAGCGAGGGATGTGTTCTTCTTCTGTCTTCTGTCTTCTGTCTTCTGGCTCCTGACTTCTGAATTCTTCTTCTCTGTGCCTCTGTGGCGAATTCAAGAAACGGCCAGGATGGACTTCGGATGAGGCTTGGCGTCCTGCAACGCGCCGCGCCGCACAGCGATCATCTCGGCCACGATGCTGACGGCGATCTCTTCCGGCGAGATGGCCCCGATGTCGAGGCCGATGGGGGAATGGACGCGGGCCAGTTGCGCGGCCGCGATCCCTTCATTCTCTTCCAGGTACTTGACGATCTCGATGACCTTGCGCTTGCTGCCGATCATGCCGATGTAGCGAGCCGCCGTTCCGATCGCCCAGCGCAGCACGCGCATGTCGTCGCGATGTCCGCGCGTCACCGCGATGAGGAACGAGGAGCTGTTCGGCAGCAGCCGCTCGAAAATCTTTTCGTAGTCGTCGGCGTAAATCTCGGCCGCTTCCGGGAAGCGCTCCCGGTTGGCGTAGGTGTCGCGGTCGTCAATGATGATCGTGCTGAAGCCGGCGAGCGTGGCCACCTTCGAGAGCGCCATCGAGACGTGGCCGGCGCCGAAGATATAGAGATACGGAGTGGGAAGAATCGGTTCCACGAATATGTCCAGTGTCCCGCCGCACAGCAGACCTGTGTCGTACGAAGGGTTGTTATTCAGGTTAAAGGTGAGCTTGCGGGGCTTCTCCTCCTCGATGACTTTCCGGGCGGCCGTCCAGACTTCGGCCTCGACGCAGCCGCCGCCCACCGTGCCCACGATCGAGCCGTCCTCGCGGACCAGGAGCTTCGCCGATTCGTAGCTCGGGATCGAGCCGCGGACGTTGACTATCGTCGCCAGCGCCGCCTTGATCCCCGCCCGCCGCAGCCGCGAGATTTCCTCGTAGATATCCATCTGCGCCTATCATAGCGCAGCAGCGAAACGGGTTTCAACCGCAGAGGACGCTGAGGACCGCAGAGCAAAGCATCACAATTCTTGAACCATCCGTGGAATGTTGTCCCTGCGATAAGAAAATTTCCAATTCCTCTGCGACCCTCTGCGTCCTCTGCGGTTCGCATGTTCTCACAGATTATTCACCATCCGTTTGATGCCGTTTTTGAGATGGAGCACGTTGAAATTGATCAACAACCCGACCCGCTTTCCACTGAGCTTCAGGTAGGAGAGAAGCTGAGCTTGGTGAATCGGGAGCAGGGTTTCCACCGCTTTCAACTCTACGATCACGGCGTCTTCGACCAACAAATCCACCCGGTAGCCGACATCTATCTTTATACCATCATAGGCAACCGGAAGACTCACCTGGGTTGCCACTTTCAGCCCCAGTTGGCTGAGTTCATGCAGCAAGCAAGCCTCGTAGGTGCTTTCCAACAAACCAGGCCCGAGCGCCGAATGGACCTTCATTGCTGCATTGACGATCGCTCCGCTGACCTGATTCACTTCCATCATCGAAGCTTCCGTGTGCTAACCGCAGAGGACGCAGAGGAACGCAGAGCAAAGGCTCACAACTTGTGAACCATCCGCCGAATGCCGTCCCCGCCATGGAAAACGTTGAAATCCTCTGCGTTTCCCTGCGCCCTCCGCGGTTCGAATGCCTTCACCCCCCGGCGGGAACGCGCTCGATGGTCAGCTTTTGGATGACGACCGGCTGATTCGGCTTGTCGCTCGAGTTCTTCGGCACCCTGGCGATCTTCTTCACCACGTCCATCCCCTCGGTTACCTGGCCGAAGATCGTGTGTTTGTTGTTGAGAAAGTCGGTGTTGACCTCGGTGATGAAGAACTGGCTGCCGTTGGTGCCGGGTCCGGCATTGGCCATCGCCAGACGGCCGGGCTTGTCAAACTTGAGACTGGGCGCGAACTCGTCCTGGAACCGATACCCCGGGCCGCCCGTGCCGGTCCCGGTCGGGTCGCCGCCCTGAATCATGAATTCCGGGATGACGCGGTGGAAGGTGATCCCGTCGAAGTACCGCGTTTTCTTCGTCTCGCCGCTGCGGGGATCTTTCCAGTCTTTCTTGCCTTCGGCGAGGTCTATGAAATTCTTAACTGTTACCGGCGCCTCTTTTTCGTAGAGCTCGCAGACAACGGTTCCCTGGTTGGTCTCAAAGATCGCGTAGAGACCCGGCTTGCGCTTGCTTTGGGCCATCGCTGCGGGGGAAGCGAAACCCGCCAAGGCGAGCACAAGTCCGACTTGCATCAACAACCAAATCTTGCCGTCCATGAATCCTCCCTGCCGCTCCGCCTGCGCTCTGATCCGCAAAACGATGGGAGCGGTTTTGCCATTTTGGAAATGCCATCAGTTCTAGTCCGGCGGGCAAGCTGACTCCCTCGGAACGCTTTATGCGACACGCCGTCTGCGATACGCTCTCTGCGCCTCCCGACAGCCAACCTCTCCATGCAAGACAGAACACAGGCATTATCCCGGTCGGCAAAAAGGCGTGTCAACATCAATTTTTGTTGCATCGGGAAAATAATTTCCGTATCATCCGCACTCAAAGAGCGGAAGTGTCTCGGAGGCGAAGCTCGAAATGAACCGCGCTTCACAAACGGTTGAGGAATGCTTCACCCGAAAGCAAGTCCTGCGCATTTTGGGTTTGAGCGACCGGCAGTTGGGCGCCTGGGAGCGCCAGGGCCTGCTCGAGCCCCGGCCCACGGCCTCGGCAAAGGCTTCCGACCGGGCCTACACGTTTTCCGATATTGTCACCTTGCGAACGCTGCTCCAACTCCGGCGGGAAGGAGTGCCCCCGGCTCGCATCCGCTCGGTTCATGCCGCCTTGAGGGCGAAACTGGTGGAGGTCGAACGGCCCTGGAGCGAGTTGCAAGTCCAGGCGGACGGGAAACGCCTTGCCGTTCATTTCCAGGGCTCTCCCATGGAGCCGCTGACCGGCCAGTTTCTGCTCGAGTATGCGCCGAGACATCGCACGGAAACCGTTCGCGTGTTGAAGCGTCCGCAAAAGCCCGCGAAATTGAGCGAAGCATCGCTGGAGCTGCGCGCGGAGCATCTGTTCCGGGCCGGGTTGCGCTACGAGATGCGCGAGAAAACGCTCCCGAAGGCCATCCGGGCTTACCAGAAGGCCATCGAGCTGAACCCCCGCGCCGGAGGGGCCTTGATCAACCTGGGAACGATTCATTACAACCTCGGCCAGCTCGAGCAGGCAATGCAATGCTACCAGGCGGCCCTGGCGCTCGATCCCAACTACGCGCTGGCGCACTTCAATCTGGCCAACGTCCATGACGAACGCAGACAGTGGGAAGAGGCGCGGCGCCATTACGAGGAAGCGGTGCGCCTCAGCCCGAATTATCCCGACCCGCATTACAATCTCGCCCTGGTGTACGGCAAGCTGGGGCTGCACGGCAAAGCGCGTCGGCAGTGGCTCGAGTATGTGAAGCTCGATCCGTACAGCCAGTGGGCCGCCGTCGCCCGCCAGCAACTGGCGCAGACACCCCTGCGGGTCCTTTCCCGGCCGGAGTCTTCTCCATGCGATTCCTAGCAAACCGTTGTCCCGCGCCTTCCGTTCCTGCTCCGATTTTCGCGCCCATCGGGCGGGCAACGCCGGCAACGCCGAATTCTTCTCCGCACCTCCTGCCTCGCAAACGGCGCTATCGCTGGTACACTGGTATACGGAGGCGAACCAGACCCGCGTGCCCCCCGTGGTTGAATTGATCCAGGCCAGCAAGACCTACTCCTCCAACGGGAGTGTCGTCTATGCCGTGCGGGAAGCGGATTTGGCGCTTGAGCCGGGATCATTCACTGCGATCGTGGGCCGGAGCGGCTGCGGCAAGAGCACGTTGCTGAACCTGGCGGGAGCCGTGGACCTGCCCACCAGCGGCGAAGTCCGCATTGGGGAGCAGTCCACGTGCCGCATGAACGACCGCGACCTGAGCCGTCTCCGACGGACCCGGATCGGGTTTGTCTTCCAATTTTTCAATTTGCTCCCGACCTTGACAGTGTTAGAAAATGTTGCGGTTCCGCTCTGGCTCGACCGGAAGAATATGGCAGGCGACCTGGAGCAGCGCGTGGCGAGCTTGCTGGACTTGGTCGGATTGCAAGCGAAGTCCCGCCACTTTCCGCATCAACTTTCCGGCGGGGAGATGCAGCGCGTGGCGATCGCGCGAGCCCTGGTCCATGAGCCCGCCCTGGTGATCGCGGATGAGCCGACCGGGAATCTCGACAGCGGCAACGCCGCAGTCGTTCTTGGCTTGCTCGAGCGAATCAACCGCGAGATGGGGCGGACGGTGCTGATGGCGACCCACAGCCGCGAAGCCGCTGAATTTGCCTCCCGTGTTCTTGCCATGCGGGACGGTCGCCCGGTGAATAGCTAACGGTCCATGAAGAATCTCAAGCAGGTTTTCTACGCTCCGAACCAGCTCACGCTCTTGCGCCTGGTCTTCATTCCTTTTGTGATTCTCTCGATTGTGGTGGGGCAATACGGGACGGCGTTCGTCCTGGTTCTGATCGCCGGGGTCAGTGACGTCCTGGACGGCGTGCTGGCCCGCCGGCTGGGGCAGCAGACCACTCTGGGGTCGTATCTGGACCCCATCGCGGACAAGCTGCTGCTCACCTCTTCCTTTGTCGTCCTGGGCCTGGAACGGCACATCCCGCTCTGGCTGGTCATCCTGGTCCTGAGCCGGGACATCATCATTCTGACGACCGCTCTGGTAATGATTCTGACCACTCCCCTGCGCCCCCCCCGCCCCAGCATCTACGGAAAGCTCAATACCCACGCGCAAGTGGCCACGGTCCTGCTGACGCTGCTGACATTGCTGGACTCCAACGGCACCCTGCGGTGGCTGCAACAGGGAATGGTTTATGCCACAGCAACCTTGACCGTGGTTTCGGGACTGCATTACGCGTTTACCACGGCTGAACGGCTTCGGAATATGGAGCGGTCTCCCTGATCGCAGGTCCGATTCGGTGTCTCACCGCGAGGCGAGTCAGCAGGATTTCTGCCGATATCATTCTCCAGGAACGATGTAGGATAGATGGGGTTTCGGGTCCGGAAAGGAGAGAACCGCGCGCAACCGGTTCCAACGCATGAGCAACAAAGACGCAGTGGGTGTCTTGATTGTGGACGATCAGGAAATGGTGCGGGGGATCTGCCGGCAGGTGGTGGAATCGCTCGGGTACCAGGCGTTCCAAGCGGAATCGGCCTCCCAGGCGCTTCAGATCATCGAGCAGCAGCCGGTGGACCTTGTGCTCGCCGACATCAAAATGCCCGGCATGAGCGGGATTGAATTGCTCGAGCGGATCAAGGCCGGCAACCCTCGGATCGAGGTCATCGTCATGACCGGCTACGCCAGCGTGCCTTCCGCCGTGCAGGCCATGAAGCTCGGCGCCGCCGACTACATCGTCAAGCCGTTCAGCTCGGAGGAAATGAAGGTCTTGCTCACCCGGCTGGCCGAGACCTTGGACTTGAAGGATGAGAACCGCTACCTGCGGGAGCGGCTGCGCTCCCGCCACGCCCTGGGACAATTGGTGGGCCAGTCTCAACAGATGCAGCAGGTCTTCAAGCTGATTCAGCGGGTCGCTCCCAGCCGCGCCCCGGTGTTGATTCGGGGTGAGAGCGGTACGGGGAAAGAGGTGGTCGCCCGTTCGATCCATGAGACGGGTCCGTGGCGCGACAAGCCGTTCGTCCCGGTGGATTGCGGCGCCCTGGCGCCGACCCTGATTGAAAGCGAGTTGTTCGGGTACGTGCGCGGCGCCTTTACCGGCGCGGTGCACAGCAAGGAGGGGCTGCTGCAGAGCGCCGAAGACGGCACCTTGTTTCTGGATGAAGTGGCCGAGCTGCCATCGGAACTCCAGACCCGGCTCTTGCGCGCCATTCAGGAAAAAGAGTTCCGGCCCGTGGGCGGCACCAAGCGGATCCCCGTGGACGCGCGCATCCTGGCGGCGACCAACCGCGACCTGGAAGCCGCCATCCGACAGGGCAGTTTCCGCAAGGAGTTATACTTTCGCCTGAACGTCGTCTCCATTGCCTTGGCTCCGCTGCGGGAACGGAAAGTGGACGTCCCCCTGCTGGCCGAGCACATCCTCCAGCGGCTGGCCGCATCGCAGCCCGACAGCCGCCGGCGCGTGCGCTGGAGTATCGCCTCGGAGGCATTGGACCGGATGCTGGCGTATGACTGGCCGGGCAACGTCCGCGAGTTGGAGAACTGCCTGGAGCGGGCCGTGACGCTTGGCTCCGGGCCGCTGATCCGGGCTGCCGATTTGCCCTCCAACGTGCAATCGCCCGTGTCCGCCGCCTCGACCGATTTCCCGGAAAGCGTGATTCCACTCGAGGAGATGGAACGGCAGGCGATCCTGCGGGCGCTCGCGGGTGCCGGCGGCGACAAGATGCTGGCCGCCCGCCTGCTCGGAATCGGAAAGACAACCCTCTATCGGAAGCTGCAAAAGTATCAGCAGAAGGGATAAGAGAACGTGCCCCGCATTGTGAAAATCCTAATCAGCGGCAGAAAAGGAAAGCTTTACGACACAGTTGTCAGAGCCTTCTCCCCTCGCCGGGGCTTTCGGCCCGAGGTGGTTGCGGCAGGACCCCGGCTCCTGGAAAGAGCACAATCCCGATCGCACGCCGCCTTGATGCTGGTCCTGGGCGGCGAGCGCGATGTGGAGCCGGTGCGCTGGTTGATGCAGAGCAACCCGGCGCTGCTGGTGGTTGCTGTCCTTCCGCAAGGGAGCACAAAGCTGCGCAAAGAACTCCGCGGAGAAGGCGTCTCGCAGATCATAGAAGTCGGAGATGCCCCGGAGCCGGAGCTTCGTCAGTTGCTCCGGGAGCGGCTCCAAGCATTATTGTTGAAGCCGCGGGCGCTCCTGCAATCCGAACTTCCCATCACCACCGACTTGCATACCATCCGTTCGACGTTGACGGCGATCCAGGGACACGCCGAACTCGCCCTGCAAACTGCCCGCGCTCCTCACCCGCAACGGAAACCGCTGGAGGAGATTGTGCGGGGAGTCACGGAAGTCGAAGGCCTGCTGCGCCGCGTCGAACGGAAGCTGCGCCCCCGCTGGTCGGCCGACCTGAAATGACCATCGCGCTCGACGCCACCGAGGCAGCCTATCCGGAGCCGACCGGCACCGGCATCTATTCGCAAAAGCTGATCGCGGCGCTGGCGGCTCATCGGCCAGCGGGTGGCTTTTCGGACTCCCGCCTCGTTCTCTGCCTGCGCGTCGGGCCGTATCTCAAGTGGGGTCGCGCGCGGCGCTGGCCGGAAGGCTGCGCGGTCTCACCCTACTGGGAGCCGTGGCTACCGCCTCGGCCAGCAGCGTTGTTTCATGGCCTCAACCAGCGTCTCCCGCAACGTCATTATCCGGTTCGAGTGGTGACGGTCCACGACCTGTTTCCGCTCACCTCGACCGAATACTCGACTTCGTCTTTCCAGCGACGGTTCACTCAAATTCTCCGCGACGCCGTCGCGCGCGCCGACTGGATCATCGCCGTCTCCGACGCCACGCGCCAGCAGTTGCTGCGGCACACCGCTGCGCGCAAGGAGCGCATCCGCGTCATCCATCACGGAGTGGACCCGATTCCACCGGCCACTTCGGAGGAACAGCAGGCGTTTCGGCGGCAAGTATTGGGATTCGGAAAAGACGAGAGGTTCTTCCTAAACGTCGGCGCGATTCAGGTGCGCAAGAATGTGGCCAACATTGTCCTGGCGTTGAAGCGGCTGCCCGGCTATCGCCTGGTTCTTGCAGGCGGGGATGGCTACGGCGCGGAAGCGGTCCATGCGCTGATCGAGCAAGAAGGCCTGAATGAGCGCATCGTGCGCCTGGGGCACGCCTCTCCAGAAACGCTCCGCCTGCTCTACTCCACCGCCACCGCGCTGGTTTTCCCTTCGCTCGAAGAGGGCTTCGGAATGCCGGTCTTGGAAGCCATGAGCTGCGGGCTTCCTGTGATTACGTCGAACTGTTCGTCAATGCCGGAGGTGGGAGGCGACGCCGCTCTCTATGTGGACCCTCGCAACGTGTCGGAAATCAGCGAAGCCATGCGCCACATCGCCGAAGAGGAATCCCTCGCGACGGACCTCCGTCGGCGTGGCCGCGAACGGGCAAGCCTGTTCACTTGGGAGAAGTGCGCCCTAAGGACATGGGAAGTGTACAAGGAGATTCTTCACGGATGAGGTACGGATGTAACTACTTGATTCTAAAAAAAATCAAGAGCTTGACAGAAGCTCTCAAAAGCTTTATCGTAATTGACTGGAATGGTGAGACGAAGGAGGAAGAGAAACAAATGACCTGGCCAAATGCAGGAGGCAGATATTTACGGTGAGTGGCTAACCATCTGTTTTTAGAAGAGCTAGTCTCTGTTTCGCAATTGAGATGTGTCGGTCGAAAAAAAGGCGTGAAAGTTTTTCGAGTATTCCGCCTGTCCTTTGACGCCGCACTTCCCTGATGAGGCGCATACCTTTGCGGATTTCTTTTGCATTTTTACCAGTCGTAATGAGCAGAAATCCCTTCGTATCTGAATAAGACAGCCGTGTTGCCTTTTTTCTGGCGGAGCGAATGGCTTCATCTATGTATTTTATTGCCTGCGAAGCCAACTTGGTATCTTTCTCCGAAGCATTCCATACCTTTTCTCCTACCCAGTATGCGAAATTGGCTTTTCCGTTTGCAACGCTTCCTTGATCGTTCTCTTCTTCGGCTTTTTCAATACCTGTCTTTGTCACTTCCAACGCCTCGTCAAGCTGGTCGAGCGCCCAACAAACCGAGCCCTTAACTAGGTATGGGCGGGATAATTGGGGATCTTTATGGATCAAATCATCGCAAAGATCGAGTGCCCATATATCTATGTGCTGCCCTCTGGCATACAGCGCGACAAGACCTGCCAGTCTACAGAGATGTGGTGATAATAAGTTCTTATCATCACGGCGCTTTTCAATAGGTGGAATAAGGCGCAGTACATTTTTGGCGTTAAAGTTTCGAGCGCGCAATTCCCGTAGTTCCTTGCCATCTTGAAGTTCTGAAAGAACCTCCTTCCAAAGGGGCATAGCTTCTGATAGATAAACCGACGCCACAGCTTCCTTTCTTTTGCGTTCCTCGGTATGCCTTTTCAGAATTTCCTTTTTAAGCTCCTCACTCCTTTTATCGAACGCAGCGAGTGCTTCGCTTATCTCTCCCATTCGTCCCAGAAGGAACTGATCCACCACTGATTCGGACTTGTAGGTTATATCGTGCGTTTTGGCATCCCAAGCCTCCTCTAGCATAGTCTTGACTTGCACTTCGCACTTTATTCGTGTGAGATCCTCATTATTCACCAATAGGGGACCTTTCAGTTGAAGGGTAAAATGAAAACCCCTATACCCTGCCTTTGTTTTCCTTCTTGCCTCCCTGTTTGTTTCAGGAACAATGAACCCTTCATGGTTCCTCATAGAATCAATTACTTGCCTAACATCTGTTGCGTAAGGGCAGAAGATTTTCACCCCGACCAAGTCCTCCAAGTGGCTCAATCCATATCCTCGTCGATTCTCTTTCTTGTCTTCAATCTTGGCGATAACTTTCTTAATTTCTTTGATGTCCGTACGCGGAACGACGGCCCTGATCACCATGGTCTCGGCTTGATCGCGAAACCTTTCAAATTCCTCTTGTATGATTTTTTGAACACGAAGAAGGCGTTGTCTCCATATTGGATCATGGAGTTTTCGTTCTATTTCTCGGCGCTCGCTCAAGTCTAGCCGTGCCATGGCTTGGTTTTTCCTCGCAAGGATTATCCCTGTCAGCATATGACCTGTCAAGGATGGGGCACTGGCTAGGCCACCGGGCGCAGCCTGACCATGATGAAGCTGAAGATCACCAGCAGAAACGCCAGGGCACGCAGGATGCGCCACGTGACGATGGACTCCTGCGTGATGGAAGGCATGTCGGAGACCAGCGCGCCGAAGGCGATGCCGGAAACCAAACCGCCGATGTG
>MEKR01000117.1 GCA_001767035.1 Acidobacteria bacterium RIFCSPLOWO2_02_FULL_61_28
CCGCGAGTGTCTATTGGAACCTTCCCGCCCCCGCGCTCTATGAACACGCCGTCCAGCGCAACGAAGGAATGGTCGCCCACCAGGGTCCTCTGGTGGTCAGTACGGGACGCTACACGGGGCGCTCGCCCAACGACAAGTTCGTCGTCCGGGAGCCGGGCAGCCAGGACCAAATCTGGTGGGGGCCGGTGAATCAGCCCTTCGAGGAGGAGCAATTTGAACGGGTTTACCAGCGGGTGCTCGCCTATTTGCAGGGCAAGGACCTGTTTGTGCAGGATTGCTTTGCGGGAACCGATCCGAACTACCGCAAGCCCATCCGCGTGATCAGCGAGTTTGCCTGGCAGAGCTTGTTTGTTCGCAACATGTTTCTTCGTCCCAACCCTACTACCCTGGCGGGGCACGTGCCGGAATACACGATCATCGCCGCCCCGCGCTTCCAGGCCGTGCCTGCGACAGACGGCACGCGCTCGGAGGCCTTCATTTTGGTGCATTTCGGCAGAAAGTTGGTGCTGATCGGCGGGACCCAATATGCGGGCGAGACCAAGAAATCCGTCTTTACGATCCTGAATTATTGCCTGCCGCTCGAAGGCATCCTCCCGATGCACGCCTCGGCCAACGTGGGGGCGGAAGGCGACGTGGCCGTCTTTTTCGGCCTTTCCGGCACAGGCAAGACGACCCTTTCGACCGACCCCGAGCGGAAACTGATCGGAGACGATGAGCATGGCTGGAGTGACAATGGCGTCTTCAACTTTGAGGGGGGATGTTATGCCAAGGTGATTCGGCTCTCCCCGGAAGCCGAGCCGGAAATCTTCCGCACCACCCACCGCTTTGGGACGGTGCTGGAGAATGTCGTCATTGATCCCTTGACCCGTCGCATCCATCTGGATGACGATTCGCTCACGGAGAACACGCGCAGTTGTTACGCCATCAGCCAGCTCGAGAACGTCGAGCTTTCCGGTATGGGAGGACATCCCCAAAACCTGATCATGTTGACCGCCGATGCCTTCGGCGTGATGCCGCCGGTGTCCAAGCTGACACCGGAACAGGCCATGTATCATTTCCTCTCGGGCTACACGGCGAAGGTGGCCGGCACCGAACGGGAGATGGGCAACGAGCCCAAAGCCACCTTCAGCACTTGCTTTGGGGCTCCCTTCCTGCCTCTCCACCCCTCCGTCTATGCGAATCTGCTCCGCGAGAAGATCAAGAAGCACAAGGCAAACTTCTGGCTCGTGAATACCGGCTGGAGCGGCGGGGCGTTCGGGATCGGCAAGCGGATTTCCATTGCCCACACGAGAGCCTTGATCCGGGCCGTCTTGAGCGGCAAGCTGGCTGCGGTTCCCACCAAGCCGGACCCGTTCTTTGGGCTGCATATTCCGGAAAGCTGCGAAGGCGTTCCGCGCGAAATCCTCTGGCCCAGCCGCACCTGGAAGAATGCGGCCGAATACGAAACCAAAGCCCGGGAACTCGCCAAACGGTTTGAAAAGAACTTCGAGACCTTCTCCGCGAGCGTATCCCAGGAAGTCTGCGCCAGCGGCCCCCACGGGGGATGACCGTCACGCGCTGCTCCTCTCCCGCGCTGCCGCCTACTCTGCCTTCATCCAGTCGTTCCTGGTATGTGTAGACCAGTTTTCGGGAAAGTGTATCCCGTTTGGGAGCCCCGGAGGGGCGGAATAGTCTGGCCCACGGGGTAAGCCGTGGGTATGCGGATCGCCACACGACTCCAGCCCCGGAAGGGGCGGAAGACAGCTTCTCGACAAGACTCTCTGTCGCCCCTCCGGGGCTCGTCGTTGGCGCATTTCGCTTCCCATCCCGCCCTGCGGGATGGGCCAGAATCTTTCGCCCCCTGCGGGGCTTCTAGGGCGGTCTACAGGAACTACAAAAGCGCTGTAGACCATTTTCAAAGAAGGTGTATGGTATTGGTTGGCGATTCTTTGCGAAGCCAAGGGGCCGGCGAGGCGAAGTCCAAAGCAACGATTGGATCAAGCTGGAAGGAGCAACAACATGAGCATTCGCAAGAAAAGTTCGAGGGTGTTTTTCCTGGTTGCCATTCTTGGCGCGTTGTTGGTCGCTGGGAGCATCGCGACCCGAGGCCGGCAAGGAGCGGTCGCGCTCGCTCAAGGAGATAACTGGACCACAGCGGCCGCACAAAGATTGGGAATACGCCTGCTCGAAACGCGTGATCCCAGCGGGCCGCCGGCCTATCCGGTGGCGCCTGGGGATTTGCTGTTTTTCACCAATGTCGGCACGTCCTATGGGGCCCAGAACACAACAAACGCCGTAGTGGTAATCAATGCCAAGACAAAGAAACCCATCGTGGTGTCGGACTTGGATCCTCTCTACACGGAGAAATTCACCAGTCATGGCATCGGCGTGTCTCCCGACGGGAAATACATTTACCTTCCCAGTATCGCGAGTATCAACGGCCCCGAGGGGAAGATTCCCAATTCCACGCTGGTCCTGGACGCGCGAACCCTGAAAATCTACCAAGTGATCGCTTCGGGGGGACCTCCTCATCATGTAAAGGCATTTCGGGATCCGGCGGGGAAACCGAGAGTTTTTGTGGAGGACTGGACCTGGAACAGCCCGGCCATGAATGGCAAGGCCTTCTACGTGCTCGACCCTACGGACAACAATAAAGTGGTGGCCGGTATGCTGGGTGCGGAGATCCACGGAGCGACCTATGCCGGATTTACCACTCCGGACAGCAAATACCTCTATTATTCCGTGCCCCCTCCCCATCGCGGAGAGCTGATAACCAATATTCAGGGGTGGTTGGCCAAGATAGACATGGAAACCTGGCAGGTGGTGCAGTCCATTCCCATGAAGCGTTATCCTCTCTGGACGGTCTTTACCAAGGATGGCAAGTGGGCCTGGGTCACTCACTCCGCGGAAGAAACGGTTTTGAAAATCCAAAGAGGAACTGCGCCCCGGGAAAGGGACAAGGTGGTTGCCGAGGTGCCGACGGGACCGGGACCGTATGGGATGCGCATGAGCATTGACGACAAGGAACTGTGGGTGGCGGACAAGGGCGAATTAGGGCCGCGGGATGGGGCCACGATCACGATCATTGACACGGAAAAGAATCAGGTGAAGCGCACCCTTCCGACCAACTGCCTCCGCAACGATCACATTATCATTTCGCCCGACGGCCAGGAGATGTGGGCCACGTGCAATTCGTCTTTTGAAATCGTGGTGCTTGATTCGAAGACTTACGATGTCAAGGTTCGCATCCCGATGCCCAATCGGGGAGATAGCCACGGGGGTGTTTTCGTCTCCTACGCCGGCAGCCCCAGGGGCATCGTTGCTGAGGTTGTGTCGGACATCAATGGTCTGCACGGAAGCGCATTGGATGCCTATCTGAAGGGAACACCTTGGGTGGCGCCTGCTTCCAGGTAGGATAGGAGTAAAGGAAATCATCGTTTCCTGATCGGGAGGCATCTAGCTTCAGGTTTGGATAGATCGTATAATCGAGACGTGCGCGACGTCGGCGGGGTAGGGTCTCTCATCGGTCTATTGATATCTGGGTTGCGATAGATCTCCACCTGGCTGAGGCAAGCCGTCTGCCGGCGCCGGATGCCGATGGCAAGAAATGGCTTCCACCTGGCAAGTATTCTTGGACCGGTTTCCCCGGTTGCGTGAGGGCGGAATGAACTGGCAGGCCGGAAAGCGCGGGCATTTGCGCCTGCTTCTGCGCTTTCTTCTGTTCGCCACGCTCATTGGAGCCGGGTTTTGGGCAAGGAGTTTGCCGCCCCTGCGCGTCACCCCCGGCCTGGCCGGGTGGTGGCCGTGGAAGCCGACCACGATGGTTACGCTGTACTTTGCCGACGGCCGGTTTCTCTTCCCCGTCTCGCGGCGGATGCCAACCAGCGATGACCTCCCCCGCGCGGCGCTGGAGGCATTGCTTGCCGGCCCCAGCGCAGGCAGTGGATTGACGAATCCGATTCCTCCCGGCGTCGCGATCCGCTCGTTCCAGCTCGCTGGCGGAGTCGCTCACGTTAATCTCTCGGCAGCAGTTTTCGGTGAGGACGGCGATACCCATGCCGCCGAAACCGCTATCGTAGAAACGATGACGGCGCTGCCCGGCGTGACTTCGGTCGCCCTCCGCGTCGAAGGGAAATCGCTCGCCGAGTCCGCCCGGCGGACGCCTCTGCTCTATTACGCCTCGGCGATTGGGCTCGCCGCGGTCCCCGTCTCGGTCACAGACCCGCGCGCCGCGCTTACGACGTACCTTTCCGGCCCGCCGGACCCAGAGTTGACCGGCCTTCCACGCGATGTTCGACTCCTGGGGTATGAGCACGACCCGGCCGATGGCGTGCTCTCGCTCAACTTTACTTACACGCCTTCGGTGCGCGCGCTGGCGCTGGACCGGCCCGAGCGGATGAGGCTGTTGCTCTTGGGGCTGATCGCCGGTCTCACCGAATTCCCCCAAGTGCGGGCCGTCCAACTCGATTTCGAGGGGCACACGCGCCTCGGCATGGGACAATGCAGCGATCTCCTGCGTACTCCGCAGCCGCGGCCTGCGTTGCTGAACGACGAGCGGCTGCTCGGACGGTAAGAGGGTTGCGATCACGATGATTTACTTCGACAACGCCGCCACGTCCTGGCCCAAGCCGGCGGCCGTGTGCGCTGCGCTGAGCGACTACTTTGGTGACGCCGGCGGCAATCCCGGGCGGTCCGGCCACCGGATGTCTGTGGCTGCGGCTCGCACCGTCGAGAACGCGCGCGAGGCGCTGGCCGGATTGTTTCATGCCCCCGACCCCAGCCGCATCGTTTTCACGCAGAACGCCACGCACGCGCTGAACTTGGCTTTGTATGGCCTTCTCCGCCCCGGCGATCACGTGGTCACCACAAGTGTCGAGCACAACTCGGTGATGCGCCCGCTCCGCCATCTCGAAACCTTGGGCGTGGAACTCACGGTCGTCGCCTGTAGTCCGGACGGGATGATTGACCTGAGCCGTTTGCGGCGCGCGCTGCGGCCCGGCACGCGCCTTCTCGTCAGCACGCACGGCTCGAACGTCGTCGGAACGCTTACCCCCGTGGGAGATTTGGCCGCCTTGGCCCGGGAGCACGGCATCCTGTTTCTGGTGGATGCCGCGCAGACGGCCGGGGCGGTCCCCATTGATGTGCAAGAAATGGGAATGGACCTGCTGGCTTTCAGCGGGCACAAGGGGTTGCTCGGCCCCACCGGGACGGGCGGTCTTTACATCCGTGAGGGAGTAGTGCTGGCTCCGCTCCTGCGAGGGGGCACCGGCAGCGACTCGGCGCATCAGATTCAACCGGACTTTTTGCCCGACGCCCACGAAAGCGGCACGCTCAATGTGGCCGGGATCGCCGGCCTCGGCGCCGGAGTGCGCTTCCTCTTGGAAATCGGGGTCGAGGCCGTACAAACGCACGAGCGGAAACTGGTGGCGCAGTTTCTCGCCGGAGCCGCGGAGATTTCCGGCATCACGTTATACGGACCAAAGGACGCGGCGCTCCAATGCGGTGTCGTCTCGTTCAACGTCGCCGACGCGATGCCTTCGGAAGTGGGCCTGATTCTCGACCAGTCCTTCGGGATCATGGCGCGCCCCGGTTTGCACTGCGCTCCCTCAGCGCACCGTACATTGGGCACCTTCCCCGCCGGGACCGTGCGCTTCAGCTTTGGATGGTTCAATACACCGGACGAAGTGGATGCGGCGCTGGAAGCGTTGCGCGAAATCGCCGTATGGGCCACGAAGGCGGTTGCGGTATCCGAGAGAGGGTATCCGTAAGAACTATGGATGGTCTGATCAGTTTTTTCGCCTCGCATTATGCGATCCGTGCGGAGGTGGTGCTGAAGCGCAACGGCTTGGCCGCGCAACTCATCCCCGGGCCGAAGGAACTCAGCCCCAACTGCGGCGTGGCGCTGCGATTTGACTACGCTCAGCGGGAAAATGCTTTGGCGGCCCTCGCCGCCAAGAACGTGCGGATTGACGGTGTTCACTTCTATCGCCCGCGCACGGACGATTGGA
>MEKR01000118.1 GCA_001767035.1 Acidobacteria bacterium RIFCSPLOWO2_02_FULL_61_28
TGGCCGGGAACCTCCCGCTATATTCCGCCGGAGGACGCCGCGCCCTTGATCCGCGCGGTCCCGAGCCATGTCTCGACCGTGGGAGTCTTTGTGGACGAAACGCCGGAACGGGTGCTCGAGATCGCCGCTCAAACAGGGGTCTCCGCGTTGCAGTTCCACGGCAGCGAGACGCCCGAATACTTTGACCGCCTGGGTTCTTGGAGAAAAATCAAGGCCTTCAAAGTCAGAAACGATTTTGAACCTGCCGAACTCCGCCGGTATGCTTCTGCCTATGCCTTCTTGCTCGACGGCTGGGTTGCGGGCGGCTTGCCGGGCGGCACCGGGCGCGTATTCGATTGGTCGCACGCCGAGCGGGCAAAAGCTTACGGGAAAATTATCCTGGCTGGCGGCTTGAACGCGAAGAACGTCGGCGAGGCCATCCGAAAGGTGGAGCCTTGGGGAGTGGACGTTTGTTCGGGAGTTGAAATCGCGCCGGGCAGGAAGACTCCGGAACTGATTCGAGAGTTTATCCGCGCCGCCCGCGAAGCCGAGCAGCAACTGGTCTCATCCCGCCTGGAGTCGAGCACGCCCGGCAGGCAGAAGCAGCCGCAGTCTTAATGTATTACTGAGCTTCATGGCTAAACCCGAGACAGCAAAGAAAACAACCCCGGCCGGCGAAACCGGTTCGCTCGGCCGGTTCGGCTCCTTCGGCGGCCGCTTTGCTCCAGAGACGCTGATGCATCCGCTGGAGGAATTGGAACAAGCCTACCGGGCGGCTCAGGCTGATCCTGCGTTTCAACGGGAATTAAACTCCCTCCTGCGCGACTATGCCGGGCGTCCTACGCCGCTCTACCAGGCCACGCATCTGAGCGAGCAGTTGGGCGGTGCGCGCATCTACCTCAAGCGCGAAGACCTCCTTCACACCGGAGCGCACAAGATCAACAACTGCCTGGGGCAGGGGCTGCTGGCCCGCCGCATGGGGAAGCGCCGCCTGATTGCAGAAACCGGCGCCGGCCAGCACGGCGTTGCCACGGCGACCGTGGCGGCCCTGCTCGGGTTCGAGTGCGTAATCTACATGGGCGAGCGCGACATGGCCCGCCAGCGTCTGAACGTCTTCCGGATGCGCTTGCTCGGCGCGGAAGTGGTCCCGGTGCGCGCGGGGAGTTGCACGCTCAAGGAAGCCATCAGCGAGACCATGCGCGACTGGGTTACCAACGTCGAGACGACGCATTATCTGCTCGGCTCCGTGCTCGGGCCGCATCCTTATCCCACCATCGTGCGCGATTTCCAGACGGTGATCGGCCGCGAAGCGCGGCGGCAGATTCTCGAAGCCGAAGGACGACTCCCGGACCTGCTGATTGCCTGCGTGGGAGGCGGCAGCAACGCCATTGGACTTTTCTACGAGTTCCTGAACGACGCCAGCGTGGCGATGGTGGGCGTCGAGGCCGGCGGCCGCGGTCCGGCGCTCGGCGATCATGCGGCGCGCTTCCACGGAGGCAGCCCCGGCGTGCTGCACGGCTCTTACAGCTACGTCTTGCAGGACGAGATGGGGCAAATCTCAACCACCCATTCCGTCTCTGCAGGTCTTGACTACGCCGCTGTCGGGCCGGAACACGCCATGCTCCATGACGCGGGCCGGGTCGAGTATACCTCCCGCAGCGATGCCGAGGCGCTCGAAGCCTGCCGCCTGTTGAGCCGTACGGAAGGAATCATTCCCGCGCTCGAGGCCGCCCACGCTGTGGCCGAGGTCGCGCGCCGCGCCCCGTCCGCCTCCGGCCAGATATTCGTCATGAACCTCTCCGGCCGAGGCGACAAAGACATGGAAATCCTCGAACGGGAACTGAAATTGTAGCCGGTGGCTTCGCGCGACCGGGGTCGTGGCAGGTGGTATAGATGGAAAAGAAACGTGATCCTATGACAATCCGTTACGTTTACTGGCAGGAAGAGGATATGTGGCTCGGCTACCTTGAAGAATTCCCTGATTATCGGACGCAAGGCTCGTCTTCGGAGGACTTAGAGGAGCACCTGAAGGACTTGTACAACGATCTGACTTCCGGCGTTATCCCAAACGTCCGGCGGATTGCGGAGTTAGAGGTAGGATGAAGCGCCATCCTTTGCGTGTCATTCCGAGGGCCGATGGTCCTCGGCCCGAGGAACCTGCACGTGCTCAGGGTGCATTGTTGTCAAAGGGAGGAAGTGCAGGTCCCTCGCTTCGCTCGGGATGACAGCTTAGGGCATTTTCACCGTTGATATATAGGGGATGAAAGTCGTCAGGGCATGGCTTCAGCCATGCCGAAAAGCCGCGTCGTTTCCGCTGGGCTTTAGCCCCTGAGGTACGTCCCTCAGCGGCTGAAGCCGTAAGGAAGAGGAGTGGATTTGACACGCCCTCCGGCACGACTGAAGTCGTGCCCTGACGTCCCCACGTACTCTACACCAACCCTGAAAATGGTGTAGGGAGAGACACTCGGGACTATGCCGACACGAATCGGGCAACGCTGGGCGGAACTGCGCCAACAAAACGGGAAGGCGCTGATCCCGTTTCTCATGGCGGGTGACCCGGATATCCCTACGAGTATTGAGGTTGTGCTCGCGCTGGCGCGGGCCGGCTCGGACATCATCGAGCTGGGAGTCCCGTTTTCTGAGCCGATTGCCGACGGGCCGGTGGTGCAGCGCTCTGGCGAGCGGGCGCTCCAGAAGGGAGCCTATCTTCCGGCGATCCTCGAGATGGTGCGGCAAATCCGCCGCGACTCCGAAGTCCCTCTGCTGCTCTTCAGCTATATGAACCCCATCTTGCGATACGGTCTCGAGCGTTTCGCATCCGACGCCGTGGCAAGCGGCGCTGACGGCGCGTTGATCACCGATCTGAGCGTTGAGGAGGCCGCGCCGTATGTGGCCGTGATGCGGCGGCACGGTCTCGACACGGTTTTCCTCGCGGCTCCGACCAGCACCGACGAGCGGTTGCAGCGCGTGGCGGAGCTTTCGACCGGCTTCGTCTATGCGATCACGCGCATGGGCGTGACCGGCGCCCGCGAACAGCTCTCGGACGCCATTACTCCGCTGGTTCGGCGGCTGCGCGCCTGCACCTCGCTTCCCATCGCCGCCGGCTTCGGCATCTCCCGCCCGGAGCATTTGACGGAGCTTGCGCCGCTGGTGGACGGCGTGGTCGTCGGCAGCGCGCTCGTCCGCTGCCTGGAAGAGCATATCCAGGACCCCGCGCCGCACGTCGCGGAGATGGCGCGATGGCTGCGTGAAGGCTTCCGGGCGCAGAAGGAGGCGGCGCCAAAGCAGATTTAGGAATACCGTGATTTCTCCGCCATGCCATGATGGAGTCTTTGTTTGATTGCTCCGTTCCCAGGCTGGCTTTATGATATGGGTTGCCGTTTGGTTCCCCGCGGCTGGTGACAATGGACATTTCCGACTGGCGCAAGAAGATTGACGAGATTGACCGCAGCCTGGTCAAGCTGCTGAACGAGCGGGCGCGCTGTGTGGTTGAGATCGGGGAGATCAAGCGCCAGAACGGCCTCCCGATCCACGAGCCGAACCGCGAGCAGGAAGTCTTGCGGCAGGCGCTCGAGGCCAACCAGGGCCCGCTCGCCAGTGAGGCGATCCAGCGCATCTTTGAACGCATTGTGGCAGAGGGGCGAGCCTTGCAGCAGCGCCTGTTCGAGTCAGGGGAGAAGGAAGAAAAACCGAACAAGTCTTGAAGATCGTGGGGGGAAGACAAGACAGTTCCGTCAGGGCAAGAATTCACCTGGATTATTCATGAAACTCGGGGATCGGAGCGATTCTTTCTTTTCTCCAGCCCAGGCGTTCACGCCTGGGAACAGGGAATCGAACGGATTTTGTCAGACCCCTTTAGGGGGCTTCCGATCGGTCGAGCGGGTAAGCCTCCTGGAAGGGGGCTACACGCCGTATTGGATTCTTCCACCCAGGCGTAAACGCCTGAGCTACGGAAAAAACAATGCTGCCCATATATCCATTTCGAAATCTCGTGAATAATCAAGGAGCCGCCGTGCGGATGTAGCGCCGCCATCCTGGCGGCTCAGAGGGCCAGCTAGAAGCTGGCGTTACCATGGAAATGACTGACGAGGTTCTCGGGAAAATCCGGCAGGTGACGATTTGCGGCGTGGGCTTGATCGGCGGCTCGCTCGGCCTCGCGCTCAAGAAGGCTGGCTTTGCGGGCCGCATTGTCGGCTTCGGGCGTCCTGTGACACTCGAGAAAGCCCAGCGGCGCGGCGCGATTGATTCCGCGTCATCGAATCTCGCGGAGGCCGTCGCGGACGCCGACGTCGTGTATCTCTCGACGCCGATCCTGACGCTGCTGGAACTGATGGGGAAACTTCCTCCGCTGGTCAAGCCGGAAGCGCTCATCACCGACGCCGGGAGCACCAAGGCGGCTATTTGCGAGAATGGCGCGAAACTGTTTCCCGGGCCGCCGTGGTTTATTGGCGGACATCCCATGGCGGGCAAGGAAAGCACCGGCGTGGACAACGCGGACGCGGACTTATTTCAGGGCGCGCGCTACGCTCTGACTCCGTACAGCCGGCATCACCTGGACACGCCCATCGCGCGGTCCTTTGTCGCGTGGCTCGACCGGATCGGGGCGCGCGTGCTGATCCTGGACGCCGAGCTTCACGACGAGATCGTCACCTGGACCAGCCATCTGCCGCAGTTGGTCTCGACGGCCCTGGCGGTGGCGGTGATGGAAAATGTGAAGGTTCCGGAAGACCTCGAACTCTCCGCGGGCGGCTTGCGGGACGCCTCGCGGCTGGCCGAGAGCTCCTATAAGGTGTGGCGCGACGTTTGCATTACCAACGCCGAAAACATCGAGCGGGCGCTCACGACGTTTACGCAGGCGCTCGAGCACCTGCGTGACAACCTGCGCTCCCGGGAACTGGAAAACATCTTCGAGCGCGCCAATGAGTTGCGAAGGCGGCTCAAGTCTCCCGCGCTGGTAAAATAGTCTGGCCTGTCGTTGCAGGATGGCCGGGCAGGGAAGACACCGTTGATGGAACCCAATACGATTGTCATTCTCAGCCTGAATGCCCCCAAGGAAAAGATTTGGGGAAGACTGGTCTCGCTCACCGAAGCCGGCGTGACCGTGCAAGGAATTGGCTTGAACTCGTTTGACGATTGGGTGCGCCAGGTGCTGGACGCCGAGCCGGCGATCCTGTCGCTCGCCACGGTGTTCTACCCCATGCACCGGGTGGAGCGCATCGCACAGGATGAACCCAGCGGAGAATTTCCTTCGCTGGCAGAACGGTTTTCGGAACGCATCGGAATCACTTTACTCGAGTACCTGCGCCTGCCCCGCAGGGTGGCCTGAGAGGGGTGAACGGGGGATGGCGGTGCTTCCCCTAACAATTCCCCGTCGCCAACGACCTTCATCCCTTCGGTTTTTCCAACAGGGCAGACACTTCCCGGGTGGCCAGACTGCACAGAAAGCAGGCGACCGAAAACACCAACGCCCCTCGGGCGCCTACATCCCCAAGGTCCAGCCCCAACCGCATGGCCACTCCCAAAAGCAGGCTTACCACCCCGGACAGATAAGTTCCCAATAGCACGATTCGCAGCAAACTCATGGCCAGCCTCCCGATCATCAAGTTGCGTGGAGTGTATCACAGGTCACCGGGGATCGAGAGGTTGCGAATTATCGTGAATTGGTAAGCGAAATTCGGTAGGTATGGGAGCGAGAGGCGGAAACTGGTCTTGGCGGATCGGCAATGATAACATGACCATTCCACACACTCCGACCAGCAAGCGGAGGAGAAGAGATTCCCATTCATGAACTTTGATCTTCAATCCGGCGAGTTTTGGGACCCGGAAGCGATGAAGAAGGAAATCACGCGGGTCTTTGATGTCTGCCACGGCTGCCGCGTTTGCTATACGCTCTGTCCGTCGTTCGTCAAGCTGTTCGAGGTGACCGATGACGTCGCCGGCGTGTTCGGCCAGGTGGAGGAGCTGAGCGTTCCGCAGATTCAATCTGTGGTTGACCTCTGCTACCAATGCAAGATCTGCGACCCCATCTGTCCCTACACGCCTCCCCATGCGCTCGACGTTGACTTTCCCCGCACCCTGGTCCGCTACAACCTCATCCGCAAGAAGCAGGAGGGAACGACCTTCGCCGACTGGGTCTTCGGAAACACCGATCTCGTGGGCACGCTGTCGAGCTACGCGGCGCCGCTGGTCAACTGGGCCAATCGCAATCGGTTTCTGCGCGCGCAGCTTGAAAAAGTTCTCGGCGTCCATCGGGACCGCCTGCTGCCCACCTTTCATTCCGAGACCTTCGCCCGCTGGTTCCGAAAGCACCCCCGCCGCGCGGCGACCGGCAAAAATGCGAAGCAAGAAAAAGTGGTCCTGTTTTATACCTGCATGGTCAATTACAACGAGCCGGAGATCGGGAAAGCGGCCGTCGCCGTATTCGAAAAGAACGGAATCGAATGCTCGGTTCCCGCGCAGCAGTGCTGCGGGCTTCCG
>MEKR01000119.1 GCA_001767035.1 Acidobacteria bacterium RIFCSPLOWO2_02_FULL_61_28
CAGGGCCAGGAAGTCTGGGCGCTGGCCGATCTCTCCGATGCAGCCATTACCACGCCCGCAACCGCCCAGACCGTCCGTTACAACGGCAGCGCCTGGGTTAACGCGGCGCTCGGCTTCGCCGACCTGTCCGGCGCCGCGACGGACGGCCAGGTGGACGACAACATCACGCTGACGAATCTTACGCAGATCACCAACCGCGCCATCTCCGACACCACCGGAACCCTCGCTTTCAATCGCGGCGGAACGAACCAGACCGCTTGGACGGCCTCGCGTTGCGTGCAGGTGAATTCCGGCGGGACCGCGCTCGAATCGGCTGCCGCGGCCTGCGGCGGGGGAGGCGGCGCGCCGGGAGGGAGCGACACGCAGGTCCAATTCAATGATGGGGGCGCGTTCGGCGGCGATGCGGATTTTGCCTGGAATAAAACGACCAACATCCTGACGAATGCGGGGCGGTATCGCGTCGGAGAAACAGCGGGCGATGTGGCGACCCCGGCAGATGGCGATCTTTGGTACAACTCCAACCAGGAGGCGCATCGTTTTCAGGCTACGGTCGGCGCGCTCGGCCTGTCGGGTCTCTATTTCGCGCAGACCAGCGTCCAGGCCGGAGACACGGTTTCCAATACGACCAGCGAGACCAATTTCGCCACGACCGCGGCCGCCTTTCCCGCCAACAGCTTAACAGCCGGGAAAGTGATTCGCATCACAGCGCACGGGACTTCGATCAATAACTCCGGCAGCAGCGCGACCTATACGCTGCGCGCAAAATTCGGCAGCACGGTTTTATGTTTAAACAATTCTCCATCGGGCATCTCTCACACCACGAGCGCGAACACCTATGGCTGGACCTTGAGCTGCGATGTCACCGTCATTACAACCGGCGCAGGCGGAACGGTGGAAGCGAACGGGGACGTTCGGTGGCGAGGTGTTGCGGTGCAATCAATAAACACCGCAGCCATTTCGGTTAACACCACGGCCACGCAAGCGCCGACGATCTCCGTCACGATGACCTTCGCGCACGCCAGCACCAGTGCTACCATGCGGCAACTGATCGTGGAGGTTCTGAACTGAGTGGTGCTCCTGGAGGGCGCGCCGACCACAACGCCCGCGTAGCCTATGGCAGTACGACTTTCGGCTGGGGGGTTCTCGTAAAAATCAGGTGATGCGCGTTCTGGATACTTGGAAGGACGCCGAGGATTCGGGCCTTTCTGCCGTTTTGCAAAGAATTGGAGCTTGCCGATGGAGTTGACTAGAATTTTGGACAATTTGAAGGATGCGGATGGGAATCTGGCGAATGGGCGCTTGGTGATCGAGTGTCCCAACTTTATTGCGGCGGATGGCGCCGCCGTGGCCACCAGCGTCATCGCCATCCCCATTACCAACGGGGCGGTTGACTTCCTGCTCGCGCCGACCGCAGGCAGCTCGCCCGCTGTGAAGTATACGGTGACCTATTTCCTGAAGAACACCGCGAAGTACGAAGAAACCTGGACCGTCCCAGCCATCGGGCCCATTACCATCGCGCAGGCGCGGGGATTCTGAGACGGGGATTCTGAGAATGGACACGCTGGAAAAGGCGTTGCGCAATGCCCTGCAAATGGGCCTGCTCTTTCTCGCCTGCCTCGTCGGCTTGCAGGTGAGTTGGCTGCTCCGCCAGACCGCCGAGATCCTGAACGCCCAGCATGGGGCTGCGCTCGCGGCGTTCACCGAGGCTCAAAGCACCATGGCTCTGGCGCGCGCCAGCCTCGCCGAGCAGCAAGGCTACTACCGCGACTCGGCCCGGCACATCAAGGCGCTGACCCGGGCCGCCGCCATAGACGCCATCCGCGTTGGCCGCCTCATTGAAAATACGGACGCGCGAATGGAGCGTTTGACCCTTGCCTCCGAGCAGGCGCTCAGGTCGGTCGAATCGGTGAGCGAATCCTTCCGTGATCAGACGGAACAGGTCGGGAATCGCAGCGGCGCCCTGCTCGAACAGGCCGCCGCCGCCGTCTCCGCGCTCGATCGCTTGGCGGGAAACCCCGCCCTTGCCCAATCACTTCAGAACCTGGAAGTGTCCAGCGCGAACTTGGTGGCAGCCACCGCAGCGGCGTCCGAGGCTACAGCCTCCGTCCGCGACATGCTTTCCCCGGCGAAGAAAAGCTTCTGGCTCCGCCTGCTTGAACTCCTGATTCCCCGTCCCACGGTGCGGGTCAACTAGAAGCCTCGCTGCGTTACGGCCGGTAACCACCCTGGATGGCGCGGTGAGCGGCTTCGATATTGTTCGCGATCCGTTCCTTGTACCCGATGAAGTTTTCGTACTCCGGCATGCGCAACTCTTGTTTGATCTGATCGAGCGACTTCCCGTCGCGCATCAGCTTTCCCACGCGGTCCACCAGGGTTTCGAGATAGCCCGAGTAGAAATCAAACATCTTGGTCGTGGTGGGGGCGCCATGTCCGGGAATCACAACTTCCGGATTCAAGGCTTTCATCATCTTCATCATGGCAAGCATATCCGGGATGTTGGTGTGGGGGCGGATGGTGTTGATCTGGTTCTCGACCGCCACGGATGCGGCAAACAGGACGCGCTCGTTGGGAAGCCAGACGGCCGCATTGGCCAGGCTGTGCGTCGTCCCCAAGTTCAAGAGCTCCAGCGTCCGCTCACCCACGTGCAACGTCAGCTTGTCTCCAAATTCGAGCTGCGGCGGGACCAGCCGGAAGTCCTTTAGAGCCTCCGCCATTTGCGGCGATTGTCTGGACTGCTCCGCGGCCCGATTCGGGTTGAAGCTTTCGCGCATCTCCTTGCCCGCTCCCTCGGTATTGATGACGACGGCTGGCGGGGAAAACAGCCAATGCCCGTAAGAATGATCTTGGTGGGTTTCGGTATTGATGATGAAGCGGACCGGCAAGGGGCTGAGCTTCTTCGCCGCTTCCGCTATTTCCCGGCTGTCAATCGCGGTTTGGCCGCTGTCCACCAAGACAATTCCTTCGGAGGTCACAATGATGCCGCCATTCGAGGTGGCCTGTCTCTCGGTAGACTCGGAGACGGGTCTGGAAGTTTGAATATAAATTCCATCTTTGATTTTCCGGAAGTGCGGACCCAGGTCCTGAGCCACTATAGGCGGAACCACGAGGAAGGCGAACAAAAGGGCTGTGAGCGATAATCTGATGTTCATCGTTTCTCCTTCATTCAGCACGATACCGTTTCGTTGAGCTTCGGGTAGTGTGAGTATACACCACACTGCCTCGTTTTGGAACGTTCCGGGGCAGCTTCTATTCGAACAGTTTTTTCTCGTCGCGGGCGGCGTGTCGTACGTAGAGAATCCGAACGATCCCTTCTTTTTCTTGGCGGTAATAAACGCGGTAGTTGCCCACCGGAAAACTGCGCAGTCCCTCCCGCAGGTCTGCACGGCTGCGACCGAGGCCGGGGTTCCCGGAAAGCAACGCAAGCTTGTTCGTGAGGAAGTTCAGGAAGCGGCCGGCGGCTTGGGGACTCTCTTTCTTGGCGATGTAGTCCAGATTTCATCCAAGTCGGCGACGGCGCTGCGGGCGATGCGGAGCCTGCTCATCCGCGGGTGTCGGTCTTGTCCGCTCCGGCAGTGAGTCGCTTGAGTCCGCGCTCGTGAACGTCTCCGGCGAGATTCTGTATGGTGCGCTCGTCGTACTCGACGAACTCCCCTCGGTCGATTGCGGCTTCAGCGGCCCCAGTCCGAACACGAATTTCCTCGAGGTGAGCGTCTTCTTCCTCTTCCTCCTCGAGGAGGCGCTGGACAGCATAGTCCACGAGTGCTTCCGGGGTGTCGTAGTCCCCGCGCTTGACCTTATCCGTAACCAGCTTCTCTAGTTCAGGCTTGAGAGTCACGTTCATCGGGACGCCTCCTATCGGGCGAAACCGATCGCCTTAATCCTAGCTCACAGGAAGCGGTCTTGTCACCGCCTGGATTCAAAGGGAAATCAAGCCTTCTTCCCCACCCGGTTGACCACCCAGCCCCATTTCTCTTCGGACTTCTTGCGCCACTGGGGGCTGGGGCGGTTGACGGCGGGGAACTGCTCTCGCCACTCCCAGGGGCGGGTGGCGTCAATGACGGCGCGGGAGTTCATCATCTTCCCGGCTTTCTTGTCCTCGGGGCTGATGCGCGGGTCGAGCGGAGTGGACCAGGCGCGCGGAATGATGTCAATCGAGGTGGCCGGGTCCGACCGCGTCGAGACGGCCCACATCAACTCTTCCAGGTTGGTCACGTCAATGTCGTCGTCCACCACGATGATGTAGCGGCCCGCATAGGCTCCGACGTGGCACATGGCCGCCACGTGTCCCACCTGCCGCGCATGGCCGGGATAAAGCTGCTTGATCGAAACCGCCACAAACATGCGCGCCCCGCCGGCTTCATGGCACCAGCATTGGGTCACGCCGGGAACGCTCGCCTTGGCGAGTTCCTGCTGGAGCAAGGCTGAACGCTGGATCGCCCGGAAGCGTTGCTGCTCGTCGGGCGGGACCTGCGGCGGGAAGCCGTTCACGATCGGGTTGTTGCGGTAGTAGACGGCCTTGATGTCGAGGACGGGTTCTTCGCGCGCGCCGCTGGCGTAGTAGCCCGCCCACTCCCCGAAGGGGCCTTCGACGCGCTTGACGTCCTTCGCCACATATCCTTCAAACACGATCTCCGCGTCCGCCGGCATCGGCAAGCCGGTTACGCGCCCTTTGATCACCGGGTAGGCCGCGCCGCGCACGCCGCCGACCCAATCGTACTCGCTCACGCCGTAGGGCAGCTCGGTGCAAGCCGCCAGCAGCAGCAGCGGATCGCCCCCCACGACAATCAACGCCGGCAACGGCTCATTGCGCTCCCAATACTTGTCCCGATGGATGCGCCCGTGCTTGCCGGGCGAGATGTAGAACCCCACCGTCTTGCGGTCCATGGACATGACGCGGTAGGTTCCCAGGTTGACGTCGCCGGTGTCCGCATCGCGCGTGACGTCAAAACTTCCGGTGCCGATGTAGGCGCCACCGTCCAGCTCATGCCAGCGCGGCGAAGGGAAGAGGTCCACGTTGACGGCGTCGCCGATCTGGGTGTTCTCGAGCACCGGCCCTTCCTCCACAAACTCGGCCGGAATGATCTTGCTTTGCTCGATCTTTTGGAGCATCCGCAGGCTCAGTTCGCCCTTCTTCAGGTCGGTCGGGAGACCGAACGTCAGCGCGATCCGCGCCGTGGTCCCGAACTGGTTCACGATCACGCGGTGGCCCTTCGGAAAACCGGGGATCGCGTCAAAGATCACCGACGGAGCGTCCGCGTGATGCTGGAGCAGCTCGGTGGCCATGCCGATGTCGGTCGCGCAGTCGGCTCCTTCGACGATCCGCAAGTCGCCCAACTCGGCAACCTTGTCAATCCAGCCCCGCAAGCCGTCATAGGGCAGCAAATTTTTTCGTGTCGCAACTCGCTCAATTGTGGCCATTTTTCCCCTCCCCGCATGGTTTCGTGGGCAATAAACATACTCCCACAGGAAACGACGGGGGGTCAAGAGCGGAATCCGGACAAGGGCCGCGATGACTCGTGCTATGCTATCGGGTCAATCGAACTCCAAGGAGGAACTATGCCCGCATACGAGCGAAAAGACTTGAAGTCCCCGGACGAGGTGCGGACGTTCGAGAAAGGCAAACTGGAACTCGTGAAGATCGGGGGCGGCGTTGTGGGGCGGCTCACGCTGGAGCCTGGTTGGAAGTGGTCCGTCCACGTCAAACCGATTGCGAAGACGCAGTTGTGCGAAGCGCCCCACTTCCAGTATCACGTGTCCGGCCGGATTGGCGTGCGGATGGCCGACGGGAGCGAATTCGAGGCGGGACCGGGTGAAATCACGGCGCTGCCTTCCGGGCACGACGCCTGGGTGGTCGGCAACGAGCCGGTCGTGCTCATTGACTGGTCCGGCGCCAGCAACTACGCTAAGTGACCGTCCGGCATTGACACGGACTCATCCGGCCCAAGAAGTTTGGGCAGTCGTGGGCAAGGGTCGGACCTGGCGCTCAACGGTTCCTTGCAACTGGTCTTGCGCCATTTCCAGATCGTAAGCCGCCTGCGCGTTCAGCCAGAACCGTGCGCTGGTATGGAAATACCGGCCGAGCCGCAGGGCCGTGTCCGGAGTGATGGACCGCCGCTCATGAACAATTTCGGCGATGCGCGTCACCGGCACATGAAGGTCGAGCGCCAGCCGGTTCATGCTGAGGCCGAGCGGCTTCAGGAAATCTTCCCGCAAAATTTCGCCCGGATGAATCGGCGGCAGCAATTTCTTCGCTTTCCCCATAGACACTCCTAATGGTAATCCACGATTTCCACGTCGTAGGCATCCCCATCGCGCCAGTCAAAGCAGATGCGCCATTGATCGTTGATGCGAATGCTGAATTGTCCTTCGCGGTCTCCGTGAAGAGCTTCGAGACGATTGCCGGGCGGGGACGCCAAGTCCCGTAGTTCAGCGGCAATGTCCAACTGGCGGAGTTTCCGCTGCGCCACTCGCTCGAATCCCCGAAACCGTTTGACGCGCTGCCGCGCATGAAGCCGTTCGGTCTCCCGTGACCGGAAAGACTTAATCACACCTGCATTCTATCATGGATGACGTTTCACGTCAAGCGTTAAATAGTACGGACGCCGACGTGATTTGCCGTACGATTTCCCTTGCATACCCCCCCCCCCGGAAGTGATACGCTCCTCCTTGTTATCCCCCTTTTCTTGTAAAAACTACTCGATCCAGACAGGGAGGTGTGCTGTGAGGAAAAGCGGAAAACGGATTTTGCTCGTAGCTATGCTGATGTGTGCATTGGGAACTTTACGGGTCCATGCCCAGAGTGGATTTACAACAGTGCGGGGGCTTACCGCTTATGACAGCGCAGGGAGAAGAATCGGAAACGTGCTCGGGTTCAATCTTGCTATGGGGGGGTTCTTTCCCATTGTGGCTTTCTCAAAGGACAGTACAACAGTTGCGCTTGGGGTAACCAAAAACCGGATTGGAGGCATTTGGGGGAACTTGATTTTCACGACGGGTGACTGTACAAGAACACCATACTTCGACTCCCAGGTTGTTGGGATTGACCAAATCCTTTTCCCATTAACTCCTAACTTCGTGCGCGACGGGGCAGTATATGTTCCCGATCCGAGTTCACCGCCCCCATTGGTGCCGTTAAGGGTGCTGTCGATCTATACCGATGACCATTCGCCTGCTTGTTTCACTGTAGACTATGAAACAGTAGACGTGGTGCAGGCGAAGCTCCTGGGAAACCTTCCCCTTTTCACGCCGCCGTTCAGCGTCCGCTAGAGGTCAAAGAGGTAGTGGTAGCCACGGCACGTCTTGTCGTGCCGTGGGTTTTTTGGCCCGAAAGAACCCGGAACTTGCCCACGGCATAAACAACATGCCGTGGCTACGACTCCCCAATCCGCTTCTTGAGTTCCGCGAGCAGATTCAGCGCTTCGAGCGGCTTCATCGCATCGAGATCGGCCCCCGCGATGCGCTCGATGACGGCATTGTTGACCGGGGTAAATAACGTGAACTGGAGGGCCTGCGGCGGCTCCGCGCCCGGGCTTAACTGATCCGTCAGCCGGTGTTCGCTCTGCTCGTGTTCGCTCAGGACCTCGCGGGCGCGCTCGATGACTTCTGCGGGCAGCCCCGCCAGCCGCGCCACCTCGATCCCATAGCTGCGGTCGGCGGCCCCAGGCTCCACGCGGCGCAGAAAGACAATATTTCCGCCCGACTCCTTCACCGAGACGTGCCGGTTTTTCACGCTCGAGAGGTGCTCGGCTAGTTCGGTCAGTTCGTGGTAATGCGTGGCAAACAGAACCTTGGTCCCGCCGCGCGCGTGCAGATACTCGACCACGGCCCAGGCGATGGCGAGGCCGTCGAACGTCGCTGTGCCCCGCCCGATCTCATCGAGGATAATCAGGCTGCCCGGCCCGGCCGTGTTCAGGATCACCGCCGCTTCGGTCATCTCGACCATGAACGTCGAGCGGCCCCGCGCCAGGTTGTCGCTCGCGCCGATGCGCGTGAAGATGCGGTCAAACAGCGGCAGCCGCGCCCGCTCGGCGGGCACAAAGCTTCCCATCTGCGCCAGGATTGCGATCAGCGCCGCCTGCCGCAGGTAGGTGGACTTGCCTCCCATGTTCGGCCCCGTGATGATCAGGATGCGGTCGCTCGACGAGTTCAGATAGAGATCGTTCGGCACGAACCGCTCGCCGCGCTGCGCCTCGCCCAACCGCTCGAGGACCGGATGCCGCCCCGCGGCGATCTCCAACACGCCATCGTCAGAGAATCGCGGCCGGGAATAGTTCGCTTCCGCCGCGAGCCGCGCAAAGTTCGCCAGAACGTCCACCTCGGCGACAGCGGCAGCGGTCCGGCGGATGCGCGAAGCCTGCTCGCCCACCGCGGCGCGCAATTCCAGGAAAAGGCTCTGCTCGATCTCCTGCATCCGCTGCTCGGCGTCGAGCACTTTCTGCTCGTATTCCTTGAGTTCCGGCGTCGTGAAGCGTTCTGCACTCACGAGGGTCTGCTTGCGCTCGTAGCGGCCGGGCACCAGCGGCAGGTTCGGTTTCGAGACCTCGATGTAGTAGCCGAACACCTGGTTGTATTTGATCTTGAGCGACTGGATGCCGGTGCCGGCGCGTTCGCGCGCTTCCATCTGCGCGATGGTTTGCTTTCCGGAATGGCTCAGGCGGCGCAACTCGTCGAGTTCCGCGTTGTATCCCTCGCGGATCACCCCGCCTTCGCTGGTGTTGAGCGGAGGACTTTCCACCAGCGCCTCGGCCAGGCGGCTGCGAACATCGCTCAGTTCATCTGTCTCCCCTTCGAGTTCCTTCCAGCGCTTCGCGGCGAGGCCGCCCACCAGCGCGCGCAGCGCCGGCAACACCGCCAGGGAGTTGCGCAAGCCCGCGAGGTCGCGCGGCGTGGCCGTCGCCAGCGTCACTTTGCTCAG
>MEKR01000120.1 GCA_001767035.1 Acidobacteria bacterium RIFCSPLOWO2_02_FULL_61_28
GCGATCCGGGAAGGCGGCCACACCGTCGGCGCCGGCACCATCTCGGAGGTCATCGCCTAATCGGAGCCGCGACCGTAAGCGAGCGGCTCTTGGGCGTTGCGCGCGATGCGAAAGCGCATCGAGCCGAACGGCTGACGCATTATGCTAAATGCTGAAATCGAAAAAACTTTGAAAAAGATTGCCGACACCCAGTTGGTCCATGCCCGTTTGATGGAGACCAACGACCGCAAATGGGATAAGCGCTTCGAGGGTTTGCAAAGCCTTGCGGAAAATCACGAGCGTAGGGTTGAGAACTTAGAGCAGGCAGCCGAGCACCTCCACAGAGCCACCGAGAAGCTCTGGCGCGTCGCCGAGACCCACGAGCGACGCCTGGACGACGGTGCACGTCGCACGGCAACGCTCGAGGACCAGGTGCGAACGACGCTTGCGTCCATTGATCGGCTGATCAAGATGCTGGAGGATTTTGCCAAAGGCAGGAAGCGGGAGAACGGCCGGCGGAAGTAGCGGCGAGCGAACGTTCCGGGTTGAAGGCAGGGAACGGAATTTTGGAGTACAAAGCCTGTATGGAAATGAGTTGCCATGGTGCGTGAACGAATTCGAATCCGATTGAAGGCATACGATCACCGTGTGCTCGACCAGTCCACCTGGGAGATTGTGGACACCGCCAAGCGGACCGGGGCGCAGGTGGCCGGGCCGATCCCTCTCCCGACGATCAAGAACAAGTTCACGACGCTGCGCTCGCCGCACGTGGACAAGAAGTCGCGCGAGCAGTTTGAAATCCGCACGCACAAGCGCCTGGTGGACATTCTGGAGCCGACGCAGCAGACCGTGGACGCCCTGATGCGGCTCGACCTCCCGGCCGGCGTGGATGTCGAGATCAAGGCCTTCGGCAAGGAGCACAAATAGAAGGCAGAGGTAGCCACGGCACGTTTTTTGTGCCGTGGGCTTTGACGCGAACCGGCACACAAACCCACGGCAGAAACAACCTGCCGTGGCTACCAAGTGGATTACACATGGTCAACGGAATCTTAGCGAAGAAGGTCGGGATGACGCGGGTCTTCCGCGAGGACGGCGAAGCTGTCCCGGTCACCATGCTCCAGGCCGGACCTTGCGTCGTCGTGCAGCGCAAGACCGCGACGACCGACGGCTATGACGCCGCGCAACTGGCGCTGGTCGAAACCCGGCCCCTGCGCCACGCTCCCAAGGCCATCCAGAAACATTTTGCGAAAGTGGGCGCGGCCCCCATGCGGTTTGTGCGGGAAGTAGGGTTCCGGGAAGGCGGCGAGGACACCAAGCCGGGCGATTCCGTCAAGGTGGACCAGTTCCAACCCAAGGACCTAGTGAACGTCATCGGCGTCAGCAAGGGCCGCGGGTTTGCCGGCGTGATTAAGCGCCATCATTTCCGGGGCGGCGCTGCGTCGCACGGCTCGATGTTCCACCGCGCTCCGGGTTCGATTGGCGCTTCGGCGTATCCTTCCCGGGTGCTCAAAGGGATGCGCGCCGCGGGTCACATGGGAGTGGACCGCGTGACGGTTCGGAATTTGGAAGTAGTGCAAGTGGACACGGAGGAGAATCTGTTGCTGGTGAAAGGCGCGGTGCCGGGACCGAACGGCGGCTACCTGATCATCAGCAAGGCGAAGTAGGGAACAGGGAATAGGGAATAGGGAGTAGGAAGAGGGAATAGGATTTGTTGTCATTCCCTACTCACTACTCACCAAGTCCCAGGGTTTGAACGATGCCAAGCGTGGAAGTAAGAAATCTTGAGAACCAAACGGTCGGCGAGATCGCCCTGGCCGACGCGGTGTTTGCGGCGAAGGTCAATCAAGACCTGCTCTATGAGGCCGTGCGGCATTACCAGGCTTCGCGGCGCGCCGGCACGCACGCCACCAAGACCCGCGGGCTGGTGAGCGGCAGCGGGCGCAAGCTCTGGCGGCAGAAAGGCACGGGCCGGGCGCGGATCGGGAGCGTCCGCTCGCCGCTGTGGCGGCACGGCGGGACGGTCTTTGGCCCGCAGCCCCGCTCCTATGATTACCGCCTGCCGCGGAAGATGCAGCTCGGGGCGCTGCGCGCGGCGCTTTCGGCGAAGCTCGCCGAGCAGCAGTTGACGGTGATTGATGAGTTCAAGCTCGAAACCCACAAGACGAAAACCTTGCGGGAGATTTTGGACCGCTTTGACGGAGCCGCTTCGGTCTTGCTGGTGGACCTCGCCGGCAACCACAACCTGGAACTCTCCAGCCGCAATATGCCGGGCGTCGAAGTGGTGAGCAACCGCGAGTTGCATCCCTACCACCTGCTCCAGTACCGGCGGCTGCTGATTTCCAAACCCGCCGTGGAGCGGTTGCAGGAGGCCTTGGCGCCGTGAATGTGCACGACGTGATCCGCCGTCCCATCATTACGGAGAAGGGGCTGGCCGCCAAGGACGAGCGGCGCACGCTCTGCTTTGTGGTCCACCCGGAGGCCACCAAGACGGAAGTCAAGGAAGCCGTGCAGAAGCTCTTTCAGGTGAAGGTGGAGTCGGTGCGGACGGCGAACTTCATCGGGAAGCAGCGCCGCCGCGGAAAGAGGATCGGGTATCGCAGCGACTGGAAGAAGGCCTACGTCAAGCTCAAGGCCGGCGAAAAGATGATCGAGTACGTGGAGAAAGCTTAGGGAACAGGGAACAGGGAACAGAAATAACTCCCTGCGCACCACTCAGGAGACAGGCAGTTTTTGATGGCTCTTAAAGTATATCGGCCCAGAACTCCGGCCCGGCGCTATTACTCCGTGGTCCGACGGGACGACCTCACGGCGGAAAAGCCGCTCAAGTCGCTCGTCGAGCCGCTGCGCAAGCACGGCGGGCGGAATTCGGTCGGGAAGATCTCCATCCGGCACCAGGGCGGGGGCCACAAGCGCCAGTATCGCGTGATTGACTTCAAGCGCGACAAGACCGGCATCCCGGCTCGCGTGGCCTCGGTGGAATACGATCCCAACCGTTCCGCGCGGATTGCCTTGCTCAATTACGCGGACGGCGAGAAACGGTACATCCTCCAGCCGGTCGGCTTGAGCGTGGGGATGCAAGTGGTGGCGGGGCCGGAGGCCGACATTCTGGTGGGCAATGCCCTGCCGCTCAAGAATATCCCGCCCGGCACCACCATCCACAATATTGAGCTCCGCCCCGGCAAAGGCGCGCAGTTGGCGCGCAGCGCCGGCGCGGCGGTGCAACTGGTGTCGAAGGAGGCGAGCGAGGCGCTGGTGAAACTGCCTTCGGGCGAAATACGGCGCGTCCCGCTCGGCTGCCTGGCTACCATCGGCCAGGTAGGCAACCTGGATCATGAAAACGTTTCCATCGGGAAGGCGGGCCGCAACCGCTGGCTCGGCAAGCGCCCCACGGTGCGCGGCGTGGCCATGAACCCGGTGGACCATCCGCACGGCGGCGGCGAGGGCAAGACCTCCGGCGGGCGTCACCCGGTTACTCCCTGGGGGCAGCCCACGCGCGGCTACAAGACCCGCCATAATAAGCGCACCAACCGGGCCATTGTTTCCCGGCGGAAATAGGGAGCAGGGAACAGGGAACAGGTAAGGAATAAAAGCGATGACACGGTCACTCAAGAAAGGCGCGTTCGTGGACGGCCACCTGTTGGAAAAGGTCGAGGACCTCAACCGCCGGAACGAGAAGAAGGTGTTTCGCACCTGGTCGCGCCGTTCCACGGTGATTCCGGAGTTTATCGGGCATACCATCGCCGTTCATAACGGGAGGAAATTTATTCCCGTGTACATCACCGAGAACATGGTCGGCCACAAACTCGGGGAATTTTCGCCCACGCGGGTCTTTAAGGGACACTCCGGGGCCAGGGCAGCCGAGAAGACGGGCGGTCCCTCTCCCGCTCCCGGAGCGGCTCCGGCGGCGGCTCCGAAACCCGCGTAGCGGCCGCAGGTGGAAAGCACAGGTAGAAAGCGCAGGTAGAAAGAACGATGGAAGCCAGAGCAGAGGCCAAATACATCCGCACGTCGCCGCGCAAAGCCCGGCCGGTTCTCGACCTGATTCGGGGCCTGGATGCGGGCGCGGCGATCAACCTGCTGCGTTTTACCAAGAAGCGGGTGGCGAAGGAAGTGCAGAAAGTGTTGCGGTCGGCCATCGCCAATGCGGAAGGCAAGTCCGAGACCATAGACGTGGATCAGCTCTATGTCGCGGAGGCCTACGCCAATGACGGCCCGCGCAGCAAACGGATTCGTCCGGCCCCCATGGGCAGGGCCCACCCCTACCAGCGCCGCTCTTGCCACATCGTGGTCAAGGTGGCGGAGAAGGTGGCGTCTGCTGCGGCGCCCGCCGCCAGCCCCAGTTAGGGCAAGGGGTAGCCACGGCACGTTTTTTGTGCCGTGGGCAGGGAACAAGCGGGTTGTTTTTCCTAGCCCAGCCCTTCAGGGCTGGGTTGGCAAAGTCAGAAGGATACGGAGCCCGCTTCAGCGGGCTTCCCGAAAGCGATTTGAGCCATCGGATCGAAATAAGGGCTGAAGCCGAAAAGACGGTAAGCCCCCTGAAGGGGGCTAAGAAAAATTGGTCGCCACCTCAAACCCAGGCGTAAACGCCTGGGCTAGAGAAAAGGGCAGGGGTAGCCACGGCACGTTTTTTGTGCCGTGGGTTTTTGCGAACGAGAAGCAGGAGAGTGGTTATGGGACAGAAGGTTCATCCGTATGGGTTCCGGCTCGGGTACACCAAGCCGTGGAAGTCCCGCTGGTTTGCCAAGCGCGACTACGCCACGTTGTTGCATGAAGACCTGCGGATAAAGAAGGACCTCAAGGCGCGGCTCCGGGCCGCCGGCATTTCCTCCATCGAGATAGACCGCATGGCCAACAAGCTGCGGATTTCGATCCTGACGGCCCGGCCGGGTATCATCATCGGGCGCAAAGGATCGGAGATTGACAAACTGAAGGCGGACCTCCAGAAAGCGACCAGCCGCGATGTTTTCCTGGACGTGCAGGAAGTCTATAAACCGGAGCTGGACGCGCAACTGGTCTCCGAATCCATCGCCCTGCAACTGGAGAAGCGGATTGCCTTCCGGCGCGCCGTGCGCAAGGCCGTGGATTCGGCCGTGCGCTTCGGGGTGAAGGGGATCAAGGTGCGGGTCTCCGGGAGACTGAACGGGGCCGAAATTGCCCGCAGCGAGTGGCACCTGCAAGGCCGTCTGCCGCTCCAAACCCTCCGGGCGGATATTGATTACGGATTTTCTGAGGCGTTTACCACCTACGGGGTCATCGGCGTCAAGGCCTGGGTTTATAAGGGCGAGATTCTGGAAGCGAAGAAACGGCGCGAAGCGCCGGGAAGCACGGTGTAAGTAGCGAATCCGGAATCTTGAATCCGGAATCCGGAATAGGGAACAGGCAACAGGGAATAGGGAACAAGACAAGCCATGTTGATGCCGAAGAAAGTGAAGCATCGCAAGCAGCAGCGAGGCCGCCGCTGCGGACAGGCCTGGCGCGGATCCGAGGTCTCCTTTGGGGATTTCGGACTCAAGGCGCTCGAGACCGCCTGGATCACCGACCGGCAGATCGAAGCCACCCGCATCGCCATTACCCGGACGATCAAACGCGGCGGCCGGGTCTGGATCCGGGTGTTCCCCGACAAGCCGATCACCAAGAAACCCGCGGAAACCCGCATGGGAAAGGGGAAAGGAAACCCCGAAGGCTGGGTCGCCGTGGTGCGGCGCGGCAAGGTGATGTTCGAGATGGAAGGCGTGACCGAAGAGGTGGCGCGGCAGGCGATGCGGCTGGCCGGGCATAAGTTGCCCATCAAGACGAAGTTCGTCAGCCGGGGAACCGCGAGGGAAGCATGAAGGGGCCGAAGTTCCAGGAAATGTCGGACGCCAGCTTGGACGCCGATCTGCGGGATATGGAAAAAGGTCTTTGGACGCTGCGCTTCAAGGCTGCTACCGGGCAGACCGAAGGGCTGCGCCGGGTGCGCACCTTGCGGAGAAACATCGCCCGCGTCAAGACGATTCAGCGGGAAAGAGAGTTGCTTGCCCTGAGCGAAGCCGAAGGGAGCAAAGCCAATGGCCAGTGAGACCGCCCCGGCACCCCGGGGGCATCGGAAGCTCCAGGTCGGTGAGGTCGTCAGCCGGGCCGGAGACAAGAGCATCGTCGTCGAGGTCACGCGCCGCGTGCAGCACCCGTTTTATAAACGGTATGTGAACCGGCGCAAGAAATTCCACGCCCACGACGAGCGGAATGAATGCCAGGTCGGCGACCGCGTCCGCATCGTCGCATCGCGTCCGGTGAGCCGGCTCAAGCGGTGGCGCCTGGCCGAGATTCTCCATCGCGCGGTCCCGCTCCCCGGGATCGTCGAGGACGCCGCCCCGAGCCAGCCCGAGGAAGGCCGTTAGCCTGGGTGATTCATAAACGGGGGAATTTTTCTCTAGCCCAGGCGTTCACGCCTGGGTCTGCAAGAGCCGGTGATTTTCTTAGCCCCCTTCAGGGGGCTTGAACCCGCAAAACGGGACCGGCAAGGGCTGAAGCCGAAGAGGGAAGGCCGTTAAAACGGCCTATAAGATCAATTTCGCCGATTCCCCCGGCCTGAAGGCCGGGGCTAGAGAAAAGAGGGATCGTCGAGCAGCAGCCCCGGAGGGGCGAAAGAATGTGCGCGCAAGTTGAACGAAGGGGATGCGCTAGGGAGAACCAACGATGGTGCAAATGAGAACCATTCTCGAGGTGGCCGATAACTCCGGGGCCCGCCGCATCTCGTGCATTCTGCCGCTGGGAGGCTCGATCGGGAGCCGCGCCGGCCTGGGAGACGTGATTACGGCCAACGTCAAGGAAGCCGCTCCCGACAGCGCCGTCAAGAAAGGGAGCGTGGTCAAGGCGGTGGTGGTGCGCACCCGCAAGGAACACCGCCGGCGCGACGGCACCTACATCCGCTTTGATCAGAACGCCGCCGTGCTCATCAACGACGATGGCGAACCCGTCGGGACGCGCGTCTTCGGCCCCGTGGCCCGCGAACTGCGCGAGAAGAAATTCCTGAAGATCGTCTCGCTCGCGCCGGAGGTGCTGTAAGCCGCCATGCTAGGGATCAAGAAAGGGGACCGGGTTAAGGTGATCACGGGAAAGGACCAGGGCAAGGAGGGCCGCGTGCTGAGCCTGAACCACGAAACCAACCGCGTCCTGGTCGAGCACGTGAACCTGGTCAAGAAGCACGTGCGCCCGAACCCCTCCCGGAACATCAAGGGAGGGATCGCCCAGCGGGAGAGTCCGGTGCACTACTCCAACCTGATGCTGGTCTGTCCGACCTGCGGGCCGATCCGGCCCAAGATGCAGCAAGACGCGCACGGCAACCGGATGCGGGTCTGCCGCAAGTGCGGCAATTCCACGTGGGGAGCGGCGTCATGAGTCGCCTGCGGGAACGCTATCAGAAGGAAATTGTGCCCGCCTTGCGGAAAGAGTTCAGCTACACGAACCCGATGGCGATTCCGCGGCTGCGGAAAATCGTGGTGAATATCGGGGTCGGGGAGGCCACGCAGAACGCGAAGGTGCTCGACGCGGCGTCGCAAGAGCTGGGCTGGATCACCGGGCAGAAGCCGATCGTGCATCGCGCCCGCAAGTCCATCGCCCAGTTCAAGCTGCGCCAGGGCATGCCGATTGGCTGCTCGGTGACGCTGCGCGGGGAGCGCATGTATGAGTTTCTCGACCGGCTGGTCAACATCACCTTGCCGCGCGTGCGCGACTTTCGCGGGCTTCCGACCAAGGCGTTTGACGGCCGCGGCAATTACACGCTCGGCATCCGCGACCAGTTGATCTTCCCCGAGATTGACTATACCAAGGTGGACAAAACCCGGGGGATGAACATCACCCTGGTCACCGACGCCAAGAACGACGAGGAGGGGCGCTCCCTGCTGCGCTACCTGGGAGTTCCGTTTCGGACGACGTGACGGAGGAGGCGTGGCTGGCTTCGGGCCGGCCCGCCGCGAGAGGGAGAACAAGGAGAACGATGTCCAGACTTTCGCATATGGCCAAAGCGCGCCGGAAACCGAAGTTCCGCGTCCGGCAGCGGAATCGCTGCCCGCGGTGCGGGCGTCCGCGGGGGTTCTTGCGGAAGTTTAATCTTTGCCGCTTGTGCTTTCGCGGGTTGGCGCTGCGCGGGGAAATCCCCGGCGTGCGCAAGTCGAGCTGGTGATCCGAGCGCGAGGGAAGGCCAGGGAAATAGTATAACGGTATGAATGTAACCGATCCGATTGCCGACATGATCACCCGGATTCGCAACGCGGTCCGGGCCCACCACCCCAAGGTGGAGATGCCGTCCTCCCGGTTCAAGATGGAGATCGCCAAGATCCTCAAAGAGGAGGGCTATGTCACCAGCTTCAAGGTGGCCGAGGAGAGCCGCAAGAAAACCTTGCGCATCAATTTGAAGTACGGCCCGGAGCACGAGCCGACCATCACCAACCTGGTGCGGGTTTCCAAACCCGGCCGGCGCGTGTACGCCTCCTACCGGGAAGTCCCTTCGGTACTAGGCGGACTAGGAAACAGCGTCCTGAGTACGCCGCGGGGTGTCATGACGGCCAAACGCGCGCGCAAGCTGCGCGTCGGGGGAGAGATTTTGTTTCAGGTCTGGTAGGCCCGGAGAACCGAACTCGTCCGGCTCTCCGGAATGAGAAATTGCGATGTCGCGGATAGGAAAGAAACCGATTGCAGTGCCTCCCCAAGTGGAGGTGAACATCGAGGACAACACCGTCCAGGTGAAGGGTCCCAAAGGGGAGTTGCAGCTCGCCATACCCGCCGGGATTCGCGTGGAACGCCAGGACGTTCAGTTGCTCGTGCTGCGCCAGGATGATTCCCTGGCGGCGCGGCATGGGCTGGTGCGGAGCTTGCTCGCGAATAACGTGCACGGCGTGACGCAGGGCTTCCTCCGGGAATTGGAGATTGTGGGGATTGGCTATCGGGCCGAGGTCAAAGGCAAATCCGCGGTCCTGTTCAGCCTGGGGTACTCTCACCCCATCGAGTTCCCGATCCCCGAGGGAATCCAGATCAGCGTGGACCGCCAGACCCGGATCGCGGTCAGCGGCATTGACAAACAGAAAGTCGGCCAGGTCGCGGCCAACATCCGCGCGCTACGGCCGCCGGACCCTTACAAGAACAAAGGGATTCGGTACGCGGGCGAAGTGCTCGTGAAGAAAGTCGGGAAAGCAGGAGCCACCGCCAAGTAGGAGGCCGACGGGCAGGCACAACGATGTTTACACCGATTGCTCGGAACAAGGTGCGGAAGCGGGTCCATGAGCGGATTCGCAAGGGCCTCGCGGGAACGGACGAGCGCCCTCGCCTGAACGTATTCCGATCGCTCCAGCACGTGTACGCGCAGGTCGTTGATGACACCCGGGGGAGCACTCTCGTCGCTGCCAGCTCCCTGGACAAAGACTTCCCCTTGCCCGGCGGGGGGAATGTCGCCGCAGCGCGGGAAGTGGGCAAGCTGATCGCCCAGCGGTCGCTCGAGAAAGGCATTCGCCAGGTGGCCTTTGATCGCGGCGGCTACCGCTATCACGGACGCGTGAAGGCGCTCGCCGATGCCGCCCGAGAGGCCGGCTTACAGTTTTAACGGAGGAACGCTTGCAGATCAAACGCCTTGACCCCGGCCCCTTCCAACTCAAGGACCAGGTGGTTTCCATCAATCGCGTGACGAAGGTCGTCAAGGGGGGGAAGAATCTGAGTTTCAGCGCCCTGGTCGTCGTCGGCGATCCGGAGCAGGGCGTGGTGGGTTTTGCGACCGGGAAGGCCAAGGAAGTTCCTTCGGCCATCCGAAAAGGCATCGAGGCCGCCAAGAAGAACCTGCGGAAGATCCCGCGGTACCAAAACACGATTCCGCACAAGGTGCTCGGGCACTACGGGGCCGGGCAGGTGCTGTTGAAGCCGGCGTCGGAGGGAACCGGAGTGATCGCCGGCGGACCGGTGCGGGCGATTCTCCAGGCCGCCGGTGTGCAGAACGTGGTGGCGAAGTCGCTCGGCACCACGAACCCGCACAATGTCATCCGGGCCACCATGGAGGCGCTGGGACAGCTCCGGGAACGGAAGCTGCCTGCGGAAACTCCCGGGGCAGCAGCGGAGGAGCCGCCGAGCCGCTGAGCGGCCCGACGTCTGTTCCGGGGCTTGGTGCTTCCGGAGCGGCGCGGGAAGAGGAAGGTAGATGATGGGAGAAAAACTTCCGGGAACAATCCGAATTCGTTGGGTGCGCAGCGGCATCGGCTGCCCCGAAAAGCAACGACGGGTGTTGCGCGGGCTGGGTTTTCGCAAGCTCCAGCAGGAAGTCGAACGTCCCGATACGCCCTCGATCCGGGGCATGATCGCCAAGATTCCCCACCTCGTAGTGGTGGTGCAGTAAGAGTCGGGAGGAGTGTCCATGAATTTGAGTTCTCTCCGGCCGCCCGCCGGTCAGCGCCACCCCCGCAAGCGGGTGGGCCGTGGAATGGGCAGCGGCCACGGGAAAACCTCCTCGCGGGGACACAAAGGGCAAGGATCCCGAGCCGGCACAACGTCTCGCGCCGGATTTGAGGGCGGTCAGATGCCGCTCCATCGGCGCTTGCCGAAGCGCGGTTTTCGTAACCTGTTTCGGAAGCGGTACGCGATCGTTAATTTGAAGCAGATCGCCGTGCTGGGCGAATCCGCCGTCTCGCCCGAACTGCTGTTCCAGCGCGGGCTGATTCGGAAGTTGTACGATGGTCTCAAAATACTCGGCGAAGGAGAGTTGTCGGTTGCGGTGAATATCTCCGCCCACCATTTCAGCCGCTCCGCCCGGGAAAAGATTGAGAAGGCGGGTGGGAAGGCTGAGATCATTGCAGCTTGAACGGGGAAGGGCCGGATCGAACGGGCCAGAGGGGCGCTCGAGTTGGCTTCGAGTTTCGGCGCGCGGTCCGGGAATCAGGATGGACCAGAAGGCAGAATCGGGGATGAGCCGGGGGAACAGCAATTGTACGGGCACGGTGGTTTTTCTGGGACCTCCGGGAGCGGGGAAAGGAACTCAGGCCCGGCTTTTGGCACGGTATTTGCAGATTCCCCATATCTCGACCGGAGACATCTTTCGCGAGAACGTGGGCAGAGGGACTCCGCTCGGGTTACTGGCGAAGGTGTTCATGGATCGCGGGGAATTGGTCAGCGACGATGTCGTCAACGAAATGGTTCGGCAGCGCTTTCGCGACCCCGACTGCGGAAAAGGATTTCTCCTGGATGGGTATCCGCGCACGCGGGCTCAGGCGGAGACTCTGAAAGAGATGTTGCAGCACAGAGGATGCGAGTCCCCGGTTGTCGTAAACTTGGGCGTGAGCTATACTGAGGTAGTGAAACGCCTCAGCGGGCGGAGGATTTGCCCGATCTGCCAGCGGACTTACAACCTCGTTTCGCAGCCTCCTCGCAACGACAGCGCCTGTGATGATGACGGCGCCTCCTTGGAACAAAGGCCGGACGACCGCGAAGAGGCGATCCGGGAGCGCCTCGCTTCCTATGATGCGCAGACGGCCCCGCTGATTGAGTATTACAAGAAAGAAGGGCGTTTTTATGAGGTGAACGCAGACCGCAGCCCAGAGCAGATTACCGACGAGCTGATGCGGGTCTTTGACCGATGATGATCTGCAAATCGCCGCTCGAGCTCGAAAAAATGCGCCGGGCGGGACTGCTTGTTTGGGAGCTGTTGCAGGAACTGCGGGCTCGGGTGGAGCCGGGCCTCTCCACCTATGACCTGGAGACGATTGCCGCGGAGCGCATCGCCCGGCAGGGAGCCCGGCCCGCGTTCAAGGGTTTGTACAATTACCCGTGCGTGCTCTGCACCTCGATCAACAATGAAATCGTTCACGGCATCCCTTCGGCGAAACGGATTTTGAAAGAGGGCGACATCCTCAAGATTGACGTGGGAGTTCAGTTGGAAGGCTACTACAGCGACTCGGCGATTACCGTTCCGGTCGGAGCCATCCGGCCGGAGCTGCAGCAGCTTCTGCGGGTGACCGAAGAGGCCCTGCAACGGGCGATTGATCGGGCTCGAGTGGGGTCCCGCGTCGGCGACGTTTCCGCCGCGGTCCAGCGGCACGCCGAATCCCACGGCTATTCGGTCGTGCGCGACTTCGTCGGCCACGGCATCGGAACTCAACTGCACGAGGACCCCAAAGTTCCCAATTACGGGACGCCCGGACATGGCCCCTCCTTGAAGGAAGGAATCGTCCTGGCGATTGAGCCGATGGTGAATACCGGAAAGCCGGGAACAAGAGTTTTGGAGGATAAGTGGACCGCCGTCACCGAAGACGGGGGCTATTCGGCGCACTTCGAGCATTGTGTCGTCGTGACCAGCAACGGTCCCTGGATTTTGACTCAACCGTGAGACAGGGCTTCTGCGCGGAGCAGAGGGACCCGAAGAGTTCATCATGAAAGTACGGGCGTCGGTTCGGAAAATTTGCGATAAGTGCAAGATCATTCACCGCCGCGGGGTGGTGCGGGTGATCTGTGTGATTAAGAAGCACAAGCAGCGTCAAGGGTAAGGAGGACGTATGGCACGCATCGTGGGAGTGGACTTGCCGGTGCAAAAGCGGGCGGAGATCGGCTTGACCTACATTTACGGGGTGGGCCGGGCGCGATCCAATTCCATCTTGCATCGGGCGGGCGTGGACCCCAACAAGAAGGTGCGGGATTTGACCGACGAGGAACTTACGCGCATCCGCAAGATCCTCGAAGAGGAAGGGGCCGTCGAGGGCGAGTTGCGCAAGGAAATTACGATGAATGTCCGGCGGCTCATCGAGGTGGGGGCTTATCGCGGCGCCCGCCATCGGCGGAATCTGCCGGTGCGAGGGCAGCGGACTCATACCAACGCGCGCACCCGCAAAGGGCCGCGCAAGGGAACCGTCGCCAACAAGAAGAAGGCCGCCTCCAAGACGTAAGCTGCGGAATCAGACTGAGACCGTCGGCCCGAACGAAGCCGGCGACTACGATTAACTTCCAAGCGGAGAGCGAATGGCAAAGCCGCCGGCAAAAACGGGCAAGAAGAAGACCTTCAAGAAGAAAGAGAAAAAGCACATCCCCGTGGGAATCGTGCATATTCAGGCGACGTTTAACAATACCATCGTCACGATCTCGGACACGAACGGGAATGTGGTTTCCTGGTCCAGTTCGGGATCGCTGGGATTCCGGGGGTCGCGGAAGGGGACGCCGTTTGCGGCGCAGCAGGCGGCCCAACATGCGGCCAACGCGGCGCGGGATCACGGAATGCGGTCCGTGGAGGTGCGGGTGAAGGGTCCCGGGTCGGGCCGCGAGTCGGCGATCCGCGCGCTGGCTTCCGCCGGCTTGGAGGTCAGGACCATCAGAGACGCAACGCCCATCCCCCATAACGGCTGCCGCCCCCCGAAACGGCGACGGGTCTGAGGCAGGCGACAGGGCTGGGAGGAGCTGCGACGAAGTGAGCAGCGACGTGAGGAGCCCAATGAGGAGGACGATTGGCTAGATACCACGATCCGGTTTGCCGGCTCTGCCGGCGGGAGGGCATGAAGCTGTTCCTGAAAGGCGAGCGCTGCCAGACGGATAAGTGCGCCATCGAGCGGCGCAACTTCCCGCCGGGTCAGCACGGCAAGGAACGCCGGCCCCGTATGCTCGGCTACGGGTTGCAGCTCCGCGAAAAGCAGAAGCTGCGGCGGATTTACGGAATCCTGGAGGACCAGTTCCGGCGCTATTTTGAAAAAGCCGCGGTCAGCAAGGGAATCACCGGCCAGCTCTTGCTCCAGTTCTTGGAGCGCCGGCTCGACAACGTCGTCTATCGCATGGGCCTGGCAACGTCCCGCGCCCAGGGGCGGCAGTTTGTGCGGCACGGCCACTTCCAGGTCAACGGCCGCAAGGTGAACATTCCGTCGTATCTGGTCAAGCCGGGAGAACTCGTCGAAGTCCGCGTCGGGAGCCGGGAGATGCCGGCGCTGCTGGCGAACCGCGAGTCCACCGGCCATCAGGCCGTGCCGGGCTGGATCGAGTTGGATCGGGCGAACCTGCGCGCCAAGATTTTGTCCAATCCGCAACGGCAAGAGATCGCGCTGCCGATTCAGGAACAATTGATCGTGGAGTTGTATTCGAAGTAGGGAATCGGGGCGGACGTTCCCGGCGCGCGTTCCATTTCGCCTGCCGGACGGACCGCCACCGGATTTGGGGAGGAGACAAGTACGATGCTATGGAGGGGTTTTCAAAAACCAAAGCGGTTAGCTTGCAACTTGGAAACCTTGACCGCCACATACGGGGAGTTTTCCGCGCAGCCCTTTGAGCGCGGCTTCGGGAGCACGATCGGAAACGCGCTGCGACGAATTCTGTTGTCTTCGATCGAAGGCGCCGCGATCACGGCCGTCAAGATCGAAGGGGTCCTGCACGAGTTCTCCTCGATTCCCGGCGTGGTCGAAGATGCGACCGACATTATTCTCAACTTGAAGCAGATCCCTTTCCGGATGCACGGCGAAGGCCCCCGGACGGTGACCCTGACCGCAGAAAAGCCCGGGGTGGTCACTTCCGCGCAGATTCAATCGGACGGCAATCTGGAAGTGCTCGATCCCAACGTCCCCATCGCCACCATCAGCAGCGGCGGCCGCCTGCAAATGGAGATGCGCCTCAAGCACGGGCGCGGATACGTGAGCGCCGACCGGAACTTTGACGAGGACCTGGCCATCGGCTACATCCCGATTGATTCGGTTCATTCCCCGGTGCGCAAGGTGAACTACATCGTGGACGCCGCGCGCCTGGGCCAGATGACCGACTACGACAAGCTGACGCTGAAAGTGTGGACCAACGGCTCCGTCTCCCCGCAGGACTCGATCGGCCTGGCGGCGAAGCTGCTCAAGGATCACATGGCCATCTTCATCAACTTTGAAGAACGAATCCCGTCGTTTGACGAAGCTCCGGAACAGGCGATCGAGATCCGCAACGACAACTTGAACCGCTCCGTCGAGGAGCTGGAGCTTTCGGTCCGCTCCTACAACTGCCTCAAGAACGCCAGCATCCAAACGATCGGCGAACTGGTGCAGAAGAGCGAGCAGGAGATGTTGCGGACCAAGAACTTCGGCCGCAAATCGCTCAACGAGATCAAGGAAATCCTCCAGACCATGGGCCTGTCGTTAGGAATGCGCTTCGATGAACGAGGCAACCTCCTGCCGGCCATCCCCAGCCGGGAACTCTAGCGCCGGGCCGGCGGCTTTGCCCACGGGAGTGGAAGCGGAGAAACAGGAACGATGCGACACTTGAATGCCGGATGGAAGCTCGGGCGCAACACCAGCCACCGGCGCGCCTTGCTCCGAAACCTGGTGACCTCGCTGATCGAGCGGGAACGCATGGTGACAACCGTCGCCAAAGCGAAGGCCCTGCGTCCCCTGGCTGAAAAGATGATTACGCTGGGGAAAGCCGAAACGCTTCACGCCCGCCGCCAGGCCGCCGCGTTCCTGGAAACTCCGGCCTCGGTCAAGAAAGTCTTCGACACGCTCTCCGCCCGATTCATGGGCCGCAACGGCGGCTATGTCCGGATCACGCATCTCGGCTGGCGCGCCGGCGACGGAGCCGATATGGCTCTGGTCGAACTGGTCGGCAGCGAACTCAAAGAAAAAGCGCCCGAGAAGAAGAAGAAAGCCGAAGGGAAAAAATAAGAAGCCCGGGCTTTCGCGACAGCAGACCAAATCGTCCTTTCATCCGCTCACGAACCGATAAACCAAATAGCCCGCCAGACTCCACCGCATTCCTCTCGCTCGCCATGCGTCTTGTTCCTTCAGTCGGCTCCAGATGAAGCTAAGTGCGGTCATTGTTCCTGCCAGGAGGAGCAAAATGAGCGCAACGTCCATCGCCGGGCGCGCGGTTCCGAAGAGTTTCACCAAGTTGGTGTCCGGGTTCAGGGCCGATCCGTGCAGAATCATCAGATGACCAACGTACACCAACAGGGATTCTCTGCCGAGCAGGGCTAAGGTCCCCGCACGCGCTCGAAATCGAAGTTCCGCCAGACGAAAACCAGCCATCATGAGCCCGAGCAGAGCCGCGCGCAGGAAGAAGAAGGGCGGACCCGTGTGCCAGAAATCGGAGTAGAGGGGTGGAACGGGCAGGAACGCCGCCGCTACGTTTCCCAAGACCAACGCCGCGCAAACCTGGCCGGTCCGTCGCAGGAAGCGGCTCTCTTCTGCTTTTTCCCGCGCGGACACGTAAAGGTATCCCCACGCCGCCCCTGCAAATGCAAAACCGGCATTCGGAAAGAGAGGGAAATACGATCCCCAGTTTCCGCCGGCTTGCGTGCCCAGCCACCAGGGGAGGCGCTGCGCGGCGGCCCAAACCACGGGGGTCGCCAGCCCGACGGCCGCCGTCGCCGCCAGGCAGGCAGGAAGGAACCATTTCTGACCCGGCAGGATCATGACCAGAAACTGCAGCAGCAGGGCGCTGTAGGCGATGCACTGGAGGATGTTCATGCTGAGCAGAAAGGAAAGTTGGCTGGCCGTGCTTTCAAATAGGGTCCGTCCCAGCGAGAAGTAAGTCAGATGCAGCAGGTAGCCGAGGACCAGCACAACCAGCAACCGGAGGAGACGCTGGCGACATTTCTTGCTCCATCTTTGATATTCATCCCAGTGGGCGAATGCGGAAAACCCGAAAGCGGCTCCGGAAGCGAACAAAAATGCCGGACCCGGCAGGTTGTGGATCAATTCATGAAATTGGTAAACGGCGCCGGCCTTGAGGGAGGGATCGAGCAAGGCGCGGAACGTATGACCCTCCACCATGAGCAAGACGAACGTGCCTCGGACCCAGTCCAAGAATTGGAAACGGGTTGCCGGGGGAGCAGTCGCTTTTCGCATGCGAGCGCGGCGGGAGGCGGTTGGGGTAAGCGCGGGGAGGCTGGCGTTTAATCCAAGCGATAGTTCGGAGCTTCCTTGGTGATGATGACGTCGTGGACGTGGCTTTCGCGCAGTCCGGCAGAGGTCACGCGAACGAAGCGAGCCTTTTTTTGGA